>CAZNYK010000049.1:0-23882 GCA_964577215.1 uncultured Saprospiraceae bacterium
TGATTTTTTGCTCAGGGAATCCAGCTCATTAATTTATTTTTTTGTTTAATTTTATAAATTAAAAAACAAAAATTTTATAGTGTGATGGATTTGCGAAGTATATTATCGATAGCCGGTGGGGTTGAGGAGAGCGATTTGTGAAGCGGTAACCCACATTCATCTCTCTCTCATCGGGTTCTGTCCTATGAGGAAGGCGCAGCCCCGGTAGCTCTCGCCGTCTCTTTCCACCTGAGCGTGGTAGGGATAACTCGCGTCTGACATGCCGTCGGAGCAGCTTCCTTCCGTGATGATCACTTTGATGCGGCTGCCCCCCGCCGAGGTTTCATATACGCTCGTCGCGTCTTTTTTTTGAGCGGGGCTGTAGGGGTATGTCACCGGCTCTTCTCCCAGGAGTTGAAAGATGATGCCCGTTTTTTCCACTTTCACGTTCCAGAACGGTTCCGTGCCGATGCAATTGTAGCCTTTTTCAGCGGTTTTTCCGGGGGAGGAAGATTTGTTGGAAGTACCACAGGAACATGTAAACAGGAACACCGGTATGGCAATGGCAAGAATGACTCTCATGGTATTTGATTTTTTCTTTTCAATCCCAAAACTAAGGAATTTAGCGGTATAGGTCACAAGCTTCTTGGCGCGGAAAATAAAATTCGGCAATTTTGCAAACCCCTTTACCGGGCGGGTGTTGTTTCTTCCAACGACAATTGCATTCATCAAAGCTATCACAAACATGAAAACAGGCAAAACCGGCTCAAAAGAAGCCGCTTCCGATTCCCCGAAAACCCGCATCGCCATAGCCCACGGAGACGGTATTGGCCCGGAGATTATGGCTGCCACGTTGTCCATACTGGAAGCGGCTGGCGCTCGATTGGAATACGACGAAGTCAAAATTGGCCAGGACGTATACCTCAAGGGCATGGAATCGGGTATCGCCCCCGGCTCCTGGGATATACTGCGCAACGACAAGGTTTTCCTCAAAGCACCCATCACTACCCCGCAGGGCGGCGGGTACAAAAGCCTCAACGTGACCGTGCGCAGCACGCTCGGACTGTACGCCAACGTGCGCCCTTGCCGCGCCTACACGCCCTTTGTGCAGAGTCATTTCCCGACCATGGACTTAGTCGTCATCCGCGAAAACGAGGAAGACCTTTATGCAGGTATCGAGCACCAGCAAACCGGTGAGGTCGTCCAGGCGCTCAAGCTCATTTCCCGCCCGGGAAGTGAAAGGGTGATCCGCTACGCTTTCGAGTACGCCCGCGCCTACGGACGCAAGAAGGTGACCTGCATGACCAAAGATAACATAATGAAGCTCGCCGACGGCCTGTTTCACAAAGTCTTCAACGAAGTGGCCGCAGAATATGCCGACATAGAAAGCAACCACTACATCATTGATATAGGTGCCGCCCTGCTGGCCGACCGCCCCGAAATGTTCGATGTAATCGTCACCCTCAACCTCTATGGCGATATCATCTCCGACATCACCGCCCAGGTGGCCGGCTCCGTGGGGCTTGGCGGCTCCGCAAATATCGGCGACGGATTCGCCATGTTCGAGGCCATTCACGGCTCCGCCCCCGACATCGCAGGGAAGGACATTGCCAACCCATCCGGGCTGATCCATGCCGCTTGCCTCATGATGGTGCATGTGGGACAACCCAAAGTGGGCGAATCTATCATGAACGCATTGCTCAAGACCCTGGAAGACGGCATCCACACCGGCGATATCTACAGCGAGGAGCACACGAAACATAAAGTCGGCACCAAAGCTTTTGCCAAAGCTGTAATTGAACGGCTCGGGCAATCGCCCGCGCAATTGGCACCCGTACACATGGGCGACAGCGCCAAACCTATCGAAGTGAAGCTGCGCCCTTCACGCGCCGGCGCCAAACGCCTGCTCGGCGTGGATGTTTTCTTAGACTGGACCGGGGAACGCCGCGACCCTGGTGAACTTGGCCAAATCCTCGAATCCCTCACCGGCGATCAGCTCATGCTCAAGATGATCACCAACCGGGGCTTGAAGGTCTATCCCGACGGCTTCCCCGACACCTTCTGCACCGATCACTGGCGCTGCCGGTTTATGGCCCGGCAATCGCTGCACGGCATGCACCGCAGTAATATGGCCGCACCCGACGTCATCTACTATGACATCATAGCTTTGTTGCAGCGCCTCATGGCTGCCGGCCTCAACTTCATCAAAGTGGAAAACCTCTACGAGATAGACGGCAAGAAGGCGTTTTCGATGGGGCAGGGGGAGTGAGGCGCCTCACGGCGCCGGCACCACATTCAACACCTCTTTAATAATGTCCTCCGGCGTCACGCCCTCCGCTTCCGCCTCATAGCTAAGCCCGATGCGGTGGCGCAGCACATCGGGGCACATGTAGAGGATATCCTCCGGGATGACGTAGCCCCTCCGGCGCAGGAAGGCGAGCGATTTGGCCGCAAGGGCTAAGTTGATACCCGCTCGGGGCGATGCGCCGTACTGTATCAGGGGGCGCAGGCGGCCCAGGCCGGCCTTTTCCGGTTCGCGGGTAGCGATGACGACATCGAGGATGTAGCGCTCAATTTTTTCATCCATATACACCCGTCGCACCCATTCGCGGGCGAGCAGGATATCCTGCGGCCGGATGACAGGGCGTACTTCCCCAAAATGATCGTCGCTGATATTGCGGCGTATGATCTCCCGTTCTTCTTCCCTGCCGGGATAATCCACTTTCACCTTGAGCATGAAGCGATCCACCTGAGCTTCGGGCAGGGGATAGGTGCCTTCCTGCTCGATGGGGTTTTGGGTAGCGAGCACGAGAAAAGGCTCCTCCAGGGAAAAAGTTTCGTTGCCGATTGTTACCTGGCGCTCTTGCATAGCTTCCAGCAGGGCGCTTTGCACTTTGGCGGGGGCGCGGTTGATCTCGTCGGCCAGTACGAAGTGCGCAAAAACCGGCCCTTTGCGCACGCTGAAGTCATGAGTGGCCGGGTTGTATATCATGGTGCCGATGATATCGGCGGGCAATAGGTCGGGGGTGAACTGAATGCGGCTGAAGCGGGCATCCACTGCCTGGGCCAGGGTTTTTACAGCCAAGGTCTTGGCCAGGCCGGGCAACCCTTCGAGCAGCACATGGCCCCGGCTGAGCAGGCCTATGAGCAGGCGCTCCATCATGCCCTCCTGGCCTACGATGACCCGGGCGGTCTCACTGCGAAGTTGCTCCAGGAAAGCGCCTGCTTCCCGGATTTTCTGGTTGAGTTCTTCGATTTCGGCGGTGTGCATAATGGCTTTGTTAGGGGGTAAAAATATGCCATCCTTCCGGGATTGCCAAATGGGCGGTTCGGCCTGCTGTTTTTGGGCGCCTTATTTGTATTTTTTCTCATTTGCGCTAACCAATCCTTTTACTACCTTTGTCTCTCCCAAAAGCCTACACCGAAGAACACCCGTAATTGATGCACACGAGCATAAAGAACGGATCGACATGCAAGGCAACACAGCAAGCAAAAAGCAGCTTACCATAGAACTAAATACGCCGGAAGACAGCGCGCTGCCTGTATTCCTGACCGGTAATTTCAATAATTGGATCGTGCCCGACGAGCCTTTCCGGATGACCAAAACCGGGCCGGGGCGGTACGAATTCACATTCCCCGACAATATGCCCCTGCCGGAGTCCGTAGAGTTTAAATTCGTGCGCGGCTCCTGGGAGAACGAAGAACTCGATGTGTACGGCAATATCCGTCAGAACCGCAAAGCAACTCCGGGCGATGGCCGGGTGGTGGAGCATGTGCCGCGCTGGCGCAAGCAGGGTTTTTCTTACAATCCTGAGTTGTTGCCCAACATTGAGGTGATCGATGAGGCTTTCGAGATTCCCCAACTCATCAAAACCCGCCGCATTGCCGCACTCCTGCCGCACGACTACTACGAAACCAACCGCCGCTACCCGGTGCTCTATTTGCAAGATGGTCAAAATCTATTTGACGACTATGCCCCTTTCGGCAATTGGGCGGTGGACAAAAAACTGGCACTGATGGCAGAAAAGGGCCAGGGCGACATCATCGTGGTATCCATAGATCATGCCGAAAGCGAGCGCATTGCAGAATTTACGCCCTCCATGCGCACCCGCCTGGGTAGCGGCGACGGCAAAAAATACGTCCGCTTCCTGGCGGATACGCTCAAACCCTTTATTGACAGAACGTTCCGCACCCTTCCCGATCGCGATCGCACCGGCATAGGAGGTAGTTCCATGGGGGGGCTTATCAGCATTTATGCCGGCTTGATGTACCCGGAGGTGTACAGCCGGCTGATGATATTCTCCCCGTCTTTGTGGGTGGCGCCCAATATTCATTTTCAGGCCATGACTTTCACCGAGCCTCACACCACCCGCATATACCTGTATGGCGGCGAAAATGAAGGCGCCAACGTAGTGCCCAACATCAAGCGCTTTAAAAGTGCTTTGGAAAAGCAAGGCCTGTCCTCCAAGCTGGAGTTTAATGTGGCCATAGACCCCAAAGGAAAGCACAACGAGGCGCGATGGGGCGAGGAGTTTCCCAAAGCTGTAGAGTGGTTGTTCTTCACCTGAAAATTTTTTTGCTGGCGGAATTCTCCTTACCTTGCGGCGTTTCCGGCGAATGTTGCCCAACCCCCAAAGCATTTGGTAGCGCATGGAGATTGCCATTATCGACAAACCGGATCGCCAGATTCCTGCGATCGTTATACCTGTAGACCCCCGCACAGGCACGGAAAGCGTATTAGATGCCTGCCGGAAAGCAGGTTATGCGGGCATTCCTGACACTTCTCTGTTCAAGGCTGATTGGAATGAGGTGTGGCCCATATATTTGGGCGAGCAGCGGGCATTCCTGTTGGGCATGGGCGCCAATCCCGGCTTTCCGGAAATCCTCAAGGCTTTTCGAAGCTTCGGGAATAAATACCGGCAGCGGCTCAACCCTCAACTGGCTATCAGCCTGTTGTATAATAATGAACCGGAGAATCCGGTTCTTTTTACGGAGGCAGCTGTGAACGGTTTGTCTCTCAGCGCTTACTACATCGGCAAATTCAAGACCTCCAACGGAGAGGAGCATCCGCTTTCCCGGCCGGATGCCCGCATCGCCATATGGTACGGCGGCACGGATTCCGGTGCGCTGAAAACAGCTGCCGGCCGGGGTGTTGAAATAGCGGAAACTCAATGCAGCATTTTTGACCTGGTCAACGCTCCTTCCAATAAAAAGCGGCCTGAAGACCTGGCTGCCTGGGCGTTGAATTCCGCCCAAAAATACGGCTATTCAGCAGAAGTGCTCGGCAAAACGCAATTGCAATCGCTCGGTTTGCACGCGCTTTTGGCGGTCAACCAAGGGAGTTCTAACCCGCCCTGTCTCATTGTGACGGAACATCGCCCCTCTGATCCGGTGGCCAGAGTAGCCCTTGTTGGAAAAGGAGTCACTTTCGATACCGGAGGTTTGTCCATCAAACCTTCTGCCAGCATGCACCTGATGAAAAGCGATATGGGCGGTGCAGGGGCAGTACTCGGCGCGGTGGAAGCCGCTGCGCGCCTGAACTTGCCCGTGCATGTGATCGGTATCGTACCCGCCACGGAAAACAGCGTAGATGCCAACGCTTTTTGTCCCAGCGACGTAATTAACTCATACAGCGGCAAAACCATCGAAGTGATTGATACAGACGCCGAGGGCCGCTTGGTACTGGCCGACGGCTTGTATTATGCCGTAAAACATTTTCAGCCGGAGGTGTTGATCGACATAGCCACCCTCACCGGGGCCACGGTGCGCACTCTCGGTTATCACGGCGCAGGCCTGTTCAGCAACAATGACAAACTGGCAAGCGACCTGCTGGCTGCCGGCGAACGTTGCGGAGAGCTCTCCTGGCGTTTTCCCTTGTGGGATTCTTTCAGGGAAGAAATAAAATCTGACGTGGCTGATGTGCGCAACCTCGGCATTCGCCCAATGGCCGGCGCCATTACTGCCGCCAAATTTCTAGAAGTGTTTATCGATGACCACCCCAGTTGGGCGCATTTGGACATTGCCGGGGTGGCCTTCAACGACTCTGAGTTCGCTTCCCAAAAAAGCGCAACCGCCTATGGAGTACGCCTTCTGCTCGAATACCTTTCTTCATTATCCAGGCCATAAAAGCAGCATCTGCCATGTCGAAACCTTTAACCTTCCTTTGTGTAGCCACTTTTTACAAAGGCATCGATTTTATCCGCACGCTCAAAGCGCTCGGCAATAACGTATTGGTCATTACCAAAAAGTCATTGGAACACGACCCCTGGCCCCGGGAGTCCATCGATGAGTTCTTTTACCTCGAACACGACAACAACTCGCCGGAGAATATGGCTATTCTCCTGGAAGGGCTGGCTTGGGTGATGCGCTCGCGCAAAATTGACCGTATCGTTTCCTTAGACGATTTCGACGTGGAAAAAGCCGCGTTTTTGCGCGAAGAGTTTCGAATTCCCGGTATGGGCCAGACTACCGCCAAATATTTTCGCGACAAACTGGCCATGCGCATGAGGGCGGCCGAGGCGGGCATCCCCGTGCCTGCTTTCAGCGCCGTTTTCAACGACGACGAGGTCAACCGGTATCTCAATACTGTGCCCGGCCCCTGGGTCATCAAACCCCGGTCTGAAGCTTCGGCTATAGGCATCAAAAAAGTACACACTGCCCAGGATGCCTGGCGGATATTGCACGAGACCGGCGCTGAAAGGCACCTCTTCCTGATAGAGCAATACAAACCAGGGGACGTTTACCACAGCGATGCCATAAGCAACGATGGCAAAACCGTCTTCTGCCGCGTGTCGCGCTACTTAGCGCCGCCATTGGACGTGGCCCAGGGCGGCGGGGTATTCCGCACCCACACCGTAGAATTCGGCGGAGAAGAAGACCGGGCATTGCAACAACTCACTACACAGGTCATGGAGGCTTTCGGCATGCGTTACAGCGCTTCCCATACGGAGTTTATCCGCTGCCATGAAGATGGAAAATATTATTTCCTGGAGACTTCCTCCCGTGTAGGAGGAGCACATATTGCCGAAATGGTGGAGATATCTTCCGGTATTAATTTGTGGACGGAGTGGGCCAAAGTGGAGGTAGCCCAGGCGAATGGCACAACCTATGCGCTTCCTCCCGGCCACAACACCTATGCAGGCCTTGTGGTATCCCTGTCGCGCTATACGCGCCCGGATTATTCTCCTTTTCAGGAGCCGGAATTGGTGTGGCGGCTCCAAAAGGATCAGCACATAGGAATGATCGTGACCTCCGATCGCCGCGAGCGCATACTGGAGTTGCTCGACTACTATACCCGCCGCATTTTTGAGGAATACCACGCCAGCCTTCCGCCCAAGGAAAAAGCCTTGCATTGATGAGCGTTGATAACCAAGGCCTTTTTCGACCCGCGAACATTTTCTCCGGATTCCCTCTTGTAGTTGCCGGCCAAAGTACGCGACATGGCGGCGTCAGCCCGGCGCCTTTTCATTCACTCAACCTGGGGCTGAGCACTACCGACTCAGTGGAGAACGTAACCGAAAACCGGCGCAGGTTTTTTGGTGCAGTGGGCTTTGATCCCGCCCAAACCGCTTCTTCTCATCAAGTGCATGGCAAGGAGGTATTGGTCACTTCGCAGCCCGGTCGATATGATGGGTACGATGCATTGATCACGAAGGAAAAAGACCTGCTGATCAATGTGAGTGTGGCGGATTGCACTCCTGTTTTGATTTTTGATCCGGTGCAGGAGGTTGTTGCCGCCGTTCACGCAGGCTGGAAAGGCACTTCGCTCGGCATCGTCGCCGGCGCCTTGCATGTCATGCATAAACAATACCGCACCCGCTCCGAGGATTGCCTCGCTTTCATCGGCGCCTGCATCGACGCCTGCGATTACGAGGTAGACAACGATGTGGCCGACCATTTTCATGGGGAATTCAAACGTTGGGAGGCTTCTCGCGGCAAATTTCTGCTCGATCTCAAATCCGCCAACCGGGCGCAGTTGATCTCAGCCGGGCTGCAGCCCGGTCGCATTGAGGTGTCTCCATACTCAACGGTTGCACACAATACCGATTATTTCTCGCACAGGCAAGAGAAAGGGCTTACCGGAAGAATGTTGGCGGTAATCGGGATGAAAAGCATATCTTTGTAGTGGCAAATCCTCCCATGACACATGTACCTACCTGCCATCAGTTTCCTAACGGCATTTGCGCTCACGTATTTCGCCATTCCACCCATCATAGAGATTGCGCGATCCAAACACTTGTTTGATGTGCCGGGGGAACGCAGTTCCCACACCATAGCCACACCCTCCCTGGGCGGGATCGCCATTTTCGCGGGCGCCATATTCTCCATCGTGCTTTGGACGCCTTTCCAGGACTTTGCCAACCTGCAATACATACTCGGGGCGTTTATCATTCTTTTTCTGATCGGGGCCAAGGACGACATCTCGCCGATGTCGCCCGGAAAAAAAATGATAGCGCAATTACTTGCAGCCGCCATTTTAATATTCAAATCCGATATCCGGCTGACGGGAATGTACGGCCTTTTCGGGATGTATGGAGAATTGGGGCAGTTGACTTTTATCCTGTTGTCGTTTTTCACCATTATCGTCATTGTCAATTCCTTCAACTTGCTGGACGGCATTGACGGGTTGGCCGGCAGTATTGGCGCCCTCATTATGGTGACGCTCGGCTGTTGGTTTTATATTACCGGAAACGTGGAACTCAGCACCGTGGCATTCGGCTCCGCCGGCGCGGTGACGGCCTTTCTGCGCTTCAATTTTTCTCCTGCCCGCATATTCATGGGCGATACCGGTTCCCTGTTTATCGGCCTGGTGTGCACGATCCTCGTAATTCGCTTTATCAATGCGAACAACGGGCTTCCCTCCTTTCACCCGTACAAATTCCAGGCAACGCCGGCCGTGGCTATCGGCATCCTGATATTGCCGTTGTTTGACACCTTCCGGGTTTCCGTCACGAGGATCATTCGCGGGTATTCTCCATTCCACCCCGACCGGCGCCACATCCACCACATGCTCATCGATTTTGGGCTGACCCATATGCAGGCTACGGCGCTGCTGGCCTTTGTGCAGGTGCTGTTTACAGTCATGGTTTTCAGTCTGCACCGGATTTTGGGCTTGCACATGTTATTGTTGTTGGAATTGGCGCTTGCTACAGGGCTGACATACCTGCTGCACCGCAGTATCGTAAAAAACCATGTTTTCAGAGGTTCCGGGTTGGCAGCGGATAAGTGATTGGCGCCATCAAAACCCGGCGGAAAATGGCTATTGAGTGTACGAGGCCACGCTTTCGCTGGGTTGCGCATCAAGAAAATGCCTGGCCACCATCAACGGGCGCAGGTTGCTCATGCGCTTGAACTGATGGCTCTCCATGCGGAGGATGATGTCGTCAAGTGCAGCTACGGCATTAACGATATAAGGCCCTTTATTCAGCATGACGCACTCGGCGCGGGCGGCCATGGCGGCATCGGTGATCTCAGCCCGTGTGGCGATTCCTTTGGACGCCAGTTTTTCGAGCACTTGGGTGGCCCATATCCCGGGTATGTGAGCGGCTTCGCAAATCCAGAGAATTTCCTCCTGGACTTCGGCAATGCGTTCGAAGCCCATTTCCACCGCAAGGTCGCCGCGGGCGATCATAACCCCTACTTTGGGACTTCGCATGGCCGTAAGCAACAGCATAGGCAAGTTTTCAAAGGATTCTTTGGTTTCGATTTTCAGGATTATGCCTATGTCGCTGCGACTTTGGCTTTGAAGTTCATCCTGGAGATGTTCTACGTCAGAGGGGGTTCGCACAAAAGAATAGCCTACGATGTCGGCGTAGCGGGCTATAAAGGGAAGGTTGGCATGGTCATCGTCGGTCAGTGACGGCAGGCGCAGGCAGGTATCCGGCAAGTTGATTCCTTTATCGGCTCTTAATTTGGCGCCCTCCAGGCCGGCATAGGTAACACGCACTCCAAAATCTTCGGGGCTTATATCTGTAATTTGCCCCCTTATTTTTCCATCGTCGAAAAAGATGCGTTCCCCGGGCCTTACGTCTTCAAACACCCTGGGCAGGGAAATAGAAACGCAGGTACAGCGACTTCCTTCGGTCATACCTGCCGGAAGCCTCTCGGGTAAATTGCGCACAATCCGGATATCGTCGCCCTGGTGGAGGAGGAGGTAATCCCCCTTGCGCTCGTCGCTAATGGCGCCGGATGGATCAATTGCTTCAGTGCGCAATTTGGGGCCGGATAGGTCCATGTAAACAAGGCATTTTTTTCCCAGGGCATTTTCGGCGCGGCGGATGTTGTGGATCATGGCCTCCCATTCACGCGGTTCTTCGTGGCTGGTATTGATGCGGGCGATGCTCATTCCGCCGGCTACCAAGGATTGCACCAGGTCGTAGTCATAGGCTGTTTCTTTGGAAAGGGTGACCATGATACGTGTACTATGGCCGCGGGAAGGGGCTCCGAAAAGCTTGGTGGCATTTTCGGCGAGTTGCTGCTTGCTGCGGAAGTAATTGAACGGGGAGTGGAAGTCTTCCTGAACGTCTGTATCAGAATCTCCGTTGACCATGCGCAGCAAGTGGAGAATTTTTTTAAGGTTGGTAAGGGTGTATCCTTCCGAGTGCCCCAGGGAGGAAATACTCATCATGGAGAGTTCTTCCTGGATGGGTCGAAGGTCGAAGGATCGCAATGCCATGTAGTGAATGAGGTTGCGCGCACTGTCGCGGTAGTGAGGTTGCACTTTCCGGATGAGGTCGGAGTGGGCCTCTTCACGAGATTTTACGAAATCGAGGATTTGCTGTATCTCGGAAATAAGCGCATCGGTTGTGCTGTATGTTGACGGTGTCATGACATGCCGGTTTGAGAGGCAAGATTGCGGGTTTTATTTCTCCGAAACAATGATTAGTCGCTTTAAGAAGAGGTGATTTTTGTCATCTTGCCGGCTATCGAGCATAAAAAACTAACAGGAGCCTCCCTGCATGAAAAGAAGACTCCTGTGGATGTTACTGTTTTTCGGTCCGGATTACGGATTCGGAATGACCAACTCCTGCCCCGGGTGAATGAGATCGGGGTTTTTAAGTATGTCTTTGTTGGCGTTGAAGATCGCCATGTACTTGTTGGCTTCGCCGTAGTATTGCTTGGCGATTTTGGAGAGCGTATCGCCTTTTTGTACGGTATGCTTGTGGAAGTAGTCAGTGTTTGCTACCTTGATGTTTGCGGCGACGTCAGAAAAGTTCTCCCCTCCAATCTCTTTGATCTTGTCCCAAAGGAGGTTTTTCTCGTATTGCGTGTGGGCGATACCGCCGATGTGCAGTTTGCCGTCTTTTTCTTCGACGTAGCCTTCCTGTACACCGAGGTCCTCGCCGAGTTTGAGAACGGGACGGTACTTGTCTTGTAATGACATGATAAAACGGTTTTAAAAGTGAACAAAGATTGTACAAAATAATGGTTTCTTGCGGAAACGATCGTCATACTGCCGTAAAGATAATGATTTCTTTACATACTTTTCAAGGGTATGGCGGAACGCGATATCCAACCTTTTTCAGACGGTTGAAGCGAGCCTGCGTCACAAAAGTTATGGTTGGTTACCTGCTTTCTAACAGTTCCGGAATCGTGCCGCGATGACCATTCCTCATCAGGTGTTTAACCAGTACGTCAGCTTGGCCACCAGGGCCCGGCTTTTGGCGCTGATGTTGAGGGTGTTGTAATTATCGGTATAGACCAAGAAGAAATCCGATACCGGGGCGTAGCGCCATTGAAGCCGGGCATTGATGTTGATGTTGTCTAATTGCTGGTTGTACTGGATGAAGGTAGTGAGGAATAGGCTCTTGCTGAAAGTTAGATCAATGCGTGGCCCAACCAGCAGCACAGAGGCATCGGAGTAGGGGGCCGGCAGATCGATATAACTGTAGTTGAAATTCACGGCCGCCGAGCCGAATGGCTGATAGCGATAGCTAAGCGAGCCTTCCATATTGAGTCTGTAACCGTTGAAATACTGACCGGCAGAGGGCTCAATACTGAAATTGAATTTGGGGCGTCGGTCAGAGGAGTAAGAAAACCCGATGCCGGAGAAATTGTAGCTCGTTCCTGCCGGCAAGGGCAGCGCGCCCTGCCCGCCGGGATCGAAATCCTCGAAGAGGTACACGTAATTGTTGCTCATGCCAACTTCCCATTCTGCCGTATTGCGCATACTGCCTTCCCACCACAGGTTGATTTCGTGGTCGGTGCGGCCCAACTCGGGCATCCACAACACGAAGGCTGCTGCTCCGATACTGTGCTGGTTGAAAAAGCCCTTGCCGGGGTATAGGAAGTACTGCACAAAGGGATTTATGCTGAAAAAGTTTTTGCGCGGCACGAAGCCCACCTCGGCATTATAGCCTTCACCCACCCATTGTTGTTCCCAGCCTGCGGAAAAACGCTTTACCCTGTATTCGGCGGACGCGCCATGTGCAAAGGCCTTTTTGTTGATGCCCGGAGAAAAAGAACGGTGGTAAAACACCTTTCCGATGAGCTTATTATCCGAAGAAGCCAGGTTGTAGTCCAACCCGGCCACCCGGTTGAAAGCGGAGAAAGAGCCGGCGCTGTCTTTAGGAGCAAAAGTCTGTTTGTTGACAAACATAGCAGCGATATTGGAACGGCTGAAAATCTTGCGTTGAATAGCCGCTACGGTATAATTGGTAGATGGCTGTCCGATGTCCGTATTGCGCGCCGCTTGCATGCTCAGCATCCCTATGCGCCAGTTGTTATCCAGTTTGCCGCTCAGGCGCGCACCGGCGTAGATGGGGTTTTGGAGATTCTGGCCGGTGGAGGGGTCCTGTGTGACGCCGATGCGCCGGGAAAAGAATGGATTGATGCGCCCCGACCCGAAAGAGCCGAACAGGTCGGCATTTTCCAAAAAGAATTGCCGGCGCTCCGGGAAGAAAATCTCGAAACGGTCTAAGTTGATGACCTGTTCGTCTACTTCCACCTGGGAAAAGTCGGGATTGACGGTGAGGTCGAGATTAAGGCCGGAGCTAACCTGTATTTTGGCATCGAAGCCGGCATTGATGTTGTAATCCGGTTTGCTTTCCACGCGCACGCCGTCCTCTACGAAGCGTTGCGCGTAGCCGCTGTTGAGGTATGGAATGAGGGTAATGCCTGCACCAGGTTTGCGCAGGGGTTCGTCCCATATCATGCTGCCCATATAGCCCAAGCTCATGATGATCTGGTTTTGAGGGATGCGGTTCCAGGTGCTCTGCACGTTCGCCTGCATGTCGAAGCGGTAACAGTTGAAAAACCACTCGGTGTCCCCTTCGCGAAAACGCAGAGAACTAAAGGGAATGGCCAATTCACAGCTCCAGTACCCCTCGTGGATGCGGGAAACGCCATGCCATTTGTTGTCCCAAAACTCGTCGAAAAAGTCGCTATCGGAACCGCCGTTGGAGATGAGCGCCTCACGGGTCACGCCCAGGGGATTCATGCCGAACACGATGGCGTTGGTGCGGTCGCGGAAGGTATCAAACACAAAGGTAATGTTGTCGTTGCCTCCGGCCCGGTAATCGCGGCGCAGGGAAGTGATGACGAAGTTGTTTCCTTTTGAATAGCATTTGGCGGCTACATACAAGTACTGGTCGTCATACGTCATGAATACTTCGGAATCCCACTCGGCGCGCATGGAATCGTTGGGGAAAATCTGCCAGAAATTGCGCGCGGGTTGCCCGGTAAACCAGGCAGCTTCGGTCACGTCGCCGTCAATGAGGATGGGTTCCAACGCTCTTTTGAGAATGATGGGCGGTTGTAATTCGGCGCTTTGGGCATGAAGTACAGCAGCAAACGGGAGGCCTGCAAGGCATAGGGCAGTGAGGAGGCGATACATGTGGCAATGTTTGAGAAATGAAAACATTTTGGATTGGAAAAGTTCTTGATGGGATAACGTGTTTTTTTCCAAGGCAACAATTCCGCCCAAAGTGTGTAATTTCGCGGCTTCTTTTTGAAACCGGAAAAAACATGAAAAAACATACCGAGATCGCCGCTATCCTGCAATCGCCCGAAATCGGCAGTACTGTGACTGTAAAAGGCTGGGTGCGCGCATTCCGCAACAACCGCTTCATTGCCCTCAACGATGGATCCACGCCCCACAACCTTCAAATCGTGGCGGACTATGAGCAATTTCCGGAAGAAACCATGCGCAAGATCGGATTCCACGCCTGCATCGCCGCTACCGGGCGCTTGGCCGAATCGCTGGGCAGCGGGCAAGCCGTGGAAGTCATAGCCGAAAACATAGAGATTATCGGCGAGTGCAACCCGGAAAACTACCCCTTGCAGCCCAAGCGCCAGACCATGGAATTCCTGCGCTCCAAAGCGCATTTCCGGCCCCGCACCAATACTTTCGGCGCCGTGTTCCGCATACGCCATGCCGTGGCCTTCGCCATACATAAATACTACAACGACCGGGGCTTCTATTACCTGCACAGCCCGATCATCACCGGCAGCGACGCCGAAGGAGCAGGGGAGATGTTCCGCGTCACCACCCTCGATCTCGATCACCTGCCGCGCACCGAGTCCGGTGAAATCGATTGGAAAGAGGACTTCTTCGGGCGCGCCACCAATCTCACCGTATCGGGGCAGTTGCAGGCAGAGATCGGCGCGCTTGCGCTTGGCAAGGTCTATACTTTCGGCCCCACTTTCCGGGCGGAGAACTCCAACACGCCGCGCCACCTGGCCGAGTTTTGGATGATCGAGCCGGAAATGGCTTTTTACGATATCTACGACAATATGGATCTGGCCGAGGACTTCTGCAAGTACCTCATTCGCTATGTGCTCGACAACTACGCCGAAGACGTGGCCACGCTCGACGCCCGCCTCAAAGACGAGGAGAAGAACCTGCCCGCCGACAAACGCCGCCCCATGGGCTTGGTAGAACAACTCCGGTTTGTGGTCGACAATGAATTTGAACGCATCACCTACACCGATGCCATTCGCATCCTGCAAAGTTCCAAACCATACAAAAAAGGACAGTTCGAGTTTCCGGTGGAATGGGGCAAGGACCTGCAGGCCGAGCACGAGCGCTTCCTGGTGGAGAAAGAGTTCAAAAAACCGGTCATCGTGCGCAACTACCCCAAGTCGATCAAAGCCTTCTACATGCGCGTAAACGATTTGCAACCCGGTGAACCCGCGGAAACCGTTGCCGCCATGGACGTGCTCTTCCCCGGCATCGGCGAAGTGGTCGGCGGCTCCCAGCGCGAAGAGCGCCACGACGTCCTTCTCAGCCGCATCCACGAGGTGGGCATACCCGAAGAGGAACTATGGTGGTACCTCGAACTGCGCAAATTCGGCGGCGCTCCGCACGCGGGCTTCGGCCTCGGCTTCGAGCGCATGGTGCAGTTCATCACCGGCATGGGCAATATCCGCGACGTGATTCCCTTCCCGCGCACGCCGAAGAGCGCGGAGTTTTGATCATTACAACCTGCCGGGATTACCCCTTCCCCTCAAGCCATTCCTTTACCCCGCCTGCCGCCTCATCCACGCAGCCCTCCTCAAAAGGAGAGCGCAGACCGGCCAGCCGGACGAGCTCGAGGAAGGAGCGGCTGCCGCCGGCCCGGCACAGGCGCAGGTAGTCATTCCATGCGGAAATATGGTCTTCGCGGTCTCGTTTCCAAAACTGAAAGGCGCATATCTGGGCAAGTACGTAGTCGATATAATAAAATGGAGAGGAAAAGATGTGATTCTGCTTGTGCCAGAAAGCTCCGCTTTCTAAAAAGGCATTCCCATCGTAATTGCGGTGGGGCAGGTATTTGCGCTCAATATCCCTCCAGGCCTGGCGGCGCAGCGCCGGCGTCCATTCCGGGTTTTCATACACCAAGTGCTGAAACTCATCCACTGCTGCACCGTAGGGCAGAAAGCACACAGATGCGGCGAGGTGCGCGAAGTGATATTTTTCGGTATCCGGCCCGAAGAAGAGTTGCATCCATGGCCATGTAAAGAACTCCATGCTCATGGAGTGTATCTCGCAGGCCTCGTAGGTGGGCCAGAAATACTCGCCTATGCCGAGGTCGCGGCTGGAAAAGATCTGGAAGGCATGGCCCACTTCGTGGGTGAGCACGTCAATATCGGCGCTGGTGCCGTTGAAGTTGGAGAAAATAAACGGCGCGCGGTATGCGCTGAGAAAGGTGCAGTATCCGCCGGGGGCCTTTCCGTCGCGGGCGGGAAGGTCCATGAGGTCTCCCTGCCGCATAAACCGGATGAACTCGTGGGTTTCGGGCGCAAGCTCGGCATACATGCGACCGGCTTGCCCGATGATCCAATCGGGATCTCCCTGGGGTTGGGGGTTCCCGTCGGGGAAGCGGTAGTCTTCATCGTAATGCATCAGGCGATCCAAGCCGATGCGACGGCGCTGTCGCTCGTAAAGCAGGGACGCTATCGGCACTATACTACGGCGAATTTGCTCCCGGAAAGCGGCCACCATTTCGGCGTTGTAGTCGCTTCGATACATGCGGGCATAGCCGAGTTCAATAAAGTTGCGAAATCCCAACTTTTGCGCGATGCGATGCCGGGTTTTCACCAAGCGGTCGAAGATGTCGTCGATTTCGCCGGCGTGGTCTTCAAAGAATTTCCATTTAGCGGCAGAGGCGGCGCGGCGGGTGTCGCGGTCGGGATCGGTTTCGAGTTTAAAAATCGACGACAAATTGTACGTTTGGCCGCAAAACTCGATGCGGGCAGCGGCCTTGAGCTTGACGTAAGCGCTGCTCAGCGCGTTTTCCTGCTGCAAGTCCTCCAGGATGTCCGGTGAGAAGGTCTTGAGGTTGAGTTCGGCCAGCCGGAAAAGCTGGGTTCCCCAGCGTGCTTCCAACTGAGGCTGGAATGGCGAGTCGAGCAATTTTTGATAAAAGCTGAAAACAAGCCCTTCATAAGCCGGCATTTCGCGGTCGAAGAAGTCATTTTCCTGTGCATAAAACTCGTCTTTGACGTTGATGGTATGCCTGATGTGCCCCAGGTTGTGCATGGTCAAAAACTCATTGCGGGCGGCATTGATCTCGTCTAAGAGCCGGCTCTGATCTTCAAAAGAACCGGCGCATTCGAAGCGTTCGAGAAGTTGCTGAAAATTTGCGGTAAAAAGGGCCATGTCGGGGCGTCGGTAATGGAATTCTGCAAAGGTCATGATCGTATTTTTCAAAAACGGAAGCGCAAAATACGGCGAATAATGATATTGCCGGCACAATAAGCCCGGCTTTTGCTAACTTTGCGGCCCTGAGCAGCCTGCCCAAAAACAAGGGGAGGCGCCTTGAGCGAATGGACTTAAAATCTGCTATCATACCGGAAAAGTTGCCTCGCCATATTGCCGTGATCATGGACGGCAACGGCCGCTGGGCCAAACAACATGGAAAGCCGCGCGTGTTCGGCCACAGGCATGGCGTTCAGGCCGTGCGCGAAACCACCGAAGCAGCAGCCGAACTGGGCGTCAAGTACCTCACCCTCTACGCCTTTTCTACCGAGAATTGGAACCGCCCGAAAATGGAAGTGGGCGCGCTGATGCGCCTCCTGGTGGAAACCCTGCACAAGGAAATGCAGACACTCCATAAAAACAACATACGCCTGCAAGCAATAGGCGACTTGAGCCAACTGCCCGAACCCACATACCGCGCTCTCCTGGAAGGCATTGAAGCTACAAGGAACAATACCCGCATGACGCTGATCCTGGCGCTCAACTATAGCGCCAGATGGGAGCTTGCCTGCGCAGCCCGCAGACTGGCCGAACAGGTGCGGGCCGGCGACTTGCATCCCGAAGAGATCGACGAGGCCCACTTGTCCAAAGCACTGAGCACGGCAGGTATTCCAGACCCTGAATTGCTCATCCGGACCAGTGGAGAACGCCGCATCAGCAACTTCCTGTTGTGGCAGATCGCCTACGCTGAACTATACTTTACGCCATTGCTCTGGCCCGATTTCAGAAAACAGCACTTGTATGAAGCGATCCTCGACTTTCAAAAGCGGGAACGCCGTTTTGGAATGATCAGTGAACAATTGGCCCGATGATACTGCGTTTGTTGTTTGGCGTAAAAATTCACTATAGTTAAATCGTTAAACCGGTCCAACCCCGGCAATGCGTTTCGCCGTCTGGCGTAATAATGTTCTTGAAAATGAAGAAATTACTTTTTGCCTTTTCCCTACTCCTGTGTGCAGGCGCTTATGCCCAAACCGATGAACAGCTGCCTGTTTATCCTTTTGATTTTTCCGAACCCAAGGAATACGAGATCGGCGGCTTAAAGGTCTCGGGCGCTACCTACAGCGAAGAAGTGGCTATCATTGGGGTATCCGGGCTCAAAGTGGGCGACAAGATACGGATTCCCGGGCCTTCCGTTCCCAAGGCAATGCGCGCCCTGATGCGCCTGCGCCTGTTCACCAATGTGGAAATTGTTCTGGAAAAAGTTATCGGCGATGTAGTGTTCCTCGACATTCAGCTGCAGGAACGCCCGCGCCTTTCCCGGTACACTTACCGGAATATCGCCAAAAACTACCACGAAAACCTCAACGAACAGGTCAATAAATTCCTGCTCAAAGGCGGTATCGTTACCGAAGATGTAAAACTGAATGCTCAGCGGGCTATCGAAACGTTCTTCATCGACAAAGGCTTCTTCGATACCAGGGTCACCGTCATTGAAGAGCCCGACACCTCCCGCGCCAACTCCGTTGTCGTCATTTTCGATGCCGATCGCGGCGAACGCATCAAAATTGAGGATATCGAATTTGAAGGCGCGGAAAACGCCAATGAAAAAAAATTGGCCCGCAAGCTGAAAAACACCAAGGCCAAAGGCCGCCTCTTCGGGTCCTCCAAATTGGTGCGCAAAGACTATGAAGAAGATAAAACTGCCCTCATTCAATATTACAATACCATTGGATACCGCGATGCCCGCCTGCTCGGCGACAGCATCTGGCGCGATGACAACGGCCGTATCCGCATCAAGATACTCATTGAGGAAGGCAACCAGTATTATTTCCGCAATATCACCTGGAAAGGCAATTCCATCTACGACACCGAGGCACTCCAGGCCGTGCTGGGTATAGAAAAAGGCGATGTTTACAACCAGGAACTCCTCGAAAAACGCCTCCGGTTCAGCCAGGACGGCAGAGACGTGAGCACGCTTTATATGGACAACGGCTATCTCTTCTTTAATGTGGACCCTGTGGAAGTTGCCATAGACGGCGATTCCATTGACCTTGAAATGCGCATCTTCGAAGGGCCTCAGGCCACGATCGACAAAGTGATCATCGCCGGGAATGACCGCACCCACGAGCATGTCATCCGCCGCGAACTTTTCACCCGGCCGGGAGAGAAATTCAGCCGCTCCGATATTCTTCGCTCACAGCGTCAGATCGTCAACCTGGGTTACTTCAACCCCGAGACCCTCGGCATCAATACGCCGGTGAACCCCCAGCGCGGTACGGTGGATATTGAATATACCGTAGAGGAGAAACCCTCCGACCAGTTGGAGCTTTCTGCCGGCTGGGGCGGTATTCAACGCGTGATCGGCACCCTCGGCGTGGCATTCAACAACTTCTCTTTGCGCAACATTTTCAACAAAGAAGCGTGGCGTCCGCTTCCCCAGGGAGACGGCCAACGCCTGAGCTTGCGCGCACAAACCAACGGCTATCTTTTTCAATCGTATAATGTCTCGCTTACCGATCCCTGGCTCGGCGGCAAAAAGCCCAATTCCTTCACCGTTGCCGGGTTTTACAACCGCTTTTCCAGTTTCAACCGCAACCAGTTTCTGAGCATCCTGCAGGGTACTGCCAGCCTCGGCACCCGCTTGAAATGGCCCGACGACAACTTTCTTTCCACCACCGCGATCAACCTGCAAACCTTGAACCTCAACGAATGGTCGGAGGGCGCTATCGGTTCTTTTATCGACGATTCCGGGATATCCGTGAGCGACGGCAAGTTCAACAACTTCAGCATACGCCAGACCATCGCCCGCTCTACGGTGTACGACCCCATATTCCCCCGCGACGGCTCCCGCGTATCGCTGTCGGTACAGTTTACGCTGCCCTATTCCCTCTTCAACAATAAAGACTACAGCGAACTACCTCCCGCCGAGCGCTATCGCTGGCTTGAATACCACAAATGGCGATTTGACGCCGAATGGTACACCCCGATCGTGGGCAAACTCGTACTGAAAACCTCCGCCAAAATAGGGATACTCGGCAGCTACAACCGCAGGATCGGCACTACGCCCTTCGAGCGATTCCAGGTGGGCGGCGACGGTATCAACAACCAGCAATTCGGTTTCCAGGGTGTGGACATCATCTCCATGCGGGGCTATGAAGTTAGCGATATTTCCGCAAACTTCGCGTTTGACAGGCTCTCTCCCGCCCCGATATTCGACAAGTTCACCATTGAAGCGCGTTATCCGCTCTCGCTCAATCCAAGTTCCACCATCTTCGTGCTTGCTTTCGCCCAGGGCGGCAACGCCTGGCGTAGCCTGCGCGACTTCAACCCGTTTGACCTCAAACGCTCGGCGGGCTTCGGCATGCGCGTATTCCTGCCCATGTTCGGCATGCTCGGTTTTGACTACGGCATCGGTTTTGACAAAGTACGGGAGCCCGGCGCCCGCGGCCTCAAAGGCCTGGGCGATTTCAATATCGTCCTTGGATTCGAACCGGAATAAACGCCGGGCGCCCGAAACCTAATAGAAATACGTCTTCAGCCAGTTGTACAGGCTCACCCGGTTGATCCATGCCAGCAGAATGGCACAAATCACCACAAAAAGTACGAGTAGTTGCACCGTCCTGAACGTGCGGGCGTTGCGTTCCCGGCGGCTGAGATATTGGCGGCGGCGGCTTTGATAGGGCATATGCCAAGCGGTTTTGAAGGCAAAAATAGTCTTTATTTACCGGCGCCGGTAAAGGTGAGTCCGAGCGGATGGAAAACAAATTGGCGGGCTAATAAAATATCCATAACTTCGGGGCATGTTTTAAAAGCTTTTTTCAAAACACCAACCTTGTAGCAATGGCCTCTTTTATCTGGCATGACCGCCTGAAAAACCTCCCCGCAAGCTGGCGCGACACCCGCGGTCAGAGCGTCCGCGTGGGCATTATCGACTCCGGAATTCTATACGGACATCCTGTATTGCAACACCAGGACAAACCCGGGCGCAAATACGACTGCCGCCTCGCAAGGCCCACCGGCAATGACGACGTGAGCGACTGCCGCCCGGTGGGCAAGCCGCATGGCACTTCCTGCGCCTCCATTGTAGCCGGTTTGTCCGCAATGGACAACAGCGTGGAAGGCATGGCTCCCAAAGTGGAGGTACATGTGTTCCGGGCCGTTAATGCTTTCTGCGATCCCACGCTCGAAATTTTCATGCGCGCACTAAAGGCTGCCGCTGCCGCCGAGGTGGACATTCTCTCCGTGAGCCTCATGCCACTTCCTGACCAAAATATTCCGCAGGCGGAGATCGACAGGGTATTTCAAAGCCTTGCCGATAAGAATATCTGTCTCTTTGCGGCCCTTCGCAACACCAGCTCCTGGAATATGCTCAACCGGGTACCATTTCCGGCCAACCGGCTCGAATCCATCACCGCCGGCGTTGCAACGCCGGCGCTGTTGGACACCATGCCCGCCGACGGCCGGCTTTCCCGGCATATTAACTTCCTGACTCCGCAATGCCCCGTAGCATTCCACGCCGAACCGGATGAAGAAGACCCGCAGCAGGGCGTCCTGCGAAGCAGCTTCGCCACCGCGGCTGTTGCCGGCGTAGCTGCCCTGGCACTGGCCGAGGCCCGGAAAAAAGCGCAAAACCCTTTGCTGCGCTTGTCGCGGGATGCTATGCTGTCGCGCCTGCAAAGTATCGCCACTCCTTTTTCACAGGAAGCAATGCAGGCAGAAGACAGTTTTCGTTTATTTTTCAACCAACCCTGATATTGACCATGAAAAACAGATATCTGTGGCTTCTCCTGAGTTGTTTCTTCAGCGTGTCTTTGGCGGCCCAACACGCCCTGAGCGATGCTATACTGCTGCGGCAATACCTGACGCCCACCCCCGGGGCCCGGTCCATTGCCAACTTCCGACACGATGAGGAATCCGCCGAGGCAGCGCTCCGGATACTTTGGAACTATGCGCCTGTAAATGCAGAGTTCCTGGCCGATGCCTTTGAAGACAATCCTTTCATCGGCGCGGTGGCGGAGGAAGATATCATCCTGCTGCCGGAGATGTTTTTGGATGCGCTTACTGTCATTGCCGAATCAGATAGAGGAGTTGTTAATCCCTCAATACATCATCCCACTACGGCCAACGGATTTTCGGTAGGCAACTTAGCCGACGGGCTGGCTCGTTTCTTAGCCCGGCGCACCAAACAGGAGTTGAGTCTCGCTTTTTTCAACCGGCTGAAAAACACCTTTGAAAAAGACCAGGTGCTGGGAGGCCTTTTCCCCAATACCAAACAGCAACTCTGGGTAATTGACACGGAGATTTTCTTCATCGACCGCTATATCGAGGTTCTGCGCGAGAGTTTTATCATCGACCTGAAAACCCTGCCCCACCAAAGCAGGATATATCTTCAACAAAAAGACTTCGCGGGCCGGCCGGACTTGAAGATTCTCGTGGAAGACGTGCTGGAGATCAGCCAGTTTCTCATTGACGGACGGCCT
Organism: uncultured Saprospiraceae bacterium; assembly: GCA_964577215.1. Taxonomy (GTDB): domain Bacteria; phylum Bacteroidota; class Bacteroidia; order Chitinophagales; family Saprospiraceae; genus UBA2329. Next base: position 22,582 of record CAZNYK010000049.1, read on the forward strand.
ATCGAAGACTGGTTTTACTTCATGGCGCATGAAGCGTCACTACAGGATGTGGAGCGGGTGGCTCAGCTTCCTGCCGAAGCGGGTAAACGCGTCCGGAACATGGCGGCTTCCCTGCGCCTCACCTGGGTGCTGTCGGAATCGCTGCGCAACACTGATCTCGCCGCAGCCTCCGAGCAGGTATGGCTGCCCCCGGCAGAAGTGCGCCGCGCCCTCAAAGACCCCATCACCATGTACCTGTACCTGGGCCTGCTCTGGCAACAGGAAGCATCGGCCCAGGTGGTTTTCGACAATGGCACAACCCTGCGCGATGCCCTGCGCCCTTTATCTGCTGGATCAGAAACGCTTCAGGCGGTACGCCGGAGCATAGAATCCTGGAGCGAGTCCGGCCGGGAATTGAGTGGCTTGCTCGAAGGACACCAAGGCGTGGCCATTGCCAATGATTCCATACAAGACGATGCCGTATTCCGCTTTTTTAACGGCTTTTTTACCCTGACGGATATTGCCGCACAAGTGACTGAACTTTTGTTTCCTGAAGCCGCTGCCCACAAGGAGGAACTGCGAAAACTGTACGAGAGCGCCCGCGACCTGAACAGCTTCCACTACAACATACGGCGCAAAAACTACGTGTATGCCATTCACAATTTCACTGCCGTGCTGGCGCGCCTCACCCTTGATGCGCCGCTGCAAAAAGAACTGCTCCGCTACGGCAACTTTATCGCTTCCGTAGCAGAAGCGCGCACTTCTGAGGAGATCGCCCATGCCATCGACCTGTTTGCACTGCCTCCGGGCAGTTCGGCCACCAAGAAAAACTCTGTGTTCAGCGTATCGCTCAATGCGTATTCAGGCTTGAGCTATGGGCGGGAATACCTGCGCAGCCCGGGCAGCAGCTCAATGAACAGCGATGTCGTCGCATTTATGGCGCCAGTGGGGTTCGACATCAATGTCGGGTTCGGACGGGCGGGCAGCCTGAGTTTTTACACGCCGATAATTGACGTGGGCGCAATCACGGCCTACCGCTTGCGCAACGACATGGTGGCCGATTTTCCGGAATTGAAGTGGGAGAACATCCTGGCGCCCGGCGCTTTTTTCGTCTATGGCGGGCCGTCCAATTTGCCCATCGCTTTAGGCGCCGGATTTCAGAAAGGTCCCGGCTTGCGCCGGATCAATGACCCTGGCATGCCGGAAATATCCAGCTTGACGGGATTCCGCTTCGCCATGTTCTTTAGCATAGACATCCCGATCTCCCATTTTTATGTGCACTGATAGGAAGGGCATAGACTCTCTGCCTACTGTTCCGGGTT
>CAZNYK010000049.1:23982-26706 GCA_964577215.1 uncultured Saprospiraceae bacterium
ACTGCTAAAACCCCATCTCCTCCACTCCCCCTCCGAAGTTCCAGTTGAAAGAATCCAATTTTTCCAGGGCGAGGGTGAGCAGGTCTATGCAGTTGCGAATGTCGCGTTTGTGAGCCAGCTCTATGGTTTGGTGAATATGGCGAAGCGGAATGGAAATGGCCCCTGCAATAGCGCCCTTCTTGCCGGAGCGCTGCACGCCGGCCGTATCGGTACCGCCCGCGGGGAGAATTTCTAATTGCCAGGGAATATCGTTTTCTGTGGCGATCTTCTTGAGATAGTTCACCATGCGGTAATCGCAAATGACGGAGCCGTCCAATATCTTTATAGCGGCCCCTTTTCCCAAACGGGTGACCACCTCGTGCGCTTGGGCGCCGGGTACGTCGAAGGCGATGGTGACGTCGAGGCCAAGGCCGAAATCCGGGTCGATGAGGTGGGCTGCGGAGATAGCTCCCCGCAGGCCTACTTCTTCCTGTACGGTGAACACGGCATAGACATCGTAGGGCATCTCCCGGCCTTGCAAGGCGCGCAGCGCTTCGATGAGGATGAATACCGACACCCGGTTGTCAATGGATTTGCTGTTGACGCAATCGCCCATTTCAATGAGTTCGCGCTCGCGGGTCACGGGGTCGCCTACGGATACGATATCCTTCACTTCATCTTTGCTCATTCCGAGGTCGATGAAGTACTCATTGATGGGCACGGCTTTGGAGCGTTCGTCGGGCTTCATGAGGTGAACCGGCTTGGAACCCATGACGCCTATAACGTCGCGCTTGCCGTGAACGATGACGCGCTGGGAGGTGAGGGTCTTGGGGTCGAACCCGCCCAGCGGATGAAAGCGGAGGAATCCGTCGTCGTCCACATGGGTAATGATGAAGGATATCTCGTCCATGTGGGCGGCCACCATTACTTTCTTGCGCGCCTTCCCGCGCTTCACGGCAATGACATTGCCCATATTGTCTATGCTCAGTTCATCCACCAAGGGGCGAACTTCGCGAACTACCAATTCCCGGATGCGTTGCTCGAATCCCGGCGCGCCCGGCGTCTCGCATATCCTTTTCAGCAACCCTGTGTCAATCATTTCCCTGTATGTTTTTTCGTTTTGGCCTGCGAAAATACCACTATTTCCCATGCCTAAGCCGCTTTCTTGTTAAAATTGCACCGCAATACGCACCCACGCATGTCTGTCCTGAAAAAATTAGCCGGCGAAACAGCCATTTACGGTCTGAGCAGCATCCTGACCCGCTTGGTCAACTGGATAATCCTGACTCCATACTTTACGGCGCGGGCATTCCGGGATACCCCCGATGAATACGGTCAGATCAATGATCTCTACTTCTGGATCGCCCTGCTTTTAGTGTTCACGACCTACCGCATGGAAACGGCCTTTTTTCGCTTCGGCAGAAAACAGGAAGACCTCAACGCCGCGTTCTCCACGGCATCCCGCTCTCTGTTGCTCAGTACCGCGCTCATCACCCTGCTCCTGCTGGCGTTGTTGCAACCCTTAGCCGCGGCGCTGCGCTACGGCGACCGGCCCGACTATGTGTTCTGGTTTCTGCTCATCGTGGCCATGGACTCGCTCACGGCGCTGCCTTTTGCCCGGCTGCGATTGGAGAGCCGGCCGCTGCGCTTTGCTTTTTTGAAAATAACCGGCATTGCCCTCAACATCGCTTTTATCTTCTTTTTCTTTGAGTTGTGCCCCTGGATGCAAAGCAAAGGCTGGGCTTTTGCAGAAGCGATTTATCGCCCCGAAAACAAGGTGGCGTATGTTTTTATTTCCAACTTCCTGGCGAGCGCCGCGGTGCTCCTCTTCCTCCTGCCGCAGTATTGGCGCATCCGCTCCTTTGCGTTCGATGCCGCCTTGTGGCGAAAAATGCTGCTGTATGCGCTGCCTTTGATCCCTGCCGGAATTGCCGCCATCATCAACCAGTTGGTGGGCGTCCCCATGATCAAAGAACTGGCTTCTCCTGATCTGAAACAAAACCTTGCGCTGGCCGGCATCTATGCTGCGGCCACCAAATTTGCCGTGATGATGAACCTCTTTACGCAGGCCTACAACTACGCTGCCGAGCCGTTCTTCTTCCGGCACTCCGGCCAGTCCGACGACAAGCGGGTATATGGGCAGGCCGCCCTTGCTTTTACGCTGGTGGGCTGCCTGGCCTTCCTCGGCATCATGTTTTACATTGACATCATACAGTACCTGCTCGGAAAAAACTACCGCGAAGCGCTGGGCGTGGTGCCTATATTACTGATTGCCAACCTATTCCTGGGGCTGTATTACAATTTTTCTATTTGGTTTAAACTCGCCGACCGCACCGACTTCGGCAGCTACATCGCCCTGAGCGGCATGGCCATCACGCTGGGCCTCAACATCTGGCTGATCCCCAATCCAAGCGTGAGCTACTACGCGCCGGCCTGGGCCTCGCTGGGTTGCTACGGTTTTATGGCCATTTCGGCCTGGTACACCGGGCGCAAGCGCTACCCCATACCGTACCCACTGGGCCGCATAGGGTTGTACATTGCGCTCTCGCTCGGTTTTTACGGCCTCGGTTTGGGCACGGAGCAAATTATTGCCGGAAACCTGTGGGGAGGCCTGGCGGCCAAAACCCTGTTGCTGGCTGCTTTTCTCGGCTTGGTTTTCGGGCTTGAAAGGCGGAATATCCGGGCGTTGCTTCAAGGCGGTGCGTCCGGCAACCGAAGTACAAAATGAAAATAGCCGATGTACAG
>CAZNYK010000050.1:0-2726 GCA_964577215.1 uncultured Saprospiraceae bacterium
GAGGGGCGTAACGTAGCGGCGATGCTGCCTGCCCGGCAGCCGGGCTTCAGATGCAACCACACGCCAGCGTAGGGACGATACCCCTCTTGCCCCACCCACAAGGCCCGCGCGAAGGGGTATCGTCCCCGTGCATCCCGGCGACGCAAACGCTTCGTGTGGGCGGCGTGGGCGAGCTGGGCGTTGGCGTCGCTGTGCGAAGGTAGGGCAGGCGGGTACACTACGCTGCGGAATAGACCGTCATGCAGAGCGTGATAAACAGGGAGATATGCCCCGGCACGCGTGGCGGAGTCGGCGCGAACGGTACTTAAAGCCTCCCCCCAACACCGGCGCCCGCATGCGCCATTCGCCCGCCTCGCGCACGGTGAAGCGGTGGTCTTCCAGCATGAGCAGGGCGCGCTTGTTGCCGGGTATGCCATGGTGCTTTTTTTATCACAAAGGCGCCGCCCTCGAGCCTGGTTTTGTATCTTTGAGCCATTATTAACCTTATTAGATCCTTTCTTTATGAACTTCAGACTCCTTTCCATTGCTATGCTCCTGGTGAGCGCCACCCTGTTGAACGGCCAGGACTTTTTAGACGGCGCCTACGGCTTCTCACACAGCAAGGAAGCCTATTTTACACTCAAAACCGGGGAAGAAATAACCGCCTTTGTGGACAATGTCAAGCGCAAGAAAGGCCTAATAAGCTCTATTGAAATCAAAGATGCCGCCGGCAAAAAGACGAGCTTGTCACCCGATAAAGTGAAGCACATGTACCTGCCGCCTACCGGATTCGACAAGTTCTCCAGGGCGCTGGATGCAGCCGGTACCGCCACCAAGTGGGACCAGGATCACAGCGCGCATGCCGAGCATATCAAAAACGGTTACGTGTTTTTTGAAAACACTGAGGTCATGGTCAAAAAGAAAAAAATGACCATGCTGATGCAGTTGATCAATCCCGGCTTTGCCAACGGCATCAAAGTATATTTCAACCCTTTGGCTACCGAAACCGGGGGCTTGGCAGTAGGCAATATCCAGGTCACGGGTGGAGATGACCGCTCCTGCTATTTCAAAAAAGGCGACAAAACCGCATACCTGATTAACAAGAAGAACTACAGCAAAGAAGTAAATAACCTGTACGGCGACTGCCCGGACCTGGCCAAGGCCTTCGACAACAAGTTCAAATGGTCGGAAGCGCCCAGGCACGTTTTCCACTATTCCGAAAAGTGCCGGTAAACGCTTCCTTTTGCACTGTTTCTGATTTTATGCTGTTTCCCCGGCCAACGGGATCGAACATTTTAGATCGGCGTCTTTCACAGTCCAAGACCAAGCATAACCTATCACAACAATCAGCGTCTTTCAGCACCGGAAAAACGAGCGTTATCCCTCCACGGGCAGCACCACCGTAAACACCGTCTCCCCCGGCTTGCTGCTCACCTCCACTTTGCCCCGCAGGTTGTCCACGATCTTTTGCAAAATGGAAAGGCCCAGGCCGAGGCCGAAGGCAAGCCCCTCCACTTTGGTGGTCACGTCGGGCTGGAAGATGTGCGGCAGCAGTTCGGGCGGGATGCCGGGACCGTTGTCGCGCACGATGATGCGGGCCTGGTTGCCATAGCGTAGGGCCTGTACGGCAATGACCGGGTTGCGGCGGCCTTGCGCGCGCAAGGCTTCGCAGGCGTTTTTGATGAGATTGACCCACACCTGTACCAATTCGCCGGGATTGGTCTCAAGGCGCATGCCCGGGACGAGTTCCATTCGCAATTCGATCCCTTTCAACTGGTCTTTCAGGAGCATGGCCGCATGGCGGATGGTTTCTGCCACGTCGGTGGGCACCCGCACCGAGTGGTTGGCTACGCCGAGTTCTTTTACCGATTGCACCACTTGTGTGGCGTGACCGGCGGCGTGGTTCAGATCGTGAAATGCCAGTCCGGCCTCGAAGTAGGGAAAGAGTTGAGAGAGTTTTCCGGCGGGGTCGTTGCCTAAGGCGGCTATGTCGGCATCGTCCAAGCCGGCGGCAGCGGCTTGCCGGGCTATAGCTGCCGGCAGGTCGTAGCGTTCTTCCAGTTCGCGGCGGCGTTGGCGCTGATCTGCGGTAGAGAGGGTGCTGCCCTGGGTGAGGCCTTTCTGAAAAAGATGCATGGCCTCAGCCTGACCGGCCTTCTGCACCATGCCTGCCGCCCATGCGGCCAATTGCTCGCCCTGCCGCTTGATGACGCCCACTGCGTTGTTCAGTTCATGAGCCAGGCCGGCAGCCAACTGCCCCAGGGTGGCCATCTTTTCTGCGTGGAAGAGCTTGCGGGTGGTCTTCTGGTTTTGAATACTCATTTTTTGAGTGAGCAGCTGCCGCATGTAGATCTCTTCCACCACCACCGGCAGGAAGTGCTCGGCAAAACTCGTGCCATCCACGTCTGCCTGATCGCCCTCGATGTAGGCCAACTCGCAGTCCGTCTCTGCAATGACGGTGCTGTAGCTCTTGTGGGTATGGGAAAAATAGCTATACACGCCCACAAAGTGGTAAGGCGTGGAGCGAAATGCCTCAAAGGGCTCGTCGGATTCGTAGTTGAGAAAACCGCGCAGGGCGCCTTCGATGACGAAAAACAGCCGTTCATTGTGCTGATCCTGTCGCAGCAGTACTTCTCCCGGCTTGAGCCGGATGCGGCGCGCCGGATCGGAAAAATAGGTGTTTTTCAGCCAATCGATGTTTACTTTGAGCAAGGATTCTTTCATGATTTTATGGGTTGTGAGTTGTC
>CAZNYK010000050.1:2826-4309 GCA_964577215.1 uncultured Saprospiraceae bacterium
ATTTTACGGTTTCAGGTTTTCGTCAGCCCTCAGAAAAACCCCGTCCAATGCAGCACCTCCACCGTTAGCAATACTACTGCCATGCCGGCCAGGCTTATGATCACGCCTGCTCTCGACATGTCGGGAGTGTGAATCTCCCCGGTAGCGTGCGCCAGTGCATTGGGCGGCGTGCTGATGGGCAGCGACATACCTAAGGATATGCTCAGGGTAACGGCAAGTACCAAGCCTCCAAGACCGCCTACAGCCTCCAATGCGAGGCCGGAAGTACCCAACGCCGCTACAATGGGCAACAACAGGTTGGCCGTACCCGTATTGGACATAAAATTGGCCATCAACAAGCCGATGAACGCGGCGACGATCATGACGGCGTACACAGGAAGCCCGGAAAAGGGAATAAGCGTTACGAGACGGTCAACCAAACCACTTTTTTCCAGGGCCAGGCCCAGCGCTATGCCGCCGGCCACCAGCCACAATACATCCCAGCTCATGCCTTTGAGGTCTTCCTTGCCGATGATGCCGAAGCTGAGAAATACGGCTACCGGGATCAGGGCCACTACATAGGAGTTCATGCCGTGCCAAAAGTCAGTAAGCCAGAGCAGCAATGTCATCACGAATGTGCCGTACACAATGTAGGCTTTGGGCGTGCGCAGGAACCGGGTTTTAAACTTCAGCTCCAGCGCGGGAGTCTTTGCGGGATACATGGTTAAAAGCAAGGCCCAAATGCCCAGCAGCAACACGGCCACAAATGGCACGCCAAAACTCATCCACTTGCCGAAGCCGATGGCGTACTCCCCGGTGAGGTACTTGAGCGCAATGGCGTTGGGCGGGGTGCCGATGGGCGTTCCCATACCCCCCACATTGGCGGCGAAGGGTACTCCTAAAACAAAACCTATTCTGCCTCGGTCTCCAGGTTCAAACAACGGCAGCACCGGCGCCAGCACAGCCAACATCATGGCCGTAGTGGCCGTATTGCTCATGAACATGGAAAAAACAGCCGTAATGACCATGATGCCCAACAGCAAGCGCCTGGGCTTTTGGCCGAAAGGCTTCAGCAACACGGCGGCCAAGCTCTGATCGAGCCGGAACTTGACTGCCGCCATAGCTAAAAAAAAGCCTCCGAGAAACAGCAAGATGACCGGCGAGGCAAAGGTGGCCATGATCTCTCGGTAGTCCAACAGGTTGGCGTAAGGCTGCCCTGCTGCATCACCTCGAAGCGGGATCAACCCGGCATCGGAGATCGTGATCAGTTCCAGCACGATGATGAGCACCGAGGTGGCGAAAATGGGGATGGGTTCCAATATCCAGAACAGCGCCGCCAGCGCGAAAAGCGCCAACACCCGCTGCTCTACGGGCGTGATGCCGGGAATGCCCAGGACTTCAGCCGGGGCAAGCAGCACGAACAATGGTATGGAAACGGCAATGCCGGGCTTGATCCAGGCGCCGATGGTCTTTCGTTTTTTCATGGTCAATTATGCGATCACCC
>CAZNYK010000050.1:4409-26627 GCA_964577215.1 uncultured Saprospiraceae bacterium
TTGATCCAGGCGCCGATGGTCTTTCGTTTTTTCATGGTCAATTATGCGATCACCCTGCCTTGGCATCCGGGGTGATCCAGTCCCGGAACTCCGCCCTGCGGCGGGCTTCCTCCGTCAGCGCGTGTTGCACCTCTTCCACCACCATCACGGCGTCGCTGCGCTTGAGAATGTCTTGTACAATAGATCGTGCCATATCGTTTCCTCCATTGTAAAAACGAGCATCAGAACGAATTCGTTGTCAGTTGTCGGTTTTACCCGCCGCAGCCTTGGCGTAGGCCGGTTGTCGGTTCGAACAGTTGTGTACTGTTGGATGATGCTCCATGCGCTCTGCCAAAACACCCCCTCACCCCAATAAGGTTTTCCTCGTAGCATCCAAAATGCGGCGCACTGCGGCCATATCTGCCGCCTGTGCATACACCCTCAGCACCGGCTCAGTGCCGGATGGGCGGATCATGACCCATTGCTCGTTGCCGAGATTGAACTTGAAGCCGTCCAAGTCTTCCACCGATTCTACGGAATAAGTGCCAAAGGCTTTGTACGAACCGTTTTTGCAGGCAGCGATGATGTCCTGTTTTTGCGACTCTTTGATGTGCAGGTCGTCGCGGTCGGAAGCGAAGGGGCCTACTACGTCATACACTTCCTGGATGAGTTGCTTGAGGGATTTGCCCGTTTTGGCCATGAACTCCATGATCATCAGGCCTATCCAGATACCGTCGCGTTCGGGGATGTGGCCTTTCACCGCGAGTCCGCCGGATTCTTCGCCGCCGACGATGACGTCCTCTTCGGCCATGATCTCGGCGATATACTTGAAGCCGATCTTGGTCACTTCGCAGTCGAGGCCGAAAATTTGAGCCATTTTCTTCATCTTGTCGGTCACGGAGAAGGTGACCACCACCTTGCCCTTTTCGCCTTTGTAGCGGTGCATGTAGAGCAACAGCAGTAGCAGGATGTGGTGGGAATCCACGAAGTTGCCGTCCTGGTCGTACATGCCTATGCGGTCGGCGTCGCCGTCGTTGGCCAAGCCTAATGCGATGCCGGGCGAGTTGGCAATGAGGGAGGCCAGTTCACTCAGGTTGCGGTGAATAGGCTCCGGGGCCTGCCCCATGAAGGAGGGGTTGTATTCGCAGTGCAACAGGTGCGCATCGGGAAAAAGGGTGCGCATCACGTTTTGGCCCGCGCCGTACATGGCGTCGAAAGCCATAGGTATTTTTGCGTTGTAAATGGTTTGCAGATCGAAGCCGGCTTTTACGTGATCCAGGTACATGGTTTCCATGTCCACGTATTCCAGCAGCCCCTGGGCCTGCATGGCGTCCAATTCAGGTAATGCGAGAGCGCACTGCTCCGGGATCATATTTTCCACTTCGGTGATCTGGGCCGGGGCTAACGGCCCGCCGAGGTGCGATTTGAGTTTGAAGCCGTTGTAGGAGGGCGGGTTGTGGCTTGCCGTGATGACTACGCCCAGGTCGGAGCCTGTTTTAAATGTGGCTAAGGATACCATGGGCGTGGAAACGAACCCTTTGGCCAGTTTCACCTTGATGCCGAGCGCCCCGAATACGCGGGCGGAGGTTTCTGCAAACAATTGCCCGGCAAAGCGGGTATCGTGGCCTATGGCTACCTGCTTCATGCCGTGTTGCAGCATCCAGCGCCCGGTGCCTTCCGCTACGCGCTTTACATTATCAACCGTATATTCTTGTGCGATAATGGCTCGCCAGCCGTCGGTGCCGAATTTTATTGCCGTCATAGGTCAGGTTGGTTTTCGGCAAAAATACAATTTTGCTTAGGTTCGCCCAGGAAATTTACTTCAAATGCGCACAATGAAGGGTAATAAAATCTGACTACCTTTACCGGTCGGCTCGTCCTACCTTTAGCTATGCTGAAGTTGCAGGACAAGTAACCGGGCCGTCACACCGAAACCGAAACGCATTTGTTGCGTTTAGTTGCAAAATCAAAAGCAATGACCATTCAGGAAGGCAGGGACAAATTCATCCAATCCTGGGGCGCGTTGGGAACCAGCTGGGGCATCAACCGCACTATGGCGCAGATACATGCGCTGCTGCTCATTTCCCCGGAGCCGCTCTGCGCCGAGGAAATTATGGAGGCCTTGCAAATATCGCGCGGCAACGCCAACATGAACATCAGGGCGCTCATGGACTGGGGCCTCGCGTTCAAAGAATTGAAAACCGGCGAGCGCCGGGAATTCTTCGTAGCCGAAAAGGACATGTGGCAAGTGGTGCGCAACATCATCCTCAACCGGAAGAAGAAAGAACTGGAGCCCACCCTCAAAGTTCTCGACGATCTCTCCAGCGTGGAAGGCGAGGACCCAGAAACGCAGGAGTTCGTGCGCGTCATCAAGGACATCAAGCTCTTCTCCAATAAAGCCGATTCCCTCCTGGATTCGCTCACCAAGGCCGATCCCAACTGGCTGATGAGTTCGTTTATCAAAATGATCAAGTAGTATCGGGTAAATCGGTGGAATCGGTGGAATCGGGTTAACCGGTGTTCCATAGAATACCCTTGTTCCGCAAACCGATTCCACCGATTCCACCAGTAATTTCTATCTTTGCCCCCCAATTCAACCAAAATGGCTGAGCAGAACTTTGTAGATTACGTGAAAATATGCTGCCGCTCCGGGGCGGGCGGAGCAGGTTCCGTGCATTTTCTGCGAGACAAATTCACCGTCAAAGGCGGCCCCGACGGCGGCGACGGCGGTCGCGGCGGCCACATCATCCTGCGCGGCAACCGCAACGTATGGACGCTGCTCTCGCTCAAGTTCCGCAAGCACGTCATAGCCGGCAAGGGCGTGGACGGCAGCGGCAACAACAGCTCCGGCGCTTACGGCGAAGATATTTATTTAGACGTGCCGCTCGGTACCGTAGCCAAAGATGCCGAAACGGGTGAAGTGCATTTCGAGATCACCCAACACGGCGAAGAGCGCATCATAGTACCCGGCGGGCGCGGCGGCTTGGGCAACTCGCATTTCAAATCGCCTACCAACCAGGCGCCCCGGTATGCGCAACCCGGCGAACCCGGCCGCGAAGAGTGGAAAATCCTTGAACTCAAGGTACTCGCCGACGTAGGTCTGGTAGGGTTCCCGAATGCCGGCAAATCCACCCTCCTCTCGGTGGTGACCGCCGCCAAACCGGAAATCGCGGCCTACCCCTTCACTACCATCGTGCCCAACCTCGGCATCGTGAAATACCGCGACTCCCGCTCTTTCGTCATGGCCGACATCCCCGGCATCATCGAAAACGCGCACCTCGGCAAGGGCCTCGGCCACCGCTTCCTGCGTCATATCGAACGCAACGCCGCCCTGCTTTTCATGGTGCCCTGCGATGCGGAAAATATCGCGAAGGAATACGATATTTTGCTGCACGAATTGGAAATGTACAACCCCGAACTCCTGGATAAACCCCGCCTGCTGGCCATCACCAAATGCGACCTCATCGACGCTGAAATGCAGCAGTTGCTCGAGCCCGAACTGCCCCAAGGATTGCCGCACATTTTCATTTCAGCAATAGCGCAGCAGGGCATTACCGAATTGAAGGATAGATTGTGGGAATTGGTGAGCCGGCCGGAAGAGCGCTAAACCTGGAAAACTTGGCTGTACTTTCGGCATTCAAGCCACAGCTAAGCAGAGCACGTGCTCAAGATATAGATATTGGAAGATGTGATTTAGTCCATATATGCTTTCATGCCGCTTTTAGGTAAGCAAGGCCTCAGGCCACACAAATGGAACCATTCCCCACAAACATCCCGCCACTGAACACATGCATTTGCCGGCAAAATGGGTATGCACTAATTTGCAACGCAAATAAAAACCTGAATGCCATGAGAAGTCTCCTTGCTCTCTTACTGGTACTGTCCACGGCTTTGGCTGCGGCCCAACCCTTGGAAGTAGTACCCGATACCAGCGCCGCGCTACCGGATCCGGACCGGTACGCTACGAGCATTTACGTGATGCTGAGTGCGGGGCCAAGCGTTGTCGGTGTACACACAGGCTACGGCAATATGTACAGGCTGTTACAAGCGCAAGACGTAAAGCTGTTGTGGAGAGACAGGACGCTCTACTCGCTCGGATTCGGCGCCCGCTTGCAAAGGTGGTATCTTGATTTCCTGATCGCTGGTGCGCCCAACTGGGTGGGAGAGTATCCTGCATCCAGCCCAACGTACTTAGAGGCGGATTCCGATTTTTTCACCGCCAACCTCAATGCAGGGTATGCGTTGATCCAGGGCCGCAATGATGTGTGGCTGATGCAAGGCGGGGTGGGTATGACTGAGTATTATCTCCGCGTATTCGAGGTGGCTCCGGGCCGTCCATTGGATGTTGCCGATATCGGGGCCTCGCCGGCTTGGCGCATGTGGCCGGCCTTTTCACATTTAAGTGCCACGGGCTATGTGGGTATTGCATGGCAACGTGGAGGACGCCCCAAGAGAGGCATTTCAGTGATGACCAATGGGAGCATAGGTTACCAATTTGGGCTGGGCAGGCCGCGCTGGAAATCGAGCGATATACCCCTGCTCAATGCACCTGCCGACAGGGCGGGATCCTTCTATCTGGGACTGGATATCAGGATTGCCCGCAATTTTGAACGCAAACCCAAACCCTGAGCCATGCGCCGCTTCTTCATTCCCATATTAGTGCTGATGGGCTTGTGTCATACCGCCGCGACAAAAGCGCAGCCGACATCCGAGGCGGACGGACAGGCCGTCTTGTTCATATACCGCAAGGGCGCCTTCGGCAATGGCTTCTTCGACGTATGGATCAATGGCCGGCTGATGGTCAGGGATTTTCGCCCCCGGTCTTATTTTGCGGTGAAGACCAAACCCGGAGTGCTTCACATACGAACTGCCGGGCGCCCGGATTTCTATATTACAGAAAAAAACTTCCGCATAGAAGTGCAACCCGGGCAGGAGTACTATCTTGAAGCCGTGTTTGACTATGACTTCCTGTCCGGCTCGCTATATTTGGTACAACGCCGTCCGGAGGATTTCCGAAAGCGCCTGAAAGGATTAAAACTGAATGAAAAAGCCAAAACGGCACTGGAATAAGGCGGGCATGGCCGCTTTTGCAGTAATTGCTGCGGGGTTGGCACTGTACTGGGGGCTGCTGCTGCGCGAAAGCCTGCGTCTGCAATACGCAGAAGACCCGCAGGAATTGGCCGGCTTTGTGCGCTGGCTGCTGGGTTATGTGGCGGTTTTCGCCGGGCTTTGCGCCTTGGGATGGCTCAATTACAGGGGGCCGTTTCGCCGGCTGACGGGCCCGCAAGGCCGGTGGCTTTACAGGGCCTGGCTGCTGCTGCTGCTCTGGGGGGTGTTTGAGATGTTGCAGTGGCGTACCGCTCACGATGTGGAATTGGTGGAGGAAAACCTGCTGGTAGCAGGTCTCTGCCTCGCATTCGTGGCTGCTTTCACTCTTATGCTGGATACGGTGCGCACCCGCCGCGAGCGCCTGGTGCTGCTCCAACAAAAAACCGCCGCAGAGCTCGATAGCCTGCGCGCTCAACTCAACCCGCACTTCCTCTTCAACTCCCTCAACACCTTGTACAGCGAGGCCATTCAGCAAGGACAGGACAAGCTTTCGCAGCATATCGCCGAGCTTTCAGGTATCCTGCGATTTACGCTGCAACAGGCCCGGCATGACACAGTGCCCGTCAGCGAGGAGATCGTCTTCCTGCAGCGCTATATCAACTTGCAGCAGGCCCGGCTACCCATCAATCCGCAGCGCCGCATCGAGGTGCGCTTTCACTGGGATCAACAGCCCGCCGCCATTGCGCCGCTGTTGTTGCTGCCCTTCGTTGAAAATGCCTTCCAGTACGGCCTGCACCCCACGCGGCCATGCTTTATCACCATCCAGTTGGATGTGGAGGACAGCCAGGTGCGGCTGCGCGTGGAAAACAGCATCATCCGGCCTCAACTGTACCAGGGCGCCGGGTTGGGCATCGTCAACACCCGCCGGCGCCTGGACCGGCTTTATCCGCACAGGTATTGGCTGGAGGTGCGAGAAGAGGGAGAGGTTTTTATGGTGGAGTTGGGTATTGAGGGGAGTGATAAACCGTAAAATGTAAAACCGTAAAATGGCTTGCTCCGCAAGGCGGGGAAAAGTTAGCCCCCTTTTTTGGTTTTGCGGTTTTACATTTGATATTTTGCGGTTTTACATTTAACATTTGGTATTTTTCGGTTTCTTATGATTTTGCACGCCATTGCCATCGACGACGAAGCGCCCGCGTTGGCGGTCATTGCCGCCCATGCCGCCAAAGTGCCTTTTTTGCAGTTGCAAGCGACTTTCGTCAGCCCGGTAGAGGCCCTGGCTTTTATACAGTGCCGGCCGGTGGATCTGGTTTTCTTAGACATTCACATGCCCGACCTTCCCGGTACCGAGTTGATGCGTTTGGCCAAGACCTCAGGCGCGCAGTTCGTATTCGTCACAGCCTGGCCGCAGTATGCTGTGGAGGGCTTTCAGCTTCAGGCTTTGGACTACCTGCTAAAGCCTGTGGAGTTCCCCCGCTTTCTCGAAGCCTGCAACCGGTCGCTGCAACAAAGGCAGACCGGCAAAAAGGAGGATATTTTCGTGAAGGACGGTTACGACTGGGTGCGGGTGCATGTGCCCGGCATCCGGTACGTACGTGCGGATACCAATCTGCTCTTCATTCATCACACGGGCGGTGTTACCGTTACGCGAATGACCCTCGGCCAGTTTTTGGATATGCTGCCGCCCGGCGAATTCGTGCGCGTGCACAAGTCGTATGCGGTGGCGCTCAAGGCTGTTCAGAAAATAGAGAGGCATCAACTCACCATAGGAGATGCGTTGGTGCCGGTGGCGCGCTCGTGCCGGGATGATATAGAGCGCATCCTGTTGGGGAGGCAGTGAATTTTATGAAGGATGGAAAAGGGAATCTTATCTTTTTACCGCTTCGACAGCCGCTGCGTGGAGATAAGCCGGGAGTCCTTACCGGTCATTTGCACCAAGTACATGCCTTTGGGCAAATCGCCTACGAAGTAGCGGTCTCCTTCGGTGAAGGTAAAGAGCTTCACCTGGCGGCCCAGCATATTGAATACTGCAATGCGCTCGATAGATTGGTTGGTACTGATGCTGAAATAGTCCACCGTTGGATTGGGGAATACCTGGAGCGTAGAAACTTCCGGGTTCCGCTGGTTTCGGCCGCTGTCGCCGGTATAAGCCAATTGTGCCTGAGCAGCGAGGCCGAAAGCGAGAAAGAAGAGTGCAAGTACAGTTTTTTTCATGCGGACCGGATTATCTGAATCAAGTAATTTGGTGCAAAATAAGCCAATTATACATACAACACAAGAGGCAGCCCCAACGTTTATCAAAATTTTAACGATTCGAGAGCAATAAAGTCACATCGCATACACTACAAAAGCCCTTTGAAATAGTTCACAAAGTCTTCCACGGGCATAGAACCAATATCGCCCTCGCCCTGACGGCGCACGGATACGGCGCCGCTTTCCACTTCTTTTTCACCAACGATGAGCATGAGCGGCACGCGCTTGACCTCCGTGTCGCGTATTTTGCGGCCGATGGTTTCATTGCGGTCGTCCACATAGCCCCGTATATCGTGCAATGCCAATTGTTCTTCCACTTTGCGGCAATAGTCGTCAAATTTATCGCTTATGGGCAGGAGCGCGTATTGATCGGGCGCCAGCCACAGCGGGAATTTGCCGGCGGTATTTTCAATGAGGATACTGATAAATCGCTCCATGGAGCCGAAAGGCGCGCGGTGGATCATCACCGGGCGGTGGGCCTTGTTGTCGGCGCCGATGTACTCCAATTCGAAGCGTTCAGGCAGGTTGTAGTCCACCTGTATAGTGCCGAGCTGCCAGGAGCGGCCGATGGCGTCCTTGATCATGAAGTCGAGCTTGGGGCCGTAGAATGCGGCTTCGCCCAGCACGGTGACTGTATCTAAACCGGCCTCGTTGGCAGCGTCGATGATAGCGGCTTCGGCGCTGATCCAGTTTTCGTCTGAGCCGATGTACTTTTCCGGGTTATCGGGGTCGCGCAGGGATATCTGGGCGGTAAATTCCTCGAAGCCCATTTTGCTGAGCACCGTTCTCGTTAGATCGAGCACGTTGAGAAACTCCTCCTTTACCTGTTCGGGCGTACAGAAGATGTGGGCGTCATCCTGGGTAAAGCCGCGTACGCGGGAGAGGCCGTGCAATTCGCCGCTTTGCTCGTAGCGATACACGGTGCCGAATTCGCCGATGCGCAAGGGAAGCTCCTTATAAGAGCGCGGTTTATGGCCGAATATCTCGCAGTGGTGGGGGCAGTTCATGGGTTTGAGCAGGAAGGTTTCCCCTTCGCGCGGCGTGTTGATAGGCTGGAAGCTGTCCTGGCCGTATTTTTCGTAGTGGCCGGAAGTAACGTAGAGGTCTTTTTTACCGATATGAGGCGTGACCACCATCTTGTAGCCGCGTTTTTCCTGCTCTTCGCGCAGGAAGTTCATCAGCCGTTCGCGCAATTGCGTACCCTTCGGCAGCCAGATAGGCAGGCCGGCGCCCACGCGTTCGGAAAACATGAACAACTCCAACTCCTGGCCCAGTTTGCGGTGATCGCGCTTTTTGGCTTCTTCCAGCATGTGGAGGTAGTCTTCCAATTCCTTCTGTTTGGGGAAGGTGATGCCGTAGATGCGGGTCATCTGGTTGCGCTTCTCATCGCCGCGCCAGTAAGCGCCTGCAAGCGCCATCAGTTTAATTGCTTTGATCTTCTCCGTATTGGGAATGTGCGGTCCTTTGCATAGGTCGGTGAAGTTGCCCTGCTCGTAGAAGGTGATGGAGCCGTCTTCCAGTTCCTGGAGCAACTCCACTTTGTATTCGTCGCCTTTTTCCTCAAAATATTGGATGGCCTCGGCTTTGGGCACTTCGCGGCGCTTGTACTCGCTTTTATTGCGGGCCAGTTCGGTCATTTTAGCTTCGATGGCGGCGAAGTCATTGGTGGAAAGCTGGCGGTCGCCGGTATCCACATCGTAATAGAAGCCGTTCTCCACAGGTGGGCCGATGCCGAACTTGACGCCGGGATACAAAGCCTCCAATGCTTCGGCCATGAGATGCGCCGAGGAATGCCAGAATGTAGCCTTGCCCTCCTTGTCGTCCCATGTGAGCAATTGCAGGGAGGCGTCCTGGTTGATGGGGCGGGTCGCGTCCCACACTTCGCCGTTTATTTTAGCAGAGAGCACGTTGCGGGCCAGCCCCTGGCTAATGGATTCCGCAATTTGCATGGCAGTTACGCCTTTTTCGTACTGCCGCACTTGTCCGTCGGGGAATTTAATATTTACCGTTTGCATGGTTGCTTGACGCTTGCTTGCTTTTCAGGATGAAATGATTTGCTATGGCCGCAAACTCGCCTGACGGCAGTCGGGCTACAGGCTGCAAGCCTCTGAAAACGCTTGCAGCCTGGAGCCGCTTTTGCAGTTAAAGTTTCTGTTTTGTTTCAACGATCTCATAGGCTTCGATAACGTCGCCCACTTTGATATCGTTAAAGTTTTTGATGGCGATACCGCATTCCATACCCGAGCGCACCTCTTTGATATCTTCTTTGAAACGTTTAAGCGAGGCGATCTCGGCAGTTTGTCCTTCCTTGGTGGGGTAGATCACAATACCGTCGCGGATGAGGCGAATAGGCGAGTTGCGGGTGATCTTGCCTTCCGAAACCTGGCAGCCGGCCACGGTACCCACTTTGGTGATCTTGTACACCTCTTTTACATCCACCGCGCCGATGATCTTCTCTTCCCGGGTGGGTTCGAGCATGCCTTCTATAGCCATCTTGATCTCTTCAATGGCCTCGTAGATGATGGAGTACAATTTGATCTGTACGCCTTCGCGTTCGGCGAGCTTGCGGGCATTGGCGGAGGGGCGCACCTGGAAGCCTATAATGATGGCATCGGATGCGGAAGCCAAGAGGATATCGGATTCGGTAATGGCGCCGACGGCCTTGTGGATCACAATGACGTTTACCGTTTCGATGGAGAGTTTGATTAATGAATCGGCAAGCGCTTCGATGGAGCCGTCCACATCGCCTTTGACAATGAGGTTGAGTTCCCTGAAGTTGCCGAGTGCGAGGCGGCGGCCAATTTCGTCCAAGCTGATGCGCTTGGTGGCGCGGTTGGTTTGCTCGCGGGCGATTTGAGCGCGGCGGCCGGCAATTTCGCGGGCTTCCGACTCGTGCTCCACCTCTTTAAATCGTTCGCCGGCAGTGGGCGCCCCATTGAGGCCGAGCACCAACACTGCGGTGGAGGGACCGGCAGACTTTACGTTTTTGCCTCGTTCGTTGTACATGGCCTTGACTTTGCCTGAAAACTCACCGGCTACGACGGGATCGCCTACGCTGAGCGTGCCGTTTTGCACAAGCAGCTTGCTGACGTAACCCCGGCCCTTGTCCAAAGAGGCTTCGATCACCGTTCCTGTGGCTTTCCGCTTGGGGTTGGCCTTGAGCTCCTGCATTTCCGCCTCGAGGAGGATTTTTTCCAGGAGCTTGTCCATCCCGGTGCCGAGCTTGGCGGAGATATCCTGTGATTGGTATTTGCCGCCCCATTCTTCAATGAGGAAGTCCATGGAGGCGAGTTCCTGCTTGATGCGTTCCGGGTTGGCGCCTTCTTTATCAATTTTGTTGATGGCAAACACAATGGGTACGCCGGCAGCCTGGGCGTGGCTGATGGCTTCGCGGGTTTGAGGCATGATGCTGTCGTCGGCTGCTACCACGATGACGGCAATATCGGTCACTTTTGTACCGCGGGCACGCATGGCGGTAAAGGCTTCGTGGCCGGGCGTATCCAAGAAAGTGACTTTTTTGCCGCCGCCGAGGTCTACATCATATGCACCGATATGCTGGGTAATGCCGCCGGCTTCGCCTTCTACGACATTCGACTTGCGGATATAGTCAAGAAGAGAGGTTTTACCATGGTCTACGTGGCCCATGACGGTCACGATCGGAGCGCGGGGCACCAAATCTTCGGGAGCGTCCTCTTCTTCCTCTTCGGCTTCGATGGTGGCCTCAGCGCCGATAAACTCCACTTCAAAGCCGAATTCGGTGGCCACGATGTCGATGATTTCCGCATCCAATCGCTGATTGATGCCCACTACGACGCCTACGTTGAGACAGGTAGTGATGACCTCAGCCGGGGAAATATTCATCAAATTGGCCAGTTCGGAAACGGTGACGAATTCCGTGACCTGCAATTTGCCGGTTTCGGATTCCATGTCGGCCAGTTCCTGGCGTTCGCGCATGCGCTCGCGTTTGTCGCGCTGGAGTTTTTGGCGCTTCTTCTTGCCGCCGCCGGAAAGGCGTGCAATGGTGGCTTTGATCTTGTCTTCGATCTCCTTTTTGGAAACTTCCTTTACCTCGCCGGCAGGAGCATCGCCTTCGCGGCGCCGGGGCTGCTGGCGGTTGGCATCGCCGCCTGGCACTTCGGTAGCAACTTTTTTGCGTTTGCGCTTGCGTTTTTTCCGGGCGTCTTCGCTTTCGGCAGCGCTCGGAGCGGCCTTTTTGGCCTTGTCATCCGGGGCGGGCGCGGCAGGGGCGGCCTTTTTTTCCGGCTCCTTGCCTTTTTTCTTCTTCTTTTCCGGGGTGAATTTGGACGTGTCGATCTTGCCCATGATCTTGAGGCCGCGCAACTCGGGCGCTTCAGCGCGGATGACCTCATCTTCGGGAGTGGGCTCGCCGGCTTCGGCGGGCGCGGGCGCTTCGACTGGTGCGGGCGTCTCGACCGGTGCAGGCGGAACTATTTCGACAGCAAGAGGTTGCGGCGTTTCCTCCAAAGGAGGCGCCGGCGCCGGAGGCTCTGCCTTTACTTCAGGTTCGGGTTGCACCCGGGGTTCTTCGTGCTCCGGTTCCGGCTCCGGAGCAGGCATTTGTGCCGGCGTTTCTGCGCGGGATTTGGGTTTGGTATCCAGGTCTATTTTACCCAATACTTTGAGCCGGTTTTGCAGAATGCCGCGGGGCTTTTCTTCTTCTGCGGGTTTTTCGGCTTCCGCAGCCGGGGCGGCAGGTTCTTCCTTTTTACCCGTGAGATGAGTGCCGAGAACAGACTTTTCGGTTTTGGGCGCCGGGGTGCTTTCCTTTTTGGGAGCAGGGCGGGCGCCGATAACAAGTTGGTCTGCTTGCTCCTTAATGTCGATAGACTTCTGGAACTCCTTGACCAGGACGGTGTGCATTTCATCGCTGATCCAGGCCGTCGGCTTGTTTTCAATTTCATAGCCGTTCTTATGCAGGAATTCCACAATGGTAGTGGTTCCCACATTAAGCTCCTTAGCTATCTTTACTAAACGTTTCTCCATATATAGTCAAAAAATCTTTGGCAACGTTTGCAAGACAAGCAAAGTCTTTTACCGGCTATGAATTCCTTTACATAACTCTTATCATTTTAGTGAGAATGATAAACTGAAAAGGCACATCGTGAAAAGCTTTTGCCCGATCCTGATTTTTAAAAAACCATCCGAATAATGATGCCGGAGTAATTTTCCGCCGCAAAGATACAACGAAAGCCCCATGTTTGTTAACAAACCTCTTAAAAATTGGCTTTCCCTGTTTTCCGGCGGAAACCGGCGCTGTTATTCTTCATCAAATTCTGCCTTCAATACGCGCATGACCTCGCGGATGGTCTCTTCTTCAAGGTCGGTACGGCGCAGCAATTCATCCACGCTGAGGGAGAGCACGCTGCGGGCTGTATCGCAACCGATGCTCTTTAAGGCATCGATGATCCATTCCTCGATCTCGTCGCGGAACTCGTCCATATCCACGTCGTCAATTTCCTCGTAGCGGGCATTGTTGCGATACACGTCGATCTCGAAGCCGGTGAGCTGGCTGGCTAATTTGATATTGGAGCCGCCCTTGCCGATGGCTAAGGATACCTGGTCGGGGTCGAGGAACACATCCGCATGTTTTTTCTCCGCGTCGAAGTCTATGCTGGTGACCTTGGCCGGCGTCAGCGCGCGTTGGATGTAAAGGTTGGTATTGTTGGTGTAGTTGATGATGTCGATGTTCTCGTTGCGCAGTTCGCGTACGATGCCGTGAATGCGAGAGCCTTTCATGCCCACGCAGGCGCCCACCGGGTCGATGCGGTCGTCATAAGACTCCACGGACACCTTGGCGCGCTCGCCGGGCAGGCGCACGATATTCTTCACCGTGATGAGGCCGTCTTCTATCTCGGGCACTTCCTGTTCGAGGAGTTTCTCGAGGAACAGGTTGTCGGTGCGGGATACGATGACCACGGGGTTGTTGTTTTTCATTTCCACCGATTTGATCACGCCACGTACCATATCGCCCTTGCGGAAAAAGTCGCCCTTGATCATTTCATGGCGCGGCATGAGCAGTTCGTTGCCGGTCACGTCGTCGAGAATGATGATATCTTTTTTGAGCACCTGGTGTACTTCGCCGAGGATGAGTTCGCCCACGCGGTCGCTGTAGCGCTTGAAAACCTCATCTTTCTCCAGCTCCATGATGCGGGAGATGAGGGTTTGGCGGGCAGCCATGATGGAGCGGCGGCCGAAGTCTTCGAGGTGAAGCTGCTCGTAGCATTCTTCGCCCACTTCGTAGTCTTCGTCAATGGCGAGCGCTTCGGAAATAGACACCTGGGTGCGGTCGTCGGTTACTTCGCCGTCGGGTACGATCTGGCGAACGCGCCAGAGTTCGAGGTCGCCTTTGGTCGTATTGACGATGACATCGAAGTTTTCGTCGGTGCCGAATTTTTTGCGAATGAGCGTGCGGAAAACGTCTTCCAGCACCCGCACCATGGTGGGGCGGTCAATGTTTTTACCGGCTTTGAAGTCGGAAAAGGTTTCCACTAAATTTACCATAACCAATCTTTTTAAAAAGTCACTTTTACGACAGTTGATTTGATGTTATCAAAAAGAATGACGGTTTGCACCGTTGCTTTTTTCATTTTGCCGTTCTGTTCTACTTTCACTTTTTCCTCCACGGTGATGCTTTCCCCATCGGCGGCTTTGAGAATGCCTTTATGCACCGAATCGTCGGTCAGGGTCACTTCCACCGTACGGCCCAGATTGCGCGGATACTGGCGCTGAAACGCAAGAGGGCGGCCAATGCCGGGTGATGATACGTCTAAAACGTACTTTTCTCCCAGCCAGCCCTCCGCATCCAGGTGGGCTTCGAGGAAGCGGCTCACTTTCTGGCACTTTTCAAATGTCACGCCCGAATCGCTGTCGAAATATACTTCCAGGCGATTGCCGGGCCGGAGCACCACTTCCACGGTAAAGCAATCGGCGAGGTCGGTTTCCCGGAATCGTTCGGCCAGCAGCGCCTCTATTTTGGTCTCTACCACAGCTTGTCAGAATTATACAACGAAAAGAGGGAACGTTGCGGCGTTCCCTCTTTTCCGGTTATCATCGTTTCGTGGCGCAAATATAAGGAGTTTTCTGCGAAGAATGCAAATTTTTTTTGATTGGCGCCATGGTGTTCCTGCGAGTAAAGGGAAAAGGGCATATTGTGCATGCGCCAAACAATTTCACTTCGCATCTGTTACAGCCCTCAAAATTAGCCGTATGTATCCGTTTCGCATATTTTTCCTGCTGGTTGCACTTTTGGGCATGACCTCCCTCTCTGCCCAGAACGGCATCATCAAAGGCCGCGTGACCAACAAGATCAACCGCGCTCCCATTGCATATGCCAACGTGGTGGCGGAGGGAACCGGCATGGGCGCCGTGACCGACGAGGAGGGCAACTACGAGATACGCGGCCTTGCTCCGGGCCTGTACAATGTGCGCGTGAGTTACCTCGGCTTTGCCGACGCGGCCGAGTTTGAGGTGCAGGTGAGCAACGCCCGCCCCGCCATGGTAAATTTGGAAATGGAAGAATTTGCCCAGGCGCTCTCCGAAGTCCTTGTCAAATCGCCTCCTTTCCGCAAAACGGAGGAAAGCCCGTTGAGCCTGCGCACCATCGGCGTAGCGGAGATCATGCGCAACCCCGGCGGCAACCGCGATATTTCCAGGGTAGTGCAAAACCTGCCCGGCGTGACCACCCCGGCATCCTTCCGCAACGACCTCATCATCCGCGGCGGGGCGCCCAATGAAAACCGCTTCTTCTTAGACGACGTGGAAGTGCCCGTCATCAACCACTTTGCCACCCAGGGCGCTTCCGGCGGACCAGTGGGCATCCTCAACGTTAACTTCCTGCAAGAGGTGGACTTTTACAGCAGCGCTTTCCCGGCCAACAGGGGCAACGCCACCAGCTCGGTGTTCAACTTCAGGCAGCGCGATGGCCGCCAGGACCGCATAGGCGGCACTTTCGCGGTAAGCGCCACCGACATCGGCGCTACCCTCGAAGGCCCCATCGGGGATAAGACCACCTTTCTCGTCTCCGCCCGGCGATCCTACCTGCAGTTTCTCTTCCAGGCCTTCGGCTTGCCTTTCCTGCCCACTTACAACGGCTTCCAGGCCAAGATAAAAACCAAATTCGACAACCGCAACGAACTGTATTTTGTAGGCCTTGGCGCTATCGACCAGTTCAGGCTCAACTTAGATGCCGACGATACCGAAGAACAACAGTACCTCCTGGATATATTGCCCGTTTCGCCCCAGTGGAACTACACCAACGGACTGGTTTATAAGCACTATGGCGAAAATGGGTTCTGGACCGTAGTGCTCAGCCGGAACATGCTCAACAACGAATCGGAAAAATACTCCCGCAACGACGACAGTACCGAAGACAACCTCTTGTTTCGCTATCGCTCACAGGAAATTGAAAACAAACTGCGCATAGAACACACTTTGCGCAAAGCTGCCTGGAAGCTCAACTACGGCGCAGGTTATGAGTTTGCCCGCTACAACAACCGCACGTTCAACCGCATTTTTACCAGCGCAGGCCCTCAAACAGTCAATTTCTCCTCTGCCTTCAACCTCAACAAATACTACGCTTTCGCTCAACTGAGCCGCAAGTTTTTCGATGAGCGCTTAGTGCTCTCCGGCGGATTGCGGGCCGATGCCAACGATTACTCTGCCGACATGTCGAATCCGCTTGAGCAGATTTCTCCCCGGCTCTCCGCCTCCTGGAATATTACCGAGAGGTTTGCCGCCAACTTCAGCACCGGAATATATTACCAGCTGCCGCCTTACACCTTGCTCGGCTACCAGGAGGAAGGCATATTCGTCAATCGCAACAACGGAGCCCGTTATCTTCGAAACAGCCACCTCACTGCGGGGCTGGAATGGAACACGGCCTCCAACGCCCGCATCACCCTTGAAGGGTATTTCAAAAAATGGAACGACTACCCCTTTCTCCTGCGCGACAGCCTCACCTTAGCCAACCTCGGCGGCGACTTCGGCGTGCTGGGCAACGAACCCGCCGTGCCCCGCTCCGACGGGCGCAGCTACGGCCTCGAGCTGCTTTTCCAACAACGCTTGTATAAAGGATTCTACGGCATTTTTTCATACACCCTGGGCTGGAGCGAGTTCCAGGATAAAAACGGCGTTTTTGTGCCCTCATCCTGGGATGCCCGCCATATCGGCAACCTTGCCCTGGGCAAAAAATTCAAACGCGACTGGGAAGTGGGCATCAACTGGCGATTCCAGAGCGGCCTGCCCTTTACCCCATTCTCCGAGGCGTCCTCCCTCCGCGCCAATTGGGACGTCAACAACCGGGGCATTTTCAACTACGATCTTCTCAATACCCGCCGCCGAAATGCCGCCAATACCCTGGATTTCCGCGTGGACAAAAAGTGGTTTTTTGAAAAATGGAGCCTCAATCTCTACTTTGATGTAGAAAACCTGACAGGCAACGCCATTGGAAGCGAACAACTTATACTCGACCGGCCATTAGACGGCGACAATCGCCCCCTCGGCCCCGGCGTCATTCTCAATCCGGATGTTCCCTATGATCAACAACGGTACCTGCTCAAATCAATAAACGATGCACAAGGCACCGTGATACCCAGCATTGGAGTCATGATAGACTTCTAAGCCTAAACCTTTTCTTTGTTTTCCTGTTTCCTAATGGTTTTTCTTGCAATTATTCCAAAGTATGTATCAAACGTGGCGGTCTATTCAATAAAAGATTTGGAAAAACTATCGGGCATTAAAGCCCATACGCTCCGTATTTGGGAGCAACGCTACGGGCTGATCACCCCCAAGCGTACCCAAACCAATATCCGCTACTACGACGACGACGACTTGAAATTCATTCTCAATATAGCGCTGCTAAACAGAAACGGTTATAAAATTTCCCGCATTGCCAAAATGACAAAGGCCGACATCACGGAAAAGGTGGCTTCCATTTCGGAAATCAACTTTGAATATGGCACCCAACTCGATGCGCTCACCCTGTCTATGATAGAAATGGACGAGTACAAGTTCGAGCGTATCGTCACCGCCAATATCCAGCAATTAGGCTTTGAGCGCGCCATGCTCGAGGTCATCTACCCGTTTTTGGACAAACTAAGCCTGCTGTGGCTTACGGGCTCCATCAACCCGGTACAGGAGAATTTTATCAGCTACCTCATCCGGCAAAAACTCATCGTTGCCATTGACAAAATACCGCTTCCCGCAGGGAAAAAAGTAAAAAAGTTTTTGCTCTACCTGCCCGAGGGCGAGCGCCAGGAACTCACCATGCTTTTTATGCATTATTTGGTAAAGGCGCGCGGCCATCACGTGGTTTACTTAGGCCAGGATATTTCGCTTACGGACTTGCGGGACGCCCACAACATCCTGTCACCGGATTTCGTATTCACCATGATCACGGAAACTTTCGGCAAGGAACCGGTGCAGCGCTATGTGGACAAGCTCTGCGGAGTATTCCCGCAAAGCAGGGTGCTCCTCTCCGGCTACCAGGTAGTGGCCCAAAATGTAACCCCCCCCTCCAATGGGCTAATAGTCAGTAGCCTGGATCAAACTCTCGTCTTCCTGGAAAATGTGCGGCAAACCGAAATGGCTGTAACCATCGCATAGAAATTCCACAGCCCTTGACTTTTTCCGGAAATGCCCTACCTTTGATGGAAAAGCGCCGAGACCGCCCATGGATTTTCATCGCCTGTTCGACATACTGCCCTACCAGCAGTTGCGGTTTGCCAAAGCACTTGCCTTTGCGAGTCCTCCTGATAAGCGATATTCTACCCGCGACGCCATCGAGCGATCGGAATCCCTGGCGATGGGGTTGCTCGGTGCAGGCATCCGGCAGGGCGATCGCGTGGGCCTGATAGCTTCCGACAATTGCCCCGACTGGCACTTTCACGATTTCGCCATCCAGCAAACCGGCGCAGTCGTGGTTCCCCTGCATGTCTCTGCCACCGACGGGGAAATTGCCTTCATCCTGCGAGACTCCGGTATGCGCTTCTGTTTCGCTTCTGAGGAGGATATTGCCGCCCGCATTCGCAAAGCTGCGCCTGATTCCTTAGAAAAAATCTGGCTTTTCTCAGATCCATGGTTTGAAAATTCCTTTTCCGGGCCGTTCCGCTCACAACTCCAAACTCGCCGGGATGCCGTGCAGGATACAGACCTGGCTACCATAATTTACACTTCCGGCACTACCGGCGAGCCCAAGGGCGTGATGCTTTCACATCGCAATATCGTGAGCAATATCAAATCGGTGATCACTTTGGTGCCGGTTGACTACACACACCGGGTGTTCAGTTTCCTGCCTCTCAGTCATGTCTTCGAGCGAATGGTCACTTATTCCTACATGGCGGCCGGCGCCACCATTTATTACCCGGAACATGCCGGGGTACTCATGAGAGATCTCCGTGAAGCCAAACCGCACTATTTTGCGGCTGTACCCCGCGTATTGGAGAAGTTTTACGCAGGCATAACGGCCGCTGCCGCCAGGCGCCCGTCCTGGGTCAGGCGCATCATGACCTGGGCAATTGGCCTGGGCAATGCCTATAAAACCGGAAGGACCTTTCCTCCGGCATATTGGATACAACTCGCCTTGGCCGATTTCCTCGTCTTCCGGTATTGGCGGCGCGCCTTAGGCGGGCAGGTGAAAGGCATCATGGCAGGTGCGGCGGCTTTGAGACCCCAATTGGGGCGGCTTTTCTCCGCTGCCCGCATCCACGTGCGCGAAGGCTACGGGCTTACCGAAAGTTCTCCCGTGGTAGCTTTTAACCGCTTTGAACCGGGAGGACTTCGCTTTGGTACCGTCGGCATTCCCATACCCGGGGTGGAAGTGAAAATAGCGAATACAGGCGAGAACGAAGAGGGGGAAATATGGGTGCGCGGCCCCGGGGTGATGATGGGTTACTACAACCGGCCGGAGGAAACCCGCCAAACCATTGATACCGACGGGTGGCTGCACACCGGCGATGTGGGGAAGTTTGTACACAAGCGCTTCCTGCAGATCACCGACAGGCAAAAAGACTTGTTTAAAGTGAGCGGCGGACGCTACGTGGCGCCCCAATCGGTGGAAAAAGCGTTGATGGAGTCGCCATACATTGAAAACTGCCTCGTTGCCGGCGCCGACCGCCCGTTCGTGTCGGCCCTTATCCTACCCGATTTTGAACAACTGGAAGCCTGGTGCGCGAAAAACAACATACACTGGACGGCGCCGCAATTCATGGCGCTGCACCCCAAAGTGAACCGCTTCATTCAGCAGGAAGTAGAAAGATACAGCGAGCAGCTTCCGCCTTACCAGCGCGTGAAGAAGTGCATTTTGCTGCACGAACCCTGGACGGAGCTTTCCGGCCACCTCACCCCTACGCTCAAACTGCGCAGGAGCCTGATCCTTCGGCAGTACGAAAAGGAACTGGCGGAGTTGTACAAGGAGGGGAAGTAGTTGCTTAAGGCAACGGCAAAAACTTGAAATTAGTGTTGTATATCCCTACTACCAAGATGATGAAGAGCAGGAGGAAGATAAAGAAGTACAACAGGCAGTATCCTTTTTTCCCGGCGTTTTCGATTTCTGACATGGCTTTGCGCTGTTTGAGTGTGTTAAATCTTTCATTGGGCTATCTGATAGCCAGTGATTTGCAAAAAATAAAACTCGCAATTCACCGGCTGTCAGGTATAACGGCGCAAAGATGGGAAAAAAAATTTTTTCAATAAACTACGAAAAAAATCGTACTTTCTCTTGATTCTACGAAAGTTTTCGTATATCTTTGTCCCGACAATTGAAAGTGATGTACAAAGACCATCCCAAACCTACAGAGGCAGAACTGGAGATACTGCAAGTGCTATGGCAGGAAGGTCCATCGTCCGTGCGCTATGTCCACGAGGCCTTGAGCGCCGGCCGGGAAGTGGGCTATACTACTACCCTGAAGCTGATGCAGATCATGGCCGAAAAAGGCTTGGTGCGGCGCAATACCGATGCCCGCTCGCATATTTACGAGGCCGCCATACCGGAGCAGGAAATACAGCAGCAGTTGCTTCAGCGCTTCGTGGACACGGCCTTTCGCGGCTCGGCCATGAATTTAGTGATACAGGCACTGGGGCATCACCGTGCGGGAAGCGAGGAGTTGGATCAGATCAAAGCGCTCATCCAGGAGATTGAGCAACATCAGAATAATTCATCAGGCAACCCTGTTTAAAATATGGAAGTCATTATGGAAATCACCCGGCACATGTTGTCTGAAAATCTCACTTATGCCATAGGCTGGACCATGTTGCACTCGCTTTGGCAGGGCTTGGCCGTTGCTTTGTTTGCGGGGCTGATCCTGCGTCTTCGCAATGACATGCCCGCCCGGCAGCGCTACATGGTCGCCTTTATGGGCCTGATTGCCGTTTTGATCCTGGCCGCAGCTACTTTTATCTGGCTCTACCGCCCGGTGCATGTGGTGAGCTTCTACATGCCAAAGGCTATCGAAGACGCCGCATATCAGAGCGTTGCGCCTGAAATCGCGTCCGGCAGCCCCTGGATGCGAATCGCGGAATATTTCAATGCCCACATGCAACTCGTCGTGCAATTGTGGTTTGTCGGGCTGGCTTTTTTCACGGTGCGTCTGATCGGCGGCGTAGCCTATGCCCAGCGGTTGAGGCGGCGCAGCACCTGTATTCTGCCCCCGTTCATACAGGAAAAGGCCGGCGCCATAGCCTCCCGGATAGGTATCAAGCGGGCCGTGAGGGTTTTGGAGTCGGCGCTGCTCCAAACGCCGGCGGTCATTGGCTGGCTCAAACCTGTGATCTTATTGCCCATTGGAATGATCAACCGCCTGACCACCGACCAGGTAGAGGCTGTACTTGCACATGAACTGGCGCACATTCGCCGGAATGATTACCTGTTCAATCTGCTGCAAACCTTCATCGAGGCTGTATTTTACTTCAATCCGGCAGTCTGGATTCTTTCAGCTGCCGTGCGAAGGGAGCGGGAACACAGTTGCGACGATGTGGCCCTGAGCATATGCGGCAATTCCTTGGCCTACGCCAAAGCTCTGTTGCAAATCCAGGAATCGCAAGTGCCCCCACCGCGCATGGCTATGGCGCTGCGTAGGAAAAAAGGGCCTCTTTTGCTTCGCATTCAACGCATTCTTCAACCATCCATTAAACCATCATCCGACATTATGGAAAAAATCACTGTCACCGGCCTGCTTATGGCTGCCGTGTTCGCACTCAGCGTGCGCGCTACCAACCCCGCGACTTTTCCCGTGGAATCTGCTGATCCCGCAGTAATCGCCCTGGACAGTCTGCCGCCCGGTAAAATTCGCATCAACACCAACGACGACGGCGAACGCATGGAAGCGCGCATTGAAAACCGCAAATTGGTGTACCTGCGCATCAACGATAAGGAAATACCCGAAGCAGAACTGCCCAAGTACGAAAGCTACGTGGAGAAAAAACTCAATGAAACACCGCCGCCCCCGCCGCCGCCTGCACCTGCCGCTCCTCCCGCTCCGCCGGCGCCCGGCGTTGTGCCTGCCCCGCCTGCCCCGGGAGCGCCTCCGGCTCCCCCTGCTCCGCGCATGCGTGAAAAATCCGTCACCGTTGAAATCGATGACGATGGAAATACCATAGTTCGCACGCAGGAAGGCGAGGCCAAAGGCATTGTCCGGTCGCGTATTTACGCACCTGAAATCACCATCATCCGTGACAACGACACCACCGTCATCATCAGTCCGGAGGGCCTGATGGATATTGAAAAAGAGCTGGAGATCGCCTTTGAACGCCAGGGACGCGCACTTAGGTTACAAGAGGGAGACCTTGAGCGCCAGGCGCAGGAAATGGAACGCCTTGGACGCGAATTTAAATGGCAGGAACGGGATATGGAGCGCCAGGCCATTGAGATGGAGCGCCAGGCAAGGGGTATGAACCGGGAGGCTCGTGAAATGGAAATAATCG
>CAZNYK010000051.1:0-17682 GCA_964577215.1 uncultured Saprospiraceae bacterium
AACCACCGAGGCTGTCTCAAAAGAAGGCAAAAGTAAAAAGGCAAAAGTAAAAAGTATGCCCCGACGAAGGAGGGGTGAGCAAACGGGCACAAAAATGCATGATTATTTCAAAAAATTGCTTTTGCACTTGATTTTCAAGATTTTATTTTGCCAGTTTTTCAAATGTTAATCTTTTGAGACAGCCTCTAAGCCGCCAATCGATCATCCTCCCACCACCTTTCCGCTCGCCACTATTTTTCCATTTAGCGACACCCGCCAGAACATCAGCCCGGATGGCAGCTTGTCGCCACGCAATTCGCATTGCCCGCCGCTAAAAAATGCCGTGTGCAGCCTGCGGCCCAGCGCGTCGAATACTTCCAGCAGATAATTGCCCTCCGGCGCATCGGCAGGCAGGGAGAAAGTGGCCTGTTCCGTAAACGGATTGGGAAACACCCGGACCTCGAGGCCGGCCGGCCCGGCCGGCTCGCGGCTTTGCGATACGAGGAACTCCTGGTATTTGCGCGCTACCGTGTTGGTGATGATGGGCGGGTTGTAGTCGAAATAGATAGCCGCTCGGTTTTCCACCACCGTGCCCAAGGGCAGGTCAGGCTTGGGATATACCCGGAACTGCACGTAGCCCTGTGAGCCTGCGGGGTTGGTAGTACTGTCGGGCAGCAGGATGCCGGGAAAGTTGAAGTGCAGCACCCCTTCGCTCAGTTGTGCCATTTCAAAAGGGTGGCTTGATCCCATCGGCACGATGCGCGTGAGGTCCAAGTGTGGGGAGAGGGTATCGCGCAGCACCACCGCGAAGGCAGTGTCGTTACCCGTGTTCTGGAAGCGGATGGTGTAATCCAACGGCGTGCCGGGCCGGATGATGTGCTCCTCGCCGAAACCGATCGGAAAAGCCTGCTTGTCGTTGGGGTCGTAGGAGTTGCGCACCGGCATGCAAAGTACGGCGCTGAACGGCCCGGGGTTGCCGCCGAAACCGGAGGGATTGCCGCCGAAACCGGCGCAGCCGCTCAAGGAGAAGCTCACTTCAGGGTCGCCGGGGAAGCCGGGCTCCTGCTGCGCGATCATGACTACAGTGCTGGAATCGTTGGCTGGTAGCACCGGGTAGTTGACCTCTTCGAGCGGAACAAGCTGGAATGTACCTTGCAGCAACACGATCTGGTCCTCTACGATGCGGAATTCCAACGGCACGGAATTGGGCGCCGAGCCGATATTCTTAATGGTGAACACCGCGCTGTCGCCCACGCATTCGCCGCTGAGGCTCACTACGGCGCCGTTCCAGCCGGGCACATCGCCGCACATTTCTGCCGGGGTCACCTCGGCGCTGACGCACACCTGGTCGCCAATCTGGAGACTGCAGCTCGCCGTTGCGGTGATCTCGATCGTGTGCCACACCCCCCCTGGAGATGCCGGCACCTGTCCCAGTTCAAAGCGCAGCAGGTTGCCGTCAACAGATACCGGCGTGGGTGATGCACTTACATAGCTCAGCCCGGGGGGCAGGGTCACTTCTACGGCTACGTCTTCGGCCTGCCGGGCGCCTTCATTCCAATAGTAAACCGGGATGACGACTTGTTCGCAGGGGCGCACCCAACCCATGCCTATTTGCGTGCGCATGTAGGCGCAATCCGTTTCGGCGCGGATGCTGAAATCCAAGGTAACCGACTGCGGGTCATCCCCGCTGAAGGTGACGTTTTGCACCGCCGGATCGCAGACGCTGAAGTGTTGGTTGTAGGGCGCCACGGTGAGGGAGTAGGCGCCGGAGGGCAGGAAGAACTGGTAAAAGCCGTCGGCGTTGGTGAGTCGCGAAATCGTGTAGCCGTCAACCTGGGCGCGCACGTACCAATTTTGCAGGGGCGCATCGCCGGGGCCGGGCGCGCAGTCGCCGTCCTGGTCCAAGCGTACGTGGCCGCTGAGGTGGTGGATCAACTCCAGCGACTGCATGGGCAGGTCGAGCGTTGCGGTGTTGTTTTGACCGGCAGGAAAAGACACCTCCCACACCTCGTCGGGGCAGAGGGAGAAGAAGGGGTGGTCGGACTGTACAGAAATGATAAAATCTCCCGCCGGCAAATACATCTGGTACTCCCCGTAGGAGTTGGTAAAGCAGAAAAACTCCTGTACGCCGTCGTAAGCGCGGATTCGTTGGAGGGGCAGGCCCTGTTCCGTGCCTTGCAGGGCGCAGTCATCGTTGCTGTCGTTGCCGACCCGTCCGGAAAGCGCATTTACCGCAATCCCGGAATCTTCGCCCACACGCAACAAGCCGAACTCCTGGGTGGCACTCCAGCCCACGCCTATGCCCCAGCCGTCGGGGGTAGCGATGCCATTGACCTGGACGAGGTGCGGCTGCCCGTCTTCCGGCGATTCTGCCGACCAGACTACTGCTACGGGGTCGTCCAACTGAACCCGGGCCATGAACCCGCGCTGGGCCAAGGTGCGTCCGCTGATGAAGAGGGAGCCGTCGGGGTAAAATTCCAATGCGGTGATTTGGCTCGCAAGCAGGGTGATGACCGGCGACTCTCCGGCAGGTTGACCTTGCCCGTCGAAATACTGCAACGCGATTATACCCGGCGCTGTATTTCTCATTACCCCGAAGCCGCCGCCGGGCAGGATGACCGCACCCGGTAAAAGTTGATCCTGAGGTCCGCTTTGCCACACCACTTGCCCGTCGGGTGCGATGCGGGTGAATATGGCCTTGGCCTGGTTGTTGGTATGCGAGGTAAGCACGTCGCCATTGGGGAAAATAGCAGCAGATAAAATATTGGGCAACTGCGGCACCTCTTGCCACGAGCTGATACTACCGCCGGGCGACAGGTGCAGGATGCCGCAGGCCCAGCCGTTGTCCTGCCGGCAATGCGTGGCTAAGATGTCGCCGTTGGGCAGCACCCCAAGCGGCATGGTTTGGCTGAAAAAGCCGGGCAGGTCGATGCCCCATAGGAACTGTCCCGTGGCGGAGATGCGCACTACGTCGAAATTGGAGGTAGAGTCGGCCACGCTGAACACGAAGCTACCGTCGGGCAGTTCCACTGGCGGGCTTTGTACCTCGGCTATGATACTGTTCTGGCCGGGCGGCGGCGCTAAGTAGGTCTTATCCCATTCCACCTCGAGTGATGCGTCGAGTTTGATAGCGCGGGGCATGTGCATGTAGGAAAAATCTGGGTCCTGCCGGCTCACGCTGCCCAGGAGGATGTAGCCGCCGTCGCTTGCCTGGCGAACAAACATGCCGCCGGACTCCTGGAAGCCGGCAGGAGTGGGGAAAATGATCTTCCGGTTCGGGGTTTGGCCGTATAGCGCACAGGTGAAAAACAGGCTGAAAACGGCCCACAAGAGGAGCGAAAAACGGTTCGGTATCTTTGTCATGGCACTTGATGGTTTTGATATGGTGCAAATGTGCGCCTATTGCGGGGCCGTTACAAAATCATTTTTTGGTATTTGTCGAATAAGTTTTGTGTATTTTTGTCGGGAATACATTGAAATCAATTACTTTTAGAGCAGACTTGTCGGATACCAATGCTTAAATTAGTTGGCTTCGCCAGAAAAAAGGATTTCGCAAAGGCCGCGGAGGAATTTCACGCAAAGGCGCAAAGAACCGCAAAGTGCGCGAAGGGAATCCTTGGAAGCTTAGCGGAAAAAAGCCTTGGCGTGCTCTGCGAATCCTCTGCACGCTTTGCGTGAAATAAATCAGGCGCCCGTTCCATCACCTTTTTCCTTTTTCCTTTTTCCTTCCAGATGCAAGACACCACACTCTACGAAGCCATCCAATCCCTGAGCGCCTGGGAAGCCCGCCGCTTTCGCACTCGCTTGGAATCGCCGTGTTTCAATCGCAAGACTACGCTTTTTGCTTTATTCAACTACCTTTGGTCGTGTGCCGCCGGCGGACAGGCGCCGAAAATGGAGGAAGCGCAGCAAGCCGTTTTCCCCGGCCAAGGCAGCATCCCGGCCAAACTCCGCCACGAAATGAGCGAGCTGCTGGCTCTGCTGCGCGATTACCTGATCGAACTAGAATTGGAAAAAATGCCCCTGCAGCGGCACAGCATATTGGCCCACGCCCTGCGGCGGCGCGGCTTGGAAAAAAACTTCCGGCAGGCCGTGCGCGAAGCCGGCGCCATAGAGCCGGGCGCCGAAGACCCGGCCTTTGCCCGCAGCCTGTTCCACTTTCACATCCAAAAAGAGCAGTACGAGTGGGAGAAGCGCTCGCGGCGTTATTTGGATTTTCCGCTCGAAGAGTTGAGCGTGCACCTGGACGCCTGGTACGCCGGCCAATTGCTGCAAATGGCCTGTAACGAAAATGCGCAGGCGGCTTTAGGCCCTGAAGCTGCCGGCAAGCAGTCCGACAGGCAAAGAATAGAAGCGCTGATGTCACTGCTCAGCGGCAGCCCGCACCTTCACAACCCGGAGGTGGCGCTGTACTATCACGGCCTGCACATGTTGGACGCCCCGGAGGACGGCGAGGCTGTGAAGACCTTTCGCCGGCTGTTCGAGCAATACGTAGGCACGCTGCCCCGCAACTTGGCCAAAGAACTCCTCATGCTGGCCATCAACCACGGCATCCGCCGCATCAACGCCGGAGAGCGCGAGGCCCTGCACCGCACATTAGACTTCTACCTCTTCGGCTTGGACAACAAGCTCTTGCAGGACGAAAACGGCGTCCTCTCAAAATTCACCTACAACAACGTGCTGATGAACTTCCTCGCCTTGGAGGAGTGGGACAAGGCGTTGGATTTCATAGAGCGGTACCGCGATCAGTTGCCGCCCAAAGAGCAGGACAATGTGTATCGCTACAACATGGCCGTGTATCGCTTCCGCCGGGGCGAGTTCGACACCACGCTGGAACTGCTGCGCAACGTCAACTTCCCCGACCCCATGTACAACCTCGAAAGCCGCAAGATGCTGCTCAGGATATACTACGAGCAGCAGGCCTTCGACGCGCTGGAGTCCTTGCTGGAAAACCTGCTCACCTGGTTGCGCCGCCACCGCGAGATCGGTTACCAGCGCGAGATGTACCGCAACTTGGCCCGCTTCACCGGCCGCCTCCTTCGCCTGCCGCCAAACGACAGGGAGGGCGCCCGCCGCTTAGCGCAAAAAATACGGGATACGCCGTTAGTGGCGGAGCGGGCGTGGTTGATGGAGAAGCTGGGGTTTATGTTGGCACTTACGCTTGGTTTGTATAATTTTGCAGCGCCATGAGAGTATTTTACGAACTGAACGCCCTGCCGGAGTTTCGCAATGCAGTGGTTACCATAGGGTCTTTTGACGGCGTACACGCTGGCCACCAAGAGATACTGCGGCGCGTCAACCGGCTGGCACGGCAGACCGGGGGCGAGAGCATCGTCGTCACTTTTCATCCGCACCCGCGGGAAGTCATTTATCCGCAGGACGATAGCCCCCTGCGGCTGATCACTACTATACAGGAACGCATCAGCCTGTTTGAACGATACGGCGTGGACAACGTGGTGGTGGCCCCCTTCACCGTAGAGTTTTCCCAACTCGGCGCCGACGAATACATCCAGAAGTTCCTCATCGGCTCTTTCCATCCCCGTTATATCGTCATCGGTTACGATCACCGCTTCGGCCTCAATCGCCAGGGAGATATCAATTTCCTGCGCTGGCACGGAGAAGGCGGCGCCTTTGAAGTAGTGGAAATAGAAAAACAAGTAATTGACAACAACGAAATAAGCTCCACCAAAATCCGCAAAGCAGTGGAACGGGGCGACATGGAAACCGCCCGCAAGCTAATGGATCATTTCTTTTTGCTTACCGGGCCTGTGGTGCGCGGCCAGAATATCGGTATGGAGTTGGGGTTTCCCACCGCCAACTTAGATATCTCTGCCAAAAATAAACTCATCCCGCCCGATGGCATCTACGCCGTTTTCGCCCGGCACAACGGCGTGCGTTACGGAGGAATGCTGTACATCGGCAGTCGCCCTACGCTTAAATCGTTCAATAATCGCACCATCGAGGTCAACCTCTTTGAGTTTAAACAAAGTATTTACGGACACGAAATTCAGTTGGAGATCGTGGCCCGCATCCGGGATGACGCCGCATTCCGCGACCTGGAAGCCCTGAGGCAACAGTTGGGAAAAGATCAGAAGGCCGTGCAGGCCGTGCTCCAATCTCATGGATGGTCGCCGGGCGCTGTTACAAACCAACTTCTCTGGCCTCAGGCCGCCGTTGTCATCCTGAACTATAACGGACGCCCCCACTTGGAGCGGTTTCTCCATTCCGTGCTCTCTTCGGGCTATCCCAATGCCAGGGTCATCGTGGCCGATAACGGCTCTACGGACGGCTCGCTGGCATTCCTGGCAGAGCGCTTCCCGCAAGTGGAGCGCATTGATCTGGGGCGGAATTTCGGCTTCGCAGAAGGATACAACCAGGCCCTAAAGCACTTGGACTCCGATTACGCCGTCATCCTGAACTCCGATGTGGAAGTGGCGCCCGGCTGGCTGCAACCCATCATCGAACTTATGGAACTGGACCGAAATATCGCCGCAGTGCAACCCAAAATCCTTTCCATTTCCGATAGGAAGCGTTTCGAGTACGCAGGGGCATGCGGAGGATGGATGGATACATTGGGTTACCCTTTTTGCAGGGGCCGCATTTTCGCAGAAACAGAAACAGACCAGGGACAATACGATGAGGTGGCTGACATTTTCTGGGCAAGCGGCGCTGCTTTTGTCATCCGCAGGGAATTGTACAAGAATTTTGGCGGCTTCGACGGCGATTTTTTCGCCCACTCCGAGGAGATTGACCTGTGCCGGCGGCTCAAAAAAGCGGGCTTCCGCATCGTTGTGCAACCCCGGTCGGTGGTGTACCACCTCGGCGGCGGTACTTTGCCGTACAATACCCCGAGGAAAACCTATCTCAACTTCCGCAACAGTTTGTTCACCATCATCAAAAACGAAAGCGCCGGCCGTTTGCTGTGGCTGATGCCTTTGCGATTGATCATGGATGGGCTGGCCGGCCTGCTCTTTTTGACCCAGGGCAAATGGGCCCATATCGGGTCTATTCTGCGGGCGCATTTCAGCGTATATGCCTGCATCGGCCGGTTGTTGAAAAAACGGCGCGAATCCCAACGTTGTATCGAAAAGTTCCGCAATCGCCCCGAATCCGACAGCGCGGGCCTCTACCGGGGCAGCATCGTATGGCAGTACTACGCCCGCAATGTCTATCGCTTCAGCGACTTGCCGCTGCCTGCCTCACAAAAAAACGCCACCTGATGCATTTTGCACCTGAAATATTATACCAGGATGAAGCGCTTGTAGTTGTCGCCAAGCCAACAGGGGTGCTGAGCATTCCCGATCGCTTCGATCCCGGAAAACTTAATATGCACGATGCCCTGGCTGCCCGTTTTCCGCGCGTGTGGACCGTGCATCGCATCGACAGGGAGACCAGCGGCGCCATCGTCTTTGCCTTGGACGAAGATGCCCACCGCTCCCTTTCCATGCAATTTGAACGACGAACCGTGGAAAAAACCTACCTCGCCCTGGTAGAGGGAGTGCCGCTGCCGGAATCAGGCGTCATAGAGCAGCCTATTGGGCCGCATCCCGGCAAGCCGGGCCAAATGACGATCATGCGCAAAGGAAAATACGCCCTTACCAAGTACTGCGTACAGGAGGCGTTCCGCGGGTACGCCCTCGTAGAAGCAACCATTCTCACCGGCCGCACCCACCAGGTGCGCGTACATTTGGCTTCCATCGGCCACCCGCTCGTGGCCGATCCGCTCTACGGACGAAGCGAGGCATTGTTCCTGTCGCAGATCAAATCAAAAGGATTTCACATGGGCAAGCTCCAGGAAGAAACGCCTTTAATACATCGCACTGCGCTGCACGCCTGGCGCATAGCATTTGATCACCCTCGCTCAGACGAGCGCATTGCCGTGGAGGCCCCGCTGCCCAAAGACCTCAAGGCTGCCATAAATCAACTCCGCAAATGGCGCAAGTGAACTGCGCCGCCACAAGAGTTTTACCGGCACGAACCAAGCCTCCCGAAAAAACGTTTCTCTCGCATACGGGAATCCCATGCGATATTGCCTCGATTCCATCCTTCAATGCCGCAGATCATGCCGAGAATATCCGCGCTGCATCTTTCGATCGCTCTTGTTTGCTTCCTTGCGGCAGCTCCGCTATGGGCCACCCATAACCGCGCCGGCGAGATTTCGGTGGAAATCTTAGGCGACTGCGTCACCAGCCTCACGGTGAAAGCCACCATTACCACTTATACCAAGGCCAGCAGCGTACAAGCCGACCGCGACACCCTTACCATCTGCTGGGGCGACGGCCAGTGCGAACGCGTAGCCCGCGCCAACGGCGGCGGTGTGCCGCCCCAGGGGGTGGTCATCGAAAATGATACCAAATACAACATCTACGTCGCTTTTCACACCTACCCGGCCCGCAGCACGTATGTGATCACCATGACCGATCCGCTCCGCAACGCGGGAATCCTCAACGTCAACTTTCCCAATTCCGATCAGATAAGGTTCCACTTAGCTACCACCTACACTTTTCCCAACCCACAGTTCCAGGGATGCAACAGCACCCCGCGCCTGCTCCAGCCGCCGGTGGATATCGGCTGCGTGGGGCGGCCTTTCCGGCACAATCCCAACGCTTTCGACGAAGACGGCGACAGCCTTTCCTACCACTTCACCGTGCCGCGCCAGGAACTGAATGACAATGTGCCCAACTACCGCTTCCCCAACGAGATCAACCCCGGCCCGGGCAACCAGCTCACCATCAACGAAATAACCGGCGACATCCTCTGGGAATCCCCCAGCAGGGCAGGAGAATACAACTTAGCCATCATCATCGTTTCCTATCGCAACGGCATTCCCCTGGATACCATCATTCGCGATATGCAAATTCTCATCGTGGAATGCGATAACCTGCCGCCGGTAGTGGAAACATCCGTGGATGAGATATGCGTCATTGCCGGCGAATTAGTTGAAATTCCCGTGCGGGGCACGGCACCATTACTCGAGACCAATCAGAGAGTGCGCCTTAACGCGCTCGGCGGGCCTTTTGAAGTGAGCGTAAGCCCGGCCACCTTTGAACCGGAAAACAATTCTTTTCAATCTCAACCGGTGGACAAAGTTTTTAGGTGGCAAACTACCTGTGAGCATATTTCTGCACAGTACTATTCCGTGGTATTCAAAGCCACCGATAATTTCTTCGGCGACACCTCTGGCTTAGCCACGCTCAAAACCGTGCGTATCAAGGTTTCCGGGCCGCCGCCGGGCGGCGTCGCCGTAAACCCCGGGCAGGGAATCGCAGAAGTAACCTGGGACAAACCCTATACTTGCGATGAGGTCGAAGATAATTACTTCCGCGGCTTCACGGTCTGGCGCCGGGAAAACAGCAACGTCTTTCCCCTGGACACCTGCAACCCCGGGCTGGAAGGCAGGGGCTACGTCAAACTTACCCAGGCGCCTTTTACCACCGTGCAAGACGATCGCTACTACTACCGCGATGAAACGGTGGAGCGCGGTCGAACCTATTGTTACAGGGTCCTGGCGGAATTTGCCAAAACCACGCCGGCCGGTCAGTACGTGTACAACAGGGTGGAAAGCCTGCCCTCAGCCGAGGTGTGCGTGCAACTCAGCCGCGATATTCCCCTCATTACCCATGTGGATGTGCTCGGCACCGACAATGTGGACGGCCGGATCGAGGTGTGCTGGTCCAAACCCATTGCCGGCGATTTAGATACGCTTCTCAACCCGGGGCCTTACCGCTACGAGGTACTGCGCGCTGACGGCGCCACTACCAATGCGTCAGACTTCAGCGCCATTGGAGTCAATTTCATCAGTTCAACCTTCGCCGGGGCCAATGACACCTGTTTTGTTGATGCCGGAAGGAACACCCGCGCTTCTGCCTATAGTTACCGCATCCGCTTCTACACCGGAACGAGCAGCGGGC
Source organism: uncultured Saprospiraceae bacterium (assembly GCA_964577215.1). Lineage (GTDB taxonomy): Bacteria > Bacteroidota > Bacteroidia > Chitinophagales > Saprospiraceae > UBA2329. Next base: position 9,891 of record CAZNYK010000051.1, read on the forward strand.
CGCTCGGAGCCACCGAACCGGCTTCTTCCGTTTTTCTCAACGTGGCTGCAACAGATCGTGCCAACCAGCTCAACTGGAGTGAATTGGCGCCCTGGGACAACTATGCATATACAGTTTTCCGAAAAAATACCGCGGGCATCTTTGATTCTATCACAACTGTGATCGAACCGTCTTACAGGGATGCCGGCCTCATCAACGGCCAGGAATACTGTTATCTCATTCGAAGCTCCGGCACTTATGGGGTGAGCGGCGTAGTTTCTCCTATTTTCAACCGTTCTCAAGAAGTATGCGCCATTCCCATAGACAATGTACCGCCCTGCCCGCCACAACTCAGTGTAACCAATCCCTGCGGGGAGAATTTCAACTGTTCCGAAGAGGAGAACTTGCGCAATGTCCTGACCTGGATCAATCCTGCGCAGTTGTGCCCGGAATCCGACGATGTGGCGGGGTACTATGTTTACTATGCAGCCACCGACGATGCTCCTTTTACCCGGGTGGCCGAAATAGACCGCGCAAGCGATACACGCTTTGAACACAAACCGGATCGCGGGCTGGCTGGGTGCTATGCCGTTTCGGCCATCGATACGGTAGGCAACGAGAGCGATTTGAGCAATATCGTATGTGTGGACAACTGCCCGTCCTACGTATTGCCCAATACTTTCACTCCCAACGGCGACGGGTTCAATGATGTATTCAAACCCCGCGCGTTTTGTTTTGTGGAGCGCGTGGAGTTCAGCGTGTACAACCGCTGGGGGCAACTGGTGTTCCAGACTTTCGATCCTGAAATACAATGGGACGGGGCTAATCTTCAAGGCCGGGACCTCCCGGGAGGAGCCTATTACTACACTTGCCGGGTGTTTGAGCAGCGCGTGGGAGGTATTGTGCCCAGCCCCGATCTGCTCAGTGGATGGATCGAATTGGTGCGATAATTTTCCGGTGAGAAAAAAGTGCTTGACAATAATACCGAAATAACCTTAACTTTGCTCAATGTTTGCCATTAAGTATAGCGGTTTGTGTCGCATGTTTTTTTGTCTGCCTTTGTTCCTGCTACGCTTTCTGGGTTTTTTGACGCCTGGTCCTTCCTTTAGCAGGAGTTTTCAGCCTTCCTCGCTTAGTGTTTTGGATTTCGGTACAACTACGTTTTGTTTGTTTTTTTCACTTTATTAAATTTTTTTTCTAATGAACATTTTTGTTGCAAAGTTGAACTTCAAAACAGAAAGCGACGATCTCCGCTCTGCATTCGAAGCCTTCGGCGAAGTGAGTTCAGCAAAGGTCATCATGGACCATGCCACCAACCGCTCCAAAGGTTTCGGCTTTGTGGAAATGCCCAACGACGAAGAGGCGCGCAACGCCATCTCTAACCTCAACGACTCCGAACTCGATGGAAGCACCATCGTAGTGAAAGAAGCCGAGGATCGCCCGCGCAGCGGCGGCGGCGGCGGCGGTTATGGCGGCGGCGGCGGCAATCGCGGTGGCGGCGGTTATGGCGGCGGCGGCGGTTATGGCGGCAATCGCGGTGGCGGTGGCGGCGGCTACGGCGGCAATCGCGGTGGCGGTGGCTACGGCGGCAATCGCGGCGGCGGCGGTCGTGGCGGTGACAGGTACGACCGCGGCGGCGACCGTTATGATCGCAACAGCAAGTACGACGATAGCGAAAGATACTGATAAAATATCCTGCGCCCCGGCTTTTTGAGCCGGGGCGCGCCTTTTTTCCCCTTTTTTGAAAAATTTTCTTGATTTTATTTTTCATTTCAGAGAACATATCTAATTTAGCAGCGCCCATGAACGAAGTGTGAATATTTCTGACAACTTTCTAACTTCAAATCAAAGGGTTATGCTCATTCTGTACATCGTTTCAGTTGCTTTTCTCGTGGGTGGAAGCGTTATTCTCGCTAATGAAAATTTCTTCCGGCGTAAAGCCGTCTGACCCACGCACCCCCAGGTCAAACACCTTCCTTCTGTTTTAATCGTTCCCAAAAACTCATTTTCTTCCCAACGGACATATTGCACCTACGGCAAATCTTTGATGTTTTGCCCGGATTTTCAATGTTTTCACAAACACTTGAACAACTCGCGTTTCCGCCCCCGCGGGCTGAGATGCCGTGTGCTTGATTTCCTTTAACCGATTTAAATGCGTTGGGTTATGATGATTATCTACATTGTTTTAGGAGCTTTTGCAGTAGGTTCGGGTGTTGTGGCAACCACCAATTTGCTAACACAAAAAACGGGCAGGAGAGCGTTTTTCTAACCTTTCTCGGGGATTAAGAAATTCAGGTCTTTCCCCCCGGACCTTTTTACAACCGCCCGCAACCACCGCCAGGTTCGGGCAGGAGAGCTTTGAGAGGCCGGGATGCGAATGAATCACGCATCCCGAAAACAAGTAAGCCGTTCCCAATCCGGGAACGGCTTTTTACTTAATAAACTCTGGATTTCCCCATTCAAGGGTTATTGGCAGCTTATTCCTGAAGCCGGGCGTCAATTCAACTTCAGCACTTCGAGGAAAGCCTTTTGAGGCACTTCCACTTTGCCGAACTGCCGCATTTTTTTCTTGCCCTCTTTCTGCTTTTCGAGCAGCTTGCGCTTGCGGGTAATGTCGCCGCCGTAACACTTGGCGGTTACGTCCTTTCGCATGGCCGAAATAGTTTCGCGGGCGATGATCTTGGCGCCGATAGCAGCCTGGATGGCAATAACGAATTGCTGGCGCGGCAGCAGTTCCTTGAGCCGGGCGCAGATACCCCTGCCGAAGCTCTCTGCTTTGGAGCGGTGGACGAGAGCCGAGAGGGCATCCACGTTTTCCCCGTTGAGCTTGATATCCAGCTTGACAAGATCAGTATGGCGATAGTCGAGCGCCTGGTAATCGAAGGAGGCATAGCCCCGGGATATGGATTTGAGACGGTCGTAAAAATCAAAAACGATCTCTGCCAGGGGCAGCTCAAAGGTCATTTCTACCCTGTCCTGGGTCAGGTAGTTTTGTTTGGAGAGGATGCCGCGCTTGTCCATACACAAGGTCATGATAGCGCCGATGTATTCCGGTTTGGTGATGATCTGGGCCTGGATAAACGGCTCCTCGGCATAATCGAGTACGGTAGGGTCGGGCATATCCACGGGGTTGCGCACCACGAGGCTCTCCCCCCGCCGGGTGAAAGCATTGTAGGAAACGTTGGGCACGGTGGTGATGACGTCCTGGTTGAACTCCCTGGCGAGGCGCTCCTGTACGATCTCGAGGTGCAACATCCCAAGAAAGCCGCACCGGAATCCAAAGCCGAGAGCGGTGGAGGATTCCGGCTCGAACACTAAAGAGGCATCATTGAGTTGGAGCTTTTCCAGGGCATCGCGCAGGTCCTCGAAGTCATCGTTATCCAAAGGAAAAATACCGGCAAAAACCATCGGCTTCACATCCTCAAATCCTCTTATCGCCTCAGCAGCCGGGCGTAGCTGGTGCGTAATGGTATCGCCTACTTTTATTTCTTTGGAAACTTTGATACCGGTGATCACGTAGCCCACATTGCCCGCGCCAAGTTCTTTGGTGGAAATGTAGTCCATTTGCAGGATGCCCACCTCGTCGGCCTGGTAATTGCGGCCGGTATTCATGAAAACGATCTTGTCGCCCTGGCGGAGTGTGCCGTTCATAATGCGGACATTGGCAATGACCCCTCGGAAAGAATTGAATATGGAATCGAAAACAAGCGCTTGCAACGGGGCTTCGGGATCGCCCTTGGGTGCAGGAATGCGTTCTACAATGGCGGCCAGCAATTCGGTAATGCCTTGTCCTGTACGGCCGCTTGCCAAAAGAATTTCTTCTCGTTTGCAGCCTATGAGGTCGATGATCTGGTCGGAGACATCCTCGATCATGGCGCTCTCCATATCTATTTTGTTGAGCACCGGGATGATCTCGAGGTCGTGTTCTATCGCGAGGTAGAGATTGGAAATGGTTTGCGCCTGAATGCCCTGCGAAGCGTCCACCAGGAGCAATGCGCCCTCACAGGCGGCAATGGAACGGGACACCTCGTAGGAGAAGTCCACATGGCCGGGGGTGTCTATCATATTGAGGATGTAGCGCTCGCCGTTCTTGTGCAAATAAGACATCTGAATGGCATGACTCTTGATGGTGATGCCGCGCTCGCGCTCTAAGTCCATATCGTCAAGGGTCTGTTCTTTGAGGTCGCGGTGGGCAATGGTTTTGGTCACCTCCAAAAGCCGGTCCGACAGGGTGCTTTTCCCGTGGTCAATGTGCGCAATGACGCAAAAATTCCTGATATTCTTCATAGGGCGCAAAGATACGATTAATTGCGTTGACATAAACAACGGATCGTGCCGGTTGTTGGCGGAAATCGCTCCAATCCTCCCGCGCCGCCACTCCGGAGGTCGTCCGGCCCGGATCAGGCATTCAGCGAGTTCAGCTTAATGCGCGTTCATTTGACCGCCAGTTTCTTCAGGCGCACATTCCCAAACAATTCCGGGTCGGCGAGAATGATCTTCAACTGCTCGTCGGAAGGGTTGAGGATAAAGTCGTTGTTATCGTCCTGGCGAAACGGCACGACGGCTTCAAACCTGGCTTGGTGCTTGCCGAAATACTCTTCGTCAAAAAACAGGGTGCCCTTGAGCGCGATTTCTTTGTCAGACAATCGCTTAAGATAAATCAGGCTCCATTTTTCCGGGCCTTCCTCCGAGGAAAACCAGACTTCATCGGCCTTGCCCCTGGCCACCAAATGCCAATCGTTTAGTTCCGGTTTGGCCGGCACATCTACGATTCCGCCCAGTTCGCCCGGTCCGCCCGCGGAGACTACGATGTGCCTGCTCTTTGTCAGGTCAAAGATATTCGTGGAGAATACCCATTGGGGCGAGCGGTAAAAAGCGCCGCGCTTTTCCATGTGTACAACCAATCCTGTTTTTCCCCCTTCCTGGGTGGTATCCAGCGCAGAATAGTAGATCATCTTCTCCGAAAAGAAGAAGTCTTCTATTTCCCCGTTTACCTGGGCTTTGGCCAACGCGTCTTTCAATTTGGGCAGATCGCCTGCTGGAAGAGCGCTTTCCATGGTCGCCGCGAGATGCGTGTCGTCCAACCTTTCAAATCTAAACAGGGTGCGCATCAGCGCATCGCTGCCACCGAATGCTTCGCCTCCTACCACTTCATACTCACCGCTGAGGAAGTCGGGAACAGTTTTCAGGCCGGGGGCGCCGGCAGGAACCGGTCGCTCAAAGTAGGCAAAATTGCACGAGGCAAGGAGCGTCAGGGTTGCCATCAGAGGCAGTTGGTAAAAGAAACGCAAAAGAGTTTTCATTTTCATCAGTTTTTTATTAGACAAAGCTAAAGCCTTTCTGCATAATCAAGCTGTTATTCGTCAGTGCAGGCGGTAGGATATGCCCAGCCGCACAAGGGGTTACTGCTTTACCAGCCTTATGGCTTGCCGAGCTTCCGCGCTCCTGAGCAACAGAAGGTATACGCCTGGTGGTCCATCCAGCCTCAGCTTGTGTTCGGCGGATCCCCGCAGTCGTTTATTTTGGCGATGAAACCGAACTGAGCAATAGAGCCGGCAACCAAAATCGGGAAGCGATCACCTGCCGGGGTATGATGCCCCCCTCGATGGTATCGGCGAAGATGCGGCGAATCTCTTGCGCAGGCGGGCTTTGGGCGAAAAGACTCCCTGAGACGGATGCGAGAAGTATCACTGCAATATATTTTTGAATGACTTTGGATTTAAAGGCAGCATATTTTATCATGACAACAATTTTTTGCGTTGTAAAATTAAAATTTTCATCGACAATGCAAAATTACCTTCGCCGGCAAGGGAAATCAACACCGGTTCCGGTGAATAACGCTTCCTTGGAAAAAATACCTGTAATCAGGAATGCCCTACCCGGATAAGGGGAAAGTACCGGAAAATGGGGAGGGTGGAAGGGTTTAGTTTGTAAGAAAACCGGGCAAAGTCAAAAAGACGGAACCTCCAGCCGGAAGCGGAACGGAGTCCCGCCTGCTCTTCACTGGCCTGCCCAAAAACACAAAGCCCCTGCCTCATAACTATGAAACAGGGGCTTTGCCCGGCATATCCGGCAGGATCAGAAATTCGGGCAGTACAAATTCCGTTTCTCCGGGCCGCAGATCTTGTAGATCAGGGCAAACTCGAAGCCGCCCTGGCCGTTGCTGGCCGCTTTGAGCGGGGAGACGTTGATGTCGTAGCTGAAGCCCACGCTGAAGTTGTTCATATCGAAGCGGGTGGACAGGATGGCCGCGTCGTTGAGCACGCCGGTCTCGATCTTGTTGGATACCCGCGTCCACAAGCCCACCTGGAAAGCCTGCGTGTCGAATTTGGTCTTCGACAGGATGAACTTGAGGCTCGTACCCGCATTCACCTGGAAGGACGGCCCCTGGCTCATGACGATGACGCCCGGCACTAAGCCGAACTTCTCGCTCATCTGGAACTCGCCGCCGCCATGTATCGTGAAGCGGCTGTAGAGCAGGTCCTGGCCGACGTTGGCAAAGGAGACGTTGGCGCGGTTGAGGTGATGGAAAGCCGCCCCGAGGTAGAGGTTGTTGACTTCGTCGAACACGGCAAACCACATCAGGCCAGCAGCAAGGTCGGCGAAGATGAAATTATCGCGGTTGAAGCCGTCTTCCAAGGTGGGCAGGTCGGGATCGTGGTTGCCCGTGCCGTCGTGTTGAGTGCCCCAGCGAAGGTTGATAAAATCAATGCTGCGCTGTGCAAAACCGGCTTCAGCGCCGGCCACCAAGTAGGACGCGCTGGTACGGCTGCCGCTCATGCGCTTGCTGTAAGAGCCGGACAACTTGCCGGTGAGCGTGGAAAAGCGGGATTCGCCGGCCCGGTCGCCCCAGAAAGTTCCTCCCACGCCAAAATAATCATACCGGCCGGTGGCGATGCGCTGGTCGTACGACACGGAATAGGTGTTGTAGGCATTGGAGCGCAACACCGAAGCCCATTGGTTGCGGTAATTGGCGACGAGGCGAATGTTGCAGTTCATCACGCCTGTCATCGCCGGGTTGAGGTTGAGCGGCGAGAGGTAAAACTGCGAAAAGTGGATGTCTTGCGCAGTGAGCGTCAAGGTGCTTGCTGCAAGCGCCAGGCCTAATAGCGTAAATCGGATTTTTTTCATAAATGCATGTATTTGAACAAATAGCTTCACCCGTGTGCGTCTGTTTTCTGAAACAGGCCACAATAATAGGGATTGCCGGAAAAATCGGCGAATATTACGTGTTAAAAAATGAGAATCGGGCAGATATTGCTAAAGAGATACGGTGCAATAGGCAAAACGCTGCTTGCGGGAAAATATTTTTCAGGGCGCCGGTTGCTGGCAGTTGGCTCTTTTCGGCGACTAAAGTCGCTGGCACTGCCATATGCTCTTTTCGGCGACTAAAGTCGCCGGTACTGCCGTATGCCGTTCACCGTAGTTTCACCGCGGTTCCATAGGCTAATAATTCCGAAGCGCCTGCCTGGATCATGGAAGTCACGAAGCGCACGTTGACGATGGCGTCGGCGCCGATGCGCTCGGCGTCGGCCACCATGCGGTCTATGGCCTGCTCGCGGGCGTCGGCCATGAGGCGGGTGTATTCCGCTATTTCTCCGCCGACTATGTTTTTCAGGCCTGCCACAAAATCGTGCCCCAGGTGGCGCGCACGGACGGTGCTGCCGCGCACTACGTCGAGAATTTCCTCTATTTCCCTGCCGGGCACGAAATCGGTATTGGTAATGATCATGGCTTTAAAGGTTTGATTGAAGAAATTGCGTCATTTTGGTGTAGAGATGCAGGCGGGTGTTGCCGCCGAAGATGCCGTGAT
>CAZNYK010000051.1:17782-25234 GCA_964577215.1 uncultured Saprospiraceae bacterium
TGCGTCATTTTGGTGTAGAGATGCAGGCGGGTGTTGCCGCCGAAGATGCCGTGATTGCGATTGGGATAAAAATAGGTCTCAAACTGCTTGTTGGCGTCTATCAATGCCCGTGCCATTTCCGCGGTATGCTGAAAGTGGACGTTGTCGTCGGCCATGCCGTGTACGAGCAGGTATTTGCCGCGCAGGCGGTCGGCAAAGTTGACCGGCGAGTTGTCTTCATAACCCGATGGGTTTTCCTTGTCGGTGCGCATGAATCGCTCCGTATAGACGGTGTCGTACCATCGCCAGTTGGTCACAGGCGCTACCGCAATGGCGGCTTTGAACACGTCGGCGCCTTTGAGAATGCACAGCGAAGACATGTAGCCGCCGTAGCTCCATCCGAAAATGCCGATGCGGGCCGGGTCGATGTAAGGCAGGGCGCCAAGGTATTTAGCCGCCTCTATCTGGTCTATGGTTTCGTACTTGCCCAACTGCTGATACGTCATTTTTTTGAATTGCTCCCCCCTGCCCCCGGTGCCGCGGTTGTCCACGCAGGCGACGATGAATCCCTGCTGAGCGAGCATCTGGAACCACCAGTAGTTGGTACCTTTCCAGGCGTTGGTCACCTGTTGGCTGCCCGGACCTCCGTACACGAACATGAGTACGGGATGGCGAACGCCGGGGTTAAACTTGCGGGGTTTGATCATCCATCCGTTGAGCGAGACTCCTTCGCCGGTTTGGAAATCGAAAAACTCCAGTTCGCTCACTCCGAATTCTTCCTGCTTTTTACGCAGGCCGGCGTTGTCCTCAATGGGCCGCACCAAGCGGGCCTCCCTGTCGAAAACAGCGAATGATGGCGGCGTATTGGCCGAGGAGTGGGTTACCACGTAGTAGTCGAAAGTACTGCTGAACTGGGCGCTGTTCCAGCCGTTTTGCCCGGCCAAGCGCTGCTCGCGCTTGCCCTCAATGCTCATGGAATACACCTCCCGTTCAATGGGAGAGCGTTTGGCGGCCTGGTAAAACACCAATTGCCGGGCCTCGTCCACGCCGTACACTTGTGTGACTTCCCAGTTGCCCTGCGTGACCTGCCTTATCTCCGCGCCGCTCATGTCGTGCAGGTAAAGGTGGCGAAAACCGTCCTTTTCGCTGCTGCGGAGAAATTGTTTGCCGTCCTTGAAGAAGAAGAGATCGTCCATCAGGTTTTCATCGAGATAGTACTCGTTGGTTTCGCGGAGGAGGAGAGAGGTTTTGCCGCTGCGGGCATCCGCCAGCAGGAGGCGAAGGTCGTTTTGATGACGGTTCAGGTGATAGACGCACAGTTTCTCCGGGTCGGCGGTCCATTTGATGCGAGGGATGTAGGAATCCGCTTCGGCCCCGGTTTCTACCTTCCGGTTTTTCCTGCTTTTCACATCGTGGATAAAAACCTGTACGACGGAATTGGCTTCGCCCACTTTGGGGTACTTGAAAGTTTCATACTGGGGGTAGAGTTCATTGCGATAGTTGGTCATGGTAAATTCCCGCACGGCGCTTTCGTCGAAGCGAAGGAAGGCGATGCGGCGCCCGTCGGGCGACCATTGATACCCCTTGGCCAGGGTAAATTCTTCCTCGTACACCCAATCGGTAGCGCCGTTGATGATGGCATTCATACGGCCGTCTTTGGTGACCTGGATGACTTTGCCGGTTCTCAAATCCTGGTAGTAGAGGTTGTTGCCATGTACAAAAGCCACCGCCGTGCCTTGCGGATTGAATTCGGGGTACATGACTTTTCTCAGCCCGAAAATGGGTGTCAATTTTTGGGTATTGCGATCGTACACCGTAGCTTTGGCACGGAAAGAATAGCGGTAGATGCTTTCGACTTCATTGGTGATGAGGATTTTTTGCTCATCCGGGCTGAATTCGTAGCTCTCGATGGCGCCGGCAAAACCGGCCTCGCCGCTCAGAACGGATACATCGAGTACGGTTTGCACCATGTTGCCGGTGCTGATGTCATACTGGTTGATCTTGCCTTGTTCGAGGCGGGTGAAGTGGCGGCCGTCTTTCAGAAAATTGAAGCCGGGAAGGGAGCGGGTGTTGAAAGTGCCGCGTTGCCAAATGTCTTCAAGGGCGATGTTTTGCTGGGCAATAGCTGTCGTGGCAAAAACAGCCAGGCAAAAAGCAACAAAAGAGAGACGCTTCATATGTGCGGTTTTTTGAGGGCTAAAGTAAGTGTTTTGTGCCGACTCCCGGGAGAATTTTATACCGGCCACAGGGCGGGCATGGCGAGCGCTGGTTTCCGCCGTTTTTTTCCGGGGAGGTGTAAGGGGTAATTCTCCATTTTCTGACATTGAGATGACAAAAATCACCCCCTGCCGTGATTCAAGTCATCCTGGGCAAAAAAGGGTGCAGAATATCTTGCACCCGAATTCAACGAAACATCCGATGAAGGCCATTTTTTTGCTTATTATTCTCAGTTTGATCCTGGCCGCCGGCTTTCTGGCCGCTTTTATCTGGGCGGTGCGCAGCGGGCAGTACGATGATGATTACACGCCTTCCATCCGCATGTTGTTTGACGACAAGCCAGTAGAAGAAAAAACGGAAAACGATAATTAAAACCTTTACCTGATGGCACAAGTGGAGAAATTTCAGTACGACAACGAGATCGTCCGGAAGTTTGCAATCGCATCAGTAGTATTCGGGATCATCGGCATGATAGTGGGGCTTTTGCTCGCCCTGCAGTTCATCTGGCCGGAGCTGAACTTCGGCATCCCCTACACTACGTTTGGACGCATTCGCCCGCTGCATACCAACGCAGTGATTTTTGCCTTTGTAGGCAACGGCATTTTCATGGGGGTGTATTATTCCCTGCAACGGCTGCTCAAAACGCCCATGTGGAATAAGGCGCTCAGCAATTTCCACTTCTGGGGCTGGCAGGCTATCATTCTTGCCGCCGCCATTACCCTTCCCCTGGGCATTACCAGCGCCCATGAATACGCGGAACTGGAATGGCCGATAGACATCGCTATTGCCGTGGTGTGGATCGCATTCGGCATCAACATGTTCATGACCATCCTCAAGCGCCGGGAGCAGCACCTCTACGTAGCCATCTGGTTCTACATTGCTACCTGGATAACCGTGACCATGCTGCACGTGGGCAACAACATAGAGGTACCGGTAAGCCTGTGGAAAAGTTACCCGGTAGCCGCCGGCGTGCAAGATGCGCTCATCCAATGGTGGTACGGCCACAACGCGGTGGCTTTCTTCCTCACCACGCCTTACCTCGGGCTGATGTATTATTTCATGCCCAAGGCGGCCAACCGGCCGGTCTATTCGTACAAGTTGTCCATTATCCACTTCTGGGCGCTTATCTTCATATACATCTGGGCAGGCCCGCACCATTTGCTCTATACCTCCCTGCCGGATTGGGCTCAATCGCTCGGCACTGTGTTTTCCATAATGCTCATCGCGCCTTCCTGGGGCGGTATGCTCAACGGATTGCTCACTTTGCGCGGCGCCTGGGACCGGGTGAGGCAAGACCCGGTACTGAAGTTCCTGGTAGTAGCCATTACCGCCTATGGCATGGCCACATTTGAAGGCCCGATGCTGTCTGTGAAATCCGTCAACGCCATCAGCCACTATACCGACTGGACGATCGGCCACGTGCACGTAGGCGCTTTGGGCTGGAACGGCTTCCTCACTTTCGGGGTGTTGTACTGGCTCATTCCGCGCATGTACCGCACAAAGCTGTATTCCAACCAATTGGCCAACACGCACTTTTGGATCGGAACGCTCGGTATCCTGTTCTACGCCGTACCTATGTACTGGGCCGGTTGGACGCAGGCCCTGATGTGGAAACAATTTACGCCCGACGGTTTCCTGAAGTACGCCAACTTCTTAGAAACGGTGACCCAACTCAAGTGGTTCTACGCAGCCCGCGCAGTGGGCGGAACGATGTTCCTGACCGGTGTGTTCATCATGGTGTACAACCTGATCAAAACGGCAAAGGCCGGTTCCTTCCTTGCTTACGAGGATGCGGAAGCGCCCGCCCGCGAAGTACATGTGGCTCATAAAGGAGAATACTGGCACAAGTGGATCGAGCGCAAGCCGGTGCAGTTCCTGGTATTCAGCCTGATCGCCGTCATCATCGGCGGTATTATCGAAATATTCCCGATGGTACTCATCGAGAGCAACGTACCCAAGATAGAGTCCGTCAGGCCCTACACGCCGCTGGAATTAGAGGGCAGGGATATCTACATCCGGGAGGGCTGCCTGGGCTGTCACTCCCAGATGATACGCCCCTTCCGCTCTGAAACGGAGCGCTACGGCGAGTACTCCAAGTCGGGTGAATTCATTTATGATCGCCCGTTCCTGTGGGGTTCCAAACGCACCGGCCCGGATTTGCACCGCCAGGGCGGCAAATACCCGGATAGCTGGCACTACAACCACATGCTGGTGCCGCAGACCATGTCGCCCGGCTCCATCATGCCTGCATATCCCTGGCTGATAGACGACGTGCTCAACACCTCCCGCACCGCTGACAAGATCAAGGTGCTCAAAATGATGGGTACTCCCTATCCCGACGGCTACGAGACCATCGCGGTAGATGATCTCAAAAAGCAGGCTTCGCAAATTGCGCAACGCTTGCGCAAGGACGGCATCGTGGACGACAACCTGGAAAGCAGGGAGATCGTAGCCCTTATTGCTTACCTGCAACGCCTCGGTACAGACATCAAACCTGAAGTACGGGCAACAGGCAACTAAAAAACCATGCGGGGAACGAGTTCCCTCATCTAAAAAATTGCATCATGTTCAAATACATTCTCGAACGGGCCGGCGATATCAACTGGATGGGCATTTCCGCATTGGTCACTTTCTTTGCCATCTTTATCATCGCCTCTTTCGTCATCCTGCGCAGCAAGCCGGAATACATTCGCAAAATGGCGAACATGCCGCTGGAAGACGGAACAACTCCTATTGCTAACCAAGAAACTGCCAACCATCATGAAAAATAACCGCTTGAAATTCATCTTTGCTGCAGTTTTCGCGCTCGCTCCGGCGGCTCAAATCCTGGCACAGTCCGCTCCTACAGGTGACTCCGGCTTTTTCAGCCAGCTGTTTTCCAATACGGTATTGCTCGCTACTGCCATCCTGGCATTGGCAGCCGTGATCGCCATCACCCAGTTGCTCAATGCCGTGGTGAAGGCCCAGCAACTCAAAATTTACCAGGAACACGGTATTAAGGAGTACCTCGAAGAGGTGAAAAAAGAAGAGGGCAGCGCCTGGGAACGCTTCATCAAGCGCTGGACCAAGGCCACGCCCGTGGCACAAGAGCAAGACGTGTTGCTCGATCACGACTACGACGGCATCCGCGAACTCGACAACAGCCTGCCTCCCTGGTGGGTAGCCCTTTTCTATGCCACCATTGCCTTCGCGGCAGTGTACATGACCTATTACCACTTCAGCGGCGCCGGGCCGAGCTCTGCCGACGAATACGAAGTTCAAATGGCCAAAGCCGAAGAAGCCAAAGAAAAGTTCCTCGCCCGGCAGGCCAACCTCGTGGATGAGACCAACGTGACAACCCTGACTGACGAAAACGAACTGGCGCTCGGCAAAACCATTTACGATGCCAACTGCGTGGCCTGCCACGGCACAGGCGGCGAAGGCGGCGTAGGGCCCAACATGACCGACGGGTACTGGATACACGGCGGCAGCATCAAAGATATTTTTAAGACCATCAAGAACGGCGTGCCGGAAAAAGGTATGATCGCCTGGAGTGCGCAATTGCGCCCAGCCGATATGCAAAGGGTAGCCAGCTATATCCTCACTATGCAGGGAACCAACCCGCCCAACGCCAAAGCGCCCGAGGGCGAGCTTTATACGCCCGAGGCAACTGAAGGCGAGGCTCCGGCTGAAACGCCGGCAGAAGGGGAAACGCAAGGAAATTGAAAAACCAGCGCAAGGAGGCTGTCTCAAAAGATTAACAATTGATAGAACACCTGAAAAGAAACTTTTTAAACCACGACCATGGATCCGATAGAATCCATCTATGATACCGAGGAGTATCGGGATCGCATTTCAACTGTTGACGACCGGGGGAAACGGGTATGGATATACCCCAAAAAGCCTAAAGGCCGCTTCACCCATATGCGCACCTGGCTCAGCGCGGCCCTCCTCGCTTTTTTGTTCGGCATGCCTTTTGTGAAGTACAATGGAGAGCCTCTGCTGCTGTTCAATGTGCTGGAGCGCAAGTTCATTCTTTTCGGCATACTGTTCACCCCCCAGGATTTCCACTTATTTGGCCTGGCCATGCTCACCCTCATCGTATTCATCGTCTTGTTTACGGTGGTGTTCGGGCGCTTGTTTTGCGGCTGGGTATGCCCCCAAACTATCTTCATGGAGATGGTATTCCGCAAGATAGAGTATTGGATAGAAGGCGATGCAAGCGCCCAGCGCAGGCTCAACGCCGCCCCCTGGAACTCGGAAAAAATACTGAAGAAAACAGCCAAACTCAGCATCTTTTTCCTCATTGCCGTATTGGTAGCCAACACATTCCTCGCCTATATCATTGGCGTGGATGAGGTGATAGACATCGCCACCGAACCGGTCAGCCAACACTTGGGAGGGTTCATCTCTATGATCCTCTTTTCCGGGGCGTTTTTCTTTGTATTTTCCTACCTGCGCGAACAGGTCTGCGTGGCCATCTGCCCGTATGGCCGCCTGCAGGGCGTGCTGCTGGACCGCAACTCCATCGTCATCGCCTATGACCACATTCGCGGAGAACCACGCGGCAAGATCCGCAAAGAGAAAAAAACAACCGCTTCCGGCGGTCCTGCTTCCGATATTGCCGCTTCTGTAACAGAGGCCGCATCCGCACCTGAAAAAGTGCTCGGCGACTGCATCGATTGTAAACTTTGCGTGCATGTATGCCCCACCGGCATCGATATTCGCAACGGCACCCAACTCGAATGCGTCAACTGCACGGCCTGTATCGATGCCTGCGACGAAGTGATGGACAAAGTGAGCCGCCCGCGGGGCCTCATTCGCTACGACAGCCACAACGGCATCGTGGAAAAGCGCCGCCGTATCTTCACGCCCAGGGTGATCGCCTATTCCGTTTTCCTCGCGGTTTTACTGGCGCTCAACTTTGCCTTCCTCGGTAGTCGCACCGAAGTGGAGGCCATTATCCTGCGCACGCCCGGCCTGCTCTTCCAGAAGGTGGATGAAGCCCACGTGAGCAATCTGTACAACTTTGAGATCGTCAACAAGACTACCCAGGACATGCCCATCGAATTCCGCCTGCTAAACGAAGGAGGGGAAATAAAATTCGTCGGCCAGGCGCCTACTGCCAAAGCCGGCGAAGTGGCCAAAGGCACCATGTTCATCGTGATGGAAAACGACAAAATCGACGGACGTAAAAATGACATGCACATTGAAGTATATTCCAACGGAAAACTCGTTGATAAAGTGAAGACGAATTTTTTTGGACCGCAGAGGTAG
>CAZNYK010000051.1:25334-26530 GCA_964577215.1 uncultured Saprospiraceae bacterium
CCCACTGCATACTGCATACTTAAAAAATAATTGATCATGAAACTCAACTGGGGAACCGGAATCGCCATTTTTTACAGCATTTTCGTGGTGGTACTGGTAGCAGTGGTCATCAAAACCACAACTTTTGACAACAGCTTAGTATCTGACGATTACTACGCCGACGACCTCAACTACCAGCAACAGTACAACAAGCTGGCCAATAGCCGCGACCTTGCCGAAGACTTGCACATCAACCTGCAATCGGCCAAGGAGTTGGTCGAACTGGTTTTTCCCGCCAGACTCGGGAAAGCCGCCGGAGAGATTGTTTTCTTCTGCCCGTCCGACAGCAAAAGCGATTTCACCGTTGCCATACAACCCGGTGAAGACAACCGGCAGACCGTGCCCATAACCGGCCTCAAACCCGGCCTCTGGCGCGTGAAAGTGGATTGGCAGGCCGGAGGCAAGGCCTATTACAAAGAGGTGGTCATCACCATTTGAACTTTTTCACCATGCTACTCTGGACGGCATTCAGCATCGGCCTCGTGGGCAGCCTTCACTGCATCGGCATGTGCGGCCCCATAGCGCTGGCGCTTCCCTATCAGCGCGGCAGCCGCCTCCATGCGCTCTGGCATGTGCTGCTGTACAACAGCGGTAGAGTGCTGACCTACACCGTCCTCGGCGTGGTAATCGGGCTGGCGGGCCGGGGGCTGTTCCTCGCCGGTATCCAGTCTTGGCTTTCGGTGGCCCTGGGAGTGTTGTTCCTGTTAGTAGCCTTGTTTTCTGTCAACTTGGAAAGCCGTCTTGTGAAGTTGCCCGGCATCCGGCATTTAAATACCTGGGTACAGTTTTCCTTGGGGAAGTTGCTGCGCAGGCAAGACAGCGCGTCTCTCCTGGGGATCGGCGCGCTCAACGGGCTTTTGCCATGCGGATTGGTATATATGGCCGTGGCCGGGGCAGTTACCGCAGGAGGCACGGCGGAAGGCGCAGCGTTCATGGCATTTTTCGGGTTGGGCACCGTACCCATGATGGCCGCAGTCGCTATGGCCGGGCAGTTCATCAGTTTGCGCTGGCGCAACCGGGTGAGAAAACTCTTGCCCGTATTTCTTGTTATTTTTGCGCTGTTCTTCATCGCGCGCGGGCTGAACTTTTCGGTTCCCGCAGATATACGGTTTTGGGAGACGATGCAGGATACGCCGATGTGTCATTAATGATGTGCT
>CAZNYK010000052.1:0-3449 GCA_964577215.1 uncultured Saprospiraceae bacterium
CCATTTTTCGTCGGGACCAGTGGTTTGCAAAAGTAAAAATTCGCAAACCACTGGCTATCGAGTATATCTCCAATTATTATCAATTCTGCATGCCATGAAACAAATACTCGTTTTTACCATCACCGCCGCTCTTTTCCTGGCCGCGGCGTGCCGCCCTGCCGGGCCGGGCGCCGAAAGCAAAAGAAACAACGATTTCATCATAGAGCCCGGGGTGCGCTTAGGCCCGATCACGGCTTCCACGACCGAAGAGGAACTGGCGAAATTGTTCGGCGCAAAAAACGTGCGCCGCGACACCATCTGGTTTGCTGAAGGCCATTCCGAATCCGGCACCGTTGTTTTTCCGGGCACACCCAACGAAATTGAAATCATCTGGACGGAAGAAGGCGCCCCTTCGCTCATTCGCCTGCGCCATAAGGAGGCCGACTGGACCGCCGCCTCCGGGTTGAAAGTGGGCAGCAGCCTGGAGGATGTTGAAAAACTGAACATGCGCCCTTTCCAATTTTACGGTTTCGGCTGGGACTTCGGCGGCGCTATCACCGACTGGAAAGGCGGCCGCATGACGCCCGCCCTTATGGTAACCCTTATGCCGTCGGATATGGATGTCCTCGATGAGCGCTTCTGGGGCGAAGTGGTCCTCTCTTCCGACGACCCGGAGTTGAAGTCGGCAAATATTGTCGTAAGCGCTTTGATGATCTCCTTCGATTGATCCAATTTTCGGGGAGGTCATTCAAAAACCAGGTAGGGCGCCAGCTTATCGAGCACCTCCGGTTTGAGCGCATATACCTTTCTCAGGTCGTCCACACTTCCAAACGGCCCGTGATTGTTGCGGTATGCCACCACCGCTTCGGCGCTGCGCCGGTCTATATAGGGATGCGCCGCCAAGGTTTCAGACGTGATCTGATTGATAACCAAGGGCCGGAAAATGGGCGAATGTTTCAGTTGCAGGCGGATGTTTTGAAAAGTGCTGTCGGGCAGGCCGCGGGTTTCGGCCACTTGCTCCACGGAGGCAAACCCGCCGAGCGCATCCCGGAATTTGACGATCCGGGCCGCATAAGCTGGACCTATGCCGCGCAGGCCTTGCCATTCCTCCCCGCTCGCCCGATTGACGTCAATGATGACGGTTTTCGGAGCATCGTTCGCAGCGGGCATATCCGGCGCAACGGCAGGGACAGGCGCGCCCGAATTGATGTCAATGTAAGGCTCAATGCGCCGGTAGTTTTCCTCTGAGAGCGTGTATATCTTCTGCAGGTCTTCTTTTTTGCGGTACTTGCCTCCTTTTTCGCGGTAGCGGGTGATAGCGCGCACCACGTTTTCCGGCAGGCCGAGCGCATGCAGTTCATCCTCGGTTGCGGTATTGGGGTCGAACGGAAAAAGCGTGTAGCTTCGTTTTTCCATGGCTTTTGAGCCTGCGTCGGCAACGGCTGCAATTCGAATATAGGGCGCCACACGCAGGTAGTCTTCTTCGGAGAGGGTATATATCTTTTGCAGGTCTTCCTTTTTGCGGAATTGTCCGCCTTTGTTGCGGTAATTGACAATGGAGTTTGCCGTGCGTTCGCGCAGGCCAAGCCGCACAAGGTCTTCCTTGGTTGCGGTATTGGGATCAAATGGAAATAATGCAATTGCGGAGTTTGATGCTGCTATACCGGCTTCTTCTTCCTTCGTCAGAGAATCCGCTTTGGCCAACTCCTCCCTGAAATCCAAAGGTGCTGCTTTGGTGAACAGAGGTATCAGCCGGGGAGCAACGGCCAGCGCGATACAAAGCAGGATCAGCACGACAGCCCCGTTGCGCTCTGTGCGGGTATAGTGAAAGAAGTTTTTCAGGGATTCCATATGTGTTCAGCGTTTTTTTCGCGTGTCCAAAATCCAGGCGCCCCGGCTTTCCACATCGTAGCATTGCAGGCCGAGTTCCTCGCATTCGGCCATCCAGCGATTCACCCGGCCGCGGCTATTGGAAGCGTCTATGAGAACGAGGCCGGAGGCAATATCCCATCCGCTTGTCAATGCTTCGATGGAAGCGCGAGGATTGTCCCGGACCAGCAGATAATCCGTCTGCAATTTCGCAGTGCCGGATTCCGGCAAGGGGCCGCTCACCACGGCCATGCGCACATCGTGAAAGCGCAGCAGTCCGTTGCGATAGAACCAATGCTCCTGCACCGGCGGAGCTTCCTCCAGCAGCCACGCGCCCGCCGGTCGGCTCCGGCAATGCCAGCGGTAATTCTGGAGGGAGAACCTGTATTCTTCATCCGTGACGGGATTACCCGAAAGGGTGAAGACCTGCCTCCCGTCAAAAAAGTCTAACACTGTTTGCCGGCGCGTATGGTACAGGACGATCTCCCGCCTTTGGTGGGCGCGCCAGGTCTCCAACAAATTGACTCCGGCTACCAACACTCCGATCGATAATGCCGCAATTACCCAGCGGAATTTCCTGGTGGTAACCGCCAGGGCAATCGCGCCCAACATACCGTATAACAACAACGCCGTGTCCATTCCGATCCAAATACCTGATATCCGGCTGCCCGGCAACTGCTGGATCAGGAAGATAACCGAATTCATACACCAGATGACCGCCCACAGCATCTTCCCCACCAACAGGCCTGCAAGCGGGATGCCCTGAACCACAAAGAGCAATAGCCCAAGCCCCAGGATCACCCCGGCAGCCGGCACCGCCACTAAGCCCGATAGCCAAAAGTACACCGGGAACTGATGAAAGTACAACAGGGATATAGGGAAGGTGGTAAGCGTAGCCGCCAGGGATAGGGCCGTTAGTTGCCAGAGCTTGTCGCCGAGCCGGTTCTCAATATACCAAAGCCTGTATATCCGGGAGTGGAAAAAAACAATGCCGGTGACGGCCAGGTATGACAACTGAAAGCCGACGTCGAAGAGCAGGCGGGGGTTCAGGCAAAGCAGGAAAAAAGCCGACGCCGCAATGGCATTATAGATGTTGGCCGGCCGGTGCAATGCCCGTCCCACCGTGAGAAAACTGAACATGGTAGCCGCCCGCAATGCCGAACTGGGCGCCCCGGTCAACAGGGCAAATCCCCATACTCCGACAAGCGTGATGAACATCTTGGCCATCTTGTGCTCCCTGCCTTTGCCCCTCCAAAACTGCAACAGAAAAGTGATGACCATCTGCACGATACCCACATGAAGGCCCGAAACGGCCAGCACATGAGTGGCCCCTGTAGCCGCATAGGCATCGCGAAGCGACTCGGGCGTTTCGTCGCGATAGCCCAGCACCAAGGCCGTAGCCACCCCGAATTCGTTGGGCGTGGGCAAATGCCTGCGCAATACCTCTATACAATACCGCCGTGCCGCATCGGTGTAGCGCGCGAAGGAAGGCGCCGCAGCCCGGGAAGCTATACGCCAATCGCCGCCTCTTAGAAAACACTGGAAGTGAATGTTCTTGAAATGCAAATAACGGCGGTAGTCGAAAGCTTTGGGGTTTTTGG
>CAZNYK010000052.1:3549-11724 GCA_964577215.1 uncultured Saprospiraceae bacterium
GTCTTTCATCCGCCAGAAAGCCGAGGAGTCTTCCCAATCCCAACAGCGCCAGGTTGAGTACAAGTCCAAACACCCACCGCCGGGCGTATGGCAAGCGCCCCGGGCCTGTTGCGAGCAAAGCGCCTGCACAACAAACCGTCAAACCTGCCAGGAAAAGCGCCTCCTGTATTCCGGCCGGCGCCCACGCAGCAGACAGCGTGCCGGCCGCTAAGGGAAGGCATAGTCTGACAAACGGGATTTCTCGCCAGTTAACAAGGTTCAGGTTCATGATTTCGGTCTTGGATTGACCAAAAATAATAAGGTAAAATCAATTCTGCACAAAAAAATTGCACCCGTGTAAAATATACACTAATTTAGTGTGTTGAAATGCTATCGCCTGTCTCAACCATCAAACTATTGAACAGACAATGACTGAATTTGACAACTTTTTCAAATCCGCATTCACGGTGGACAATGTGATCTTCGGATTTGACGAAGGCGACCTGAAGGTGTTACTCATCAAGCGCGGAGAGGCGCCCTATATCGGAAAATGGGCATTGCCGGGATACTTCGTCTATCCCAACGAAGACTTGGACAGTGCCGCCAATCGCGTATTGGAGGAACTCACCGGGCTGCGCAATGTGTACCTGGAACAGGTAAAAACCTTCGGCGCCGTGGACCGCCACCCCTTCGGCAGGGTCATTACCGTTGCCTACTTCTCCTTGGTGAAGATCAGCGACTACCGGCTTCAACCGGCATCCATCGCCCGCAAAGCGCAGTGGCATCCGGTGTCCAAGGTCGGCGAGTTGGCCTTTGACCACTTGGATATCCTGGAAAGTTGCTTTCAACGGCTCAAAAGTTCCGTGCGCTGGCGCCCCATCGGGTTTGAATTGCTTCCGCCTCACTTTACGCTCACAGAGTTGCAGCATCTGTATGAGGCCATTCTTGAAACGGAATTGGATAAGCGCAACTTCCGCAAGAAGATACTGAGTATGGATCTGCTGGTCGATCTCGACCAAACCCAGGAAGGCGTTGCGCACCGGCCTGCCAAGCTCTACCGCTTCGATCGCGATAAGTACCTGCGCTTCCAGGCCGAGGGCTTTCACTTCGAACTCAAAGAGGGAAAGCGAAAGGAAGTGAACCGTAGAAGGCTGGTGGAGGCCGTAATCTGAAAAACTCAGATTTTTCGGGTGAGCACATCCAGAAGGGCGGCCTCCAGTTCGGGATGTTCGAATCGGAAACCTGTATCTTCTATTTTGCGTGAAGAAGCGCGCGTGCTGTTGAGCACTACATTGGCCATTTCGCCCATGGCCAGTTGAAGTGCAAAAGCGGGCGCGGGTACGAGTATTTGGGGCCGGTTCAACGCGCGCATAAGGGCGGCAGCGAGCGCTTTGTTCTGTGCGGGATGGGGCGCTACCGCGTTGTACACCCCCTCTACCTGTGGATGTTCAACGGCGTGGATGAACATGCGGCACACATCGTCGATGTGTATCCAGGAATACCACTGGCTGCCGTTGCCGAAGTAGCCCCCTGCACCGAGCCGGGCCGTAAGGAGCATTTTCTCCAGAGCGCCTCCGAGCATGCTCAGCACGATACCGGTCCGGAAAACAACCGTGCGAATGCCGGAAGCTGCTATTTCGCGCACGGCATCCTCCCATTCCACGCAACTCTCTGCCAGAAAACCCGTACCGGCAGCGGCTTTTTCGTCCAGCAGCGCATCGCCGCGTTCTCCGTAGTAGCCAATTCCCCCGCTCGACAAGTAGCATTGAGGCCTATGACCGGTTTGTTCGAAGCTGTTGAGCAAGAGGCGGGCGCTCTTGACGCGGCTGTCAATGATCTCGCGTTTGCGGGAGGGAGTCCAGCGCGCATCCGCTATACCGGCGCCCGATAGATTTATGACCACATCCGCGCGGCGTACGGCATCGTGGTCTATTTCGCCGCGGCCGGGGTCCCAGGCATAGGCGGGAAAAGGGCCGGATGCAGATGCATTTCGGCTCAAGATGGCAACTTCGTGCCCATGCGCTGCAAATAGTTTTGCCATTCGACTGCCGATCAGTCCACTTCCGCCGGCGATTAGGATGAATGCCATATATGCGTTTTTGCTCTTGGAACAAAAGCGGCCGGGCTTGGTTCAACGTGGTCTTGCGATGGGGTTTTAAATAAATATGGCGTCCTATGCGCTTTCCCTTCAACTATTGGATTTACTTTTGTGGAATTGTCACAACCAACAACACTATTTCATGAAGACTACTGCGTACCCTCCCATCTTGCTCGCGTGGTTCGTCCTGGCATTGGTTTCCTGCAAACGCGAACCGGCGGTGGATTTCAAAAGAACAGACAACACGGTGATCATTCGCCTGGATGCGGATGCCGACCGCCTGAATCCCTTGCTTTCCACCTTTGCCTACGGCCGGGTGGTGTATGAACAGATATTCTCCTACTTAGTGGTGCAAGACCCTGTCACCTTCGAATTCATCCCGCAATTGGCCGAATCCCTGCCCGAACGCAAGGAAACCCCGGAAGGGCTGGTCGCCTATACGTATGAAATCCGCGAAGAGGCCAAATGGGATGACGGCTCGCCGGTGACGGCCAACGACTACATCTTTACACTCAAAGCTGCGCTCAATCCCAAAGTACCCGCGCAGCGCCTGCGGCCATATCTTGCTTTTATCAAGGACGTTCAGGTAGATCCTTCCAATCCGCGCCGCTTCACTGCCCTGAGCGAGAAGTACATTTTAGCGGAAGAAGCCATCGCCAGCGCCATCCCTGTGATGCAGGAAAGCCACTATGATAAAGGCGGGTTGTTGAAGCAAATTCCACTGAAAACATTCCTCGATCCCGAAGCCATCGCCGCACTTGCGGAAAGCGATCCGCGGCCGGCACAATTTGCCGAGGCTTTCGGTTCGGAAAACTTTTCGCGCGAGAGCGCCGGCGTCACCGGAAGCGGGCCGTACCGCCTCGACTCCTGGGAAACGGGCCAGCGCATCGTACTGGCGAAAAAAGAGAACTGGTGGGGCGCCAAATTGGGCAAATCTGCGCCGGCCCTCGAGGCTTACCCCGATCAGCTCATCTACAAAGTGATCCCGGATGCGGCAGCGGCGCTCAACTCGCTCAAAGCGGAAGAAATTGACGCTATCTCAGCCATTGATCCCAAAGATTTCAAAGACCTGGAAAGTACGCCCTTAGTTAGCGAGCGCTACAACCTCTACTCTCCGCCGGCCCTGATCAACTACTTCATTTACGTCAATACTACCAATCCAAAGTTGTCGGATAAACGCGTGCGGCAAGCCCTTGCCCATGCCGTCAATACGGAGGAGATCATCGAGAACGTATTTTACGGATATGGCGAACCCACCAACGGGCCGGTTCACCCCTCCACGGCTTACTACAACCGCGAACTCAAACCGGTACCCTACAACATTGAAAAAGCCAAGGCCCTGCTGGCTGAAGCCGGATGGACCGATTCCGACAACAACGGTTATGTGGACAAGGAGATCAACGGCGAACGCGTGGAAATGAAATTGACCTACCTCATGTCGGCCAACCGGGAAGTTTCCAAAAACGTGGGGCTTCTGGTCCAGGACAATGCCAAAAGGGCCGGTTTCAATATCGAACTCGTAGCGCAGGAAGCGGGCCTCATCCTCGAAGCCTTCAAAAAACGCAATTACGAACTCGGCGCCGGCGGCCGCTCCTCCAGCAATACGCTTTGGGACCCCAAACAATCCTGGCACACCCAGGGCGATAATCGCACCGGCTTCGGTACGCCTGAAACGGATGCGCTGATTGACGAGATCAGGGTTACCCTTGACCCGGAAGAGCGCACCCAAAAGTACAAAAGACTCCAGGAGATCATCTACGACGAGCAGTCGGAGATATATCTCCTCGTCCCGCAGGAGCGCATTGCCGTGCACAAGCGGTTCGAGGCCAAGGTTTCATCCTTGTACCCGGGGTACTCGCCCAACAGCTTGCGCATGAAGAAATGATCGTTTATTTGCTCAAACGCGTACTCCTTTTTATACCCACGGTGATCCTAATTTCACTGTTGGCTTTCGCGTTGAGCAAAACGGCTCCCGGCGATCCTGTGGAATTGCGCAACAGCGCCGGCTCTACGCCTACCGCTACCGACGCCCGGCAGATAGACCGGCTTTATGGGGAAACCGCCCGTTTGCTGGGCTTGGACAAACCGGCTTTTTATTGCGCTGTCACATCCTCCGCATACCCGGATACCCTGCACCGCATTTTGCGCCGCGATCATCGCCAAAACCTCCGGAGGCTTATCGGCCGCTATGGCAACTGGCCGGCCATTCAGCGCTATTACCATAGCATCGCCGCCGCCGAAGAGGTTCTCATTTCCGCAGGCCCCAATGCCGGGTACGGCTTGCACCGGCCGCTGCGCGATCTTTATATCCTGGATGAGGACAAGCCCGTTCGCGCCCGCATGGATACCATCGCGGCGACCCTGCAACGCGACAGC
Organism: uncultured Saprospiraceae bacterium; assembly: GCA_964577215.1. Classification (GTDB taxonomy): domain Bacteria; phylum Bacteroidota; class Bacteroidia; order Chitinophagales; family Saprospiraceae; genus UBA2329. Next base: position 8,003 of record CAZNYK010000052.1, read on the forward strand.
GCCGCACAGGCTGCCTTCGGGGAAAGCATAGCCGCCCTTCGGCAGCAATATGAACAAATGCGCGCCGCGCCAAGCCGCTCCAAACTCTACTTCCCCGCCTTTCATTGGCACGGCTTCGACAACCAGTACCACCATTGGTTCACCGGCTTACTGCGCGGCGATTTCGGAAAATCATACCAGGATGGGCGCCCCGTCAGCCGCAAAGTGGCCGACGCACTAAAGTGGACGCTTTTGCTCAACCTGATTTCAGTGGCGCTGTCATTCGGCTTGGCCATACCCATTGGAGTGTGGTCGGCACAACGGGCCGGCGGCCGCTTTGACCGCGGCGCCACGGTTACGCTCTTCATGCTGTATTCCCTTCCGGTTTTTTGGGTGGCAACCCTGCTGCAAGTATTTTTCACCACGCCGGAATACGGCATGGACTGGTTTCCAACCACCGGTCTGAGCGAACTGCCCGCCACCGCTTCCTGGGGAAAGCGCATCCTGGACCAAGGGGCCCATCTTTTCCTGCCCATACTGTGCCTCACCTATGGCTCCCTGGCTTTCGTGTCCCGGCAGATGCGGGGAGGCATGTTGCAAGTGCTGGACCAGGACTACATTCGCACGGCGCGAGCCAAAGGCCTGCCCGAAGGCCGGGTGATCTGGAAGCACGCGTTCCGCAATGCTGTTTTTCCTATTATCACCCTTATCGGGTCGGTTTTTCCTGCGGTACTGGCCGGTTCTGTGGTCATCGAGGTCATCTTCGGCATACCCGGTATGGGCAAGCTCACGGTGGATGCCATTTTTGCCCGCGACTGGCCGGTGGTGTTCACTGTGCTGATGATGGCTTCCATTCTCACCATTGCCGGGTTGCTCGTGGCGGATATTTTGTATGCCTGGGCGGATCCGCGGGTGCGGTTTAGGCGGTGAATTTAAAATATTGCATTAAACCCCAACCCAATCCAATTCCCGCGCCGGATCGGCCCGATGGTGGCCTGGTTGAAAAAGGCATTGATCGCAGAGCCGTCGGGAGCGGCGCCTGGATCGCCCCGGTGCATGGTGTAGTGCAGCTGGAAAGCCAAGTTGCGGCGGTTGAGGTACCAATTGACCCCGAAATCCAGGCTGCGTTCCCTGCCGGAAGACAGGTGCAGCGCGCGCGCATCGGCCTGACCTGCCGCATCCATGGCGCCTTCAAACAGCATAATCATGCCGGCGGGCTGGAGCACAAACCTTCCCACCGGGATATTGTACCCGAGCCGGGCATGGCCTGTAGCGCTTCGGGCGGCAATAGCCTGATTGCCGGCGTTATGCCCCTGGCGTTGCATCCACATCCATTCGCCGTCAATGGTCCAGGGGCCGTGGTTGAACAAAATGCCCGGGCCAAAGGCTAAGCCGGAGTCAAACTGATCGGTTTGGCCCTGCCGGGCGATGTTGAAATCGAGGGAAACGCCCTTGCGCTTGCCGAAGTAGTTCATGTTGTAAGCGATTCCGTATTGCTCCATTTCCGGTTGGCCTAAGCCGAGAGAAACCCTGCCTGCCAGCAACGGGGCGTATTTGACACCTACGGAATTGCCCCCCAAGCCGGTGAGCAGGGGGTTGAAAACCCCTGCATTGTACAACAGCGACCAGTTTTCGCCTTTTGCCATGCCGCCGAGATTCAAGCCGGCTGCGCGGCCCGGCCCGCGGCCGGTGAGGTGCAGGCGCACATAATTCTGTGAGGTGGACTTTTCCATGGATGCTACCGCCCATGCCGGAGTAATTGCTTCGCGCTGAAACTGCGGCCTGAACCAGCCCGCAGTGAGGTGAAGCGCATCGCCCGCAAAGGGCAGGCGCCACTGCACGAACACATCCCAGACGCCCACAGCAGGTTCGGCGGAGTTGTTGGGGCCCTGGGTGGCCGAGAGCAGGTCGTGGCCCGCCTGATCGAAGTAGAGCGCCAGGTAGTACTGAAGCCCTCGGTAGGGCTCACCCCGCACGAGCAACCGCGCCCGGCGAAAGTAAGTGTTGATCCGGTTCTCCACAGGGAGATAAGCATTCAGGTCTTTGTCGTAAAGCTCCTGCCCCATGGTATAGGTAGTCCAGAACTGGAGCATGGCAGACAGCTTGAGCGCCTCGCCTTGTTTGGGGCTTATCCAGCGAACCTGGTGCGTGCTGTCGGTCTGCCCCGGGAGTTGGATTACAAATAAAAAGGCAAAAAAGAAGCTGACAAAACGTATCACAGCGGCCATAGCAAGACTATTATTGAGCTGCAAAGGTAGGCCCCTCCCGAAGCTTAAGAGTGTGATCTATGTTCCACAACAAAAGTTCGTTTCCTTACAGAATGCCTTCATCCGCGAAGCTGAAGTATCCCTTTTCGGAAATGATGAGGTGGTCTATCACCGGCGTATCCAAGGTGCTGCCGGCATGTCGCAGTCTTTTGGTCAGTTCCAGGTCGGCCTGGCTGGGTTGAAGGGCCCCGCTGGGATGGTTGTGGCAGAGTATTATGGAAGCGGCCCGCCCTTCCAGCGCCCGGAGGAAGATCATTTTGGCATCCACCACGGTACCGGCGGTGCCGCCTGAGCTGATCTGTTCCCGGCCGATGATCTGGTTGGCGCGGTTCAGCAGGAGAATCCAGAATTCTTCATGTGCGAGGTCGGCAATCAGAGAAGCTATGGCGTCGAAAGCATCCCGGCTGCTGCGCACCCTGGGGCGTTCGCGTATGTCGCTCAATTGCCGGCGGCGGCCCAGTTCCATCGCCGCTACGATGGATATGGCTTTGGCTTCGCCCACTCCTTTGAAGCGGGCGACCAATTCGGCTATGGAGTATTTGCCCAATTCGTGGAGGTTGTTCCCGGCGGCGTGAAGGATGCGTTGTGCCAGGGCTACGGCGGTTTCGTCTCTTGAGCCGGAGCCCAACAATATGGCCAGCAATTCAGCATCGCTGAGGTTTTGTTTGCCGCGCAGCAGCATTTTCTCGCGGGGGCGGTCTTCTTCGGCCCAGGCTTTGATGGGGAAGGAGGGTTGGTAGGTCATAATGTCGGTTTTACGGTGTACGGTGCATTGCAGTTCTTTTATGGTTCAGGCGCGGCGCGGCGCACATTCCGGATTGTCCGGCGTGCGCCGCAAGCCGCGCACCGTAAACCGGGGTTAAGCCTCAGCCGGAGCGGGCTGCTCCTGGTTGCCGAATTGTTCGACCAGGCGGGCCATAGCTGCGGCAAACTCGGGTACGTCTTCTTGGAAGATAGACAGGCGCACGGTCTCGAAAGCGCCTTCTTTGTTCATGCGGCTTTCCGCGATGGAGAGGTACTTGTTGCCTTTGGCTGACTCCTTGAGGTCCAGAAAATAAGTGCGGGTTTTGGTTTTCAAGGTTTCGGTGTACATTGCCTTCTTTTCCATGGCGTTTTCTAATTTTAAGGTTTTGAAAAAATTGCTGTCATAAAAAAAGACGCCGGGAGGGTCAAAATTCCATAACCGGGGGAGAAAAAAATTTTACTTTTTTTGCAAATGACTGATTTTCAATTTAAAAAAAATGAAAGATTAAAGAGCCGGAAGCGCATTGCCGCGCTGTTCAGCCGGGGGCAGTCATTTGCACAATACCCTCTGCGCGTTATCTTTATGCCGGTGGATATGGCTCCCGGAGACGCGCCGTTGCAGTTCGGTATGAGCGTGGCCAAAAAGAAATTCCCGAAGGCTGTGCATCGCAACCGCATGCGCCGCTTGGTGCGGGAAGCCTGGCGGCTGAACAAACACCGCTTGCAAGGCAT
>CAZNYK010000052.1:11824-26510 GCA_964577215.1 uncultured Saprospiraceae bacterium
AAACCACTTGCCATGAATCTTATTACTGTCCTGTCAGGGCGCTCCGGCTTGGGATGGCCGCTCCTCCTCATTTTTTTCTTTTTCCCCTTTTTCGCATGGGCGCAAAGCGACACTACAACCGCCTACGACTACTCGCTGTTTCGCTTCCCCGACATCAACCGGCGGGCATTGGACATCGGCGGCAATTTTGATGGAAATGCCGGAAGATTCGGCAATTCCGGTCTTATATCCAACCTTCAGGACGGGATAAGGCAAGACTTAGGCGGGTCTTACAGTCATTTCGTAAACAACGCCAAAGTACAGGCGCTGCGCAGCGTGTCTTTTAATCCGAGTTTGCGATGGAGCAAACACGAATTTCCACAGCTCTTTGTACCTGAAAAGGTCAGGCTTTTTGAGGTGAATGCAAATTTTCAAACCTTCTCATATAACCGCTTCTACATTTCTCCCTCCAGGTTCCTTGAAGCCGGCTGGGACGCGTTCGGCTTTTACGGCAGGCGGGATGTGAAGAGTTCTGTTGATCCGCCTCAGCTTTCTGAAAACGTCAATTATACTGTTCGTTTGCCATTGAAATTCGGAGTGGGTCGCATAGAGCCGATTGACGATGTTTTTCGGGCCAAGTTTATGATGGACGACATGTTTGAAAACGGCGTACTGCAAGTGCCCGTCCTGCAAGACGACCTGTTTGAACTGGGCAGGGTAATGGCCTACGCACGCAATCAGCGGATATTTGACTTCCGCCGGCAGCGCATTTTCGAGCTGACGCAACTCAACAACTGGTTCGCATCCAAAAAAATAGTCGATACCGGCGATTTGCTTTACTTCACCGCCCTGACCGACAATTGGTTGTATGCTTTCAGGAATACCCGCTTTTCCGGCAAGCGCTTTTCCATTGGGCTTACTCCCTACAGGCAATTTTCCGACAACAATGAGGAATCTCCCACTTTCACCAACGGCATCAACTTTGAGGCCTTGTATGAAAAACAACGTCCGGCCAACCAGTTTTGGCAACTGGATCACACCCTGGCCTTTGCCGCAGGTTATGGCCGCCACAACCGGAATTATTTTAACGAAACCCTGCTCTCGTGGTTTTTCTTGTCTGTTACAGCCGGGGCTGAGGCGGGGTATTATCCGAACTCGCGTACCCGCATGAGCGCCCGCGCCGCTGTCACGCCGAAATATTACCTCAACGCTTCGGCGCTTCAGCCTGCCGGGATAAATAGCCAGGTTTTCGATCTCAATGCCCAAGCCGGCATTGAGATGGATTACCTTCTCAATTTTCGCACACGCCTGAATGCAGGATTTTCAACCGTGTACAACTGGAGCGACGGCCCCGCTTTCTTCGGCGTACCCACCTTTTCCTTTATCCCGCAAAAACTGTCTCAGTTCTGGCTTTCGGGGCGGCTGGGGCTGATATATAGCATGTTTTAGCGCAGGAGTTGTTTATTTGAGCGTGGAAAACAGCCGCAAGTCCTATCTTTCGGCCAATTTTTCGCTCATGGAGACAAAAAAGTTCGCCGGGTACCTGCACAGCGCCGCATTTCTCACCGGCATTGCCCTTATCGCCTGGTACTACAACTACGCCGACATCGCGCAGCTCGGCCCATTTTCGCTGCACAACTGGCGGCAGGCCGACAGCGCGTCGCTGGCCCGGTGCTACTATGAAAACGGCATGCATTTTTTCCAGCCCAAAGTACACCACGTATTGGGCGGCAACAACGCGGCAGTAGGAGAATTTCCCATCCTGTACTATATCGCGGCAGCTTTGTATCACATCTTCGGGCCGCACGATGTGATATTGCGGCTGGTAGTTTTCGGCTGCTTTACCGCAGGTATGTGGGCCTGGTCGAAAATGCTGCTGCAATGGACGGGAAACTGGGCGGCATCATGGTTGCTTCCCTGGGCTTTTTACGGCTCGCCGCTACTGGCCTTTTACGGGTTTAATTTCCTGCCCAACCCCGCCGGGTTGGGGCTTGCCTTGGTGGGCGCCTATGGCTTGATGCGCTACTGGGAGCAACCGGGCCGGGGGCGCTTGATCTTTGCGGGGGCCTTTTTCCTGCTGGCGGCGCTTATCAAGGTGAGCACGCTCGTTGTGCCTTTGGCGGCTATGGCGGCTGCCAAGTGGCTTTTTTTTACATCCAAAAGCGGGCGGGAAAAATATTTTCCGGACAGGACTGCATTGTGGAGCTTCCTTGCGGGAGGGGCGGTCATCGTGCTTCTCTCTGCGGCCTGGTACCTGTGGGCCAATCACTACAACAAATCCAACCACTCCGGCCTGCTGATGACCTACATCATGCCGATATGGAAAATGCCCAAAGAGGAGATCATGCGCTACGGGAGAGAAATCTACCTGTGGTACCACTCCATTTATTTCAGCAAGGCGGGTATTTGGGCCTTTTTGGCGCTTTTGCCCGCAGTGCTCGTACTACCGCGGCAATTTCCCCGGCCGGTGTATGCTTTTGCGTGGTTCATGCTGCTGGGTTCGGCAGCTTTTCTATTGCTTTTTTACAACCAGATTTTGGTGCATCACTACTACGTCATCGACATCATGCCGTTGGCAATACTTGTGTTTTCCATGGCGGCATGGTGGCTGAAAAATAAACTGCCGGCAAAAGCCGGGGCGGTGATATTGCCCCTTGTACTGGCCGCTTTCGCGTTGTCATCGCTCGCCTACGGCAAAAAACACCTGGAGGACTACTACGGCAACGACCACTACATAGCGCCTTTCAACCGGAGCTTTCTCAAAAAGAATGAGTTGCACGCCTTCATGGCGGAGAAGGGCATTACCTACGATTCCTCTCTATCAGTGGTAGTACCCGACCTGACGCCTAACGTGAACCTGTACTACCTGAACCTTAAAGGCTGGGCCACCCGTCCTGACGAATCTTTCAGCAATGCCGACCTGGAGCGCTATGCCCAGTGGCGCGCCACCACGCTGGTGATCAGCGACAGCACCTATCTAAGCAGGCCGGACATGGACAAGTGGCTGGCCCACCCGCTGGGGGTTTTTGACGAAACGATTTATTTTTTTGACATCAAGCCGTACTGGCCTAAGGAATAGGATGTAAAGGGATGGGGCTTGGGCGAAATCTCTTTCAGCCGGGCGCATTTCAGCGAAAAACCGAGAACATCACCCCGTCCCTGTAGTTCTGCAGGACATGCCGCACGGTTTCGGTCAGGTTTTTGGGCAGTTCGTCCAAGGGAAACCATTCGCATTCTTTGAATTTGTGCACTTCTTTGGCCATGAGGCGGCCTTCCCAGCGGTAGGTTTTGAAGTACAAGGTAACGCGATGCTCGCCGTTTTTAATTTTCTGGAGCACATGCACCAACTGGAGGTCTTTTTCCTTGAGCACCACGCCGGCTTCCTCAAAAGCTTCTCGGATGAGTGCCTGCGGGGCGTTTTCCCAGCTTTCCACGTTGCCGCCTACGAGGGTGTAGTTCCCCCCGTTCGGTTTGGTTTGCTGCAGCAACAATATCTGGCCTTTGTGATAGAGGATAAGGCGAACCTTGAGAAGCACTTTTCCGATGGCCATGCAAGCGTATTTAGGGTGGTGTGCCGAAGGTGCGGGGAAAACTCCGGCGCCTTGGACCACAGGGCAATATACGCATGCAAACCGGTTTTGGTTCAATGTCGCAGGTTTTTTACATAAGGAAGGATACAATACTCGATTTTTTCTACCTTTGCCGTAGGAATAAGCAACTGTCAATTTGAAATCGCACCCCGAAAAGCGTCAAAACCGGTTTTGTCTTTTTGTGAATACGCCGCAAAAGCCAAAAAGGTAAACGACTATGTACTACGAAAACGTCTTAGCAACTATCGGCCAAACGCCGCTCATCAAGCTCAACAAGATCGCCAAAGATCTTCCCGGTCTTATTTTGGCAAAGGTGGAAGCCTTCAATCCCGGCCAGTCGGCCAAAGACCGCATTGCCCTCTACATGATCGAGCGGGCTGAAAAAGCCGGCAAGCTCAAGCCCGGCGCCACTGTGGTAGAGGCAACCTCCGGCAACACCGGCTACAGCATCGCCATGGTGTGCGGCATCAAAGGATACAAGTGCGTCCTTACCGTAACCAGCAAGGCATCCGGGGAAAAAATTTCCCTCTTGCGCTCGATGGGAGCAGAGGTGGTCGTATGCCCCGTGGATGTTGATCCTGAGGATCCCCGTTCCTACTACTCCCGGGCGGAGCAAATCGCCCGCGACATACCCGGGGCCTTCTACCTGGCTCAGAATTTCAATTTGGACAACGCTGATGCCCACTACCACACCACCGGTCCGGAATTATGGGAGCAAAGCGAGGGGCGCATCACGCACTACGTGTGTTGCGCGGGTACCGGAGGCACGCTATCAGGGACGGCCCGCTTCCTGAAGGAAAAAAATCCCGGCATCAAGATCATTGGAGTGGACGCATACGGCTCGGTGCTCAAAAAATACTGGGAAACCGGCATTTACGACCGCGATGAAATCCGCCCCTACAAAATCGAGGGCCTGGGCAAAAATATCATTCCCGACAACATGGCCTTCGACTTGGTGGACGACTTCGTCAAGGTGACCGACCGCGCCAGCGCACACCGCTGCCGCCAGCTCGCCCGCATGGAAGGTCTGTTCGTAGGCTATTCAGCCGGCGCCGCCATGCAGTGCGTCTTCCAGATCAAAGACCGCCTGAAACCCACCGATGTGGTGGCGGCGCTTTTCCCCGACCACGGCAGCCGCTATCTCGGGAAAGTGTACAACGACGACTGGATGAAACAACAGGGTTTTCTCGGAGTACAGCACCCTACCTCTCAGTACGATAATTTCATGCGCGCTTACAAGAGTTACCGCCTTAAATATCAAAGGTATTTGCGGCAAACCCTCGGCATATAAAATTTTACGCGCGATTTTTTTTCTTTCGGTCCGGGAGAATGTTGCTAACTTTGGGCCCCAAATAAGGTATGTTATGAAAAATGCCAGGCATTCTCGCCCGATCTCGAATGAAAACATTTCTGTAAAGCTGTTTAACAACAAGTTCCTGGACAGTCTTACTCGTACGCACATTGCCGTGCCTGTTACTATGTTCTTCCTGTACGCGGCAGGGTTGATATGGTGGACCAAAGTTGCTACCGACCTTACCAATTGGCAAATAGCCGGTTTATTCCTCGGCGGAACGGTTTTTTTCACATTTGCGGAGTACCTGGTACACCGTTATGTGTATCATATTGATCCAAGTACCGAGGCGCGCAAGAAATTTCAATGGACCATGCACGGCGTTCACCACGAATATCCCAAAGACAAGCAGCGTTTGGCCATGCCTCCTGCTTTGAGCGTTGTCGTCGGCACGCTTCTGTTGGGGCTTTTCCGGCTTATCCTCGGAGACCTCGGCTTTTCCTTTTTGGCAGGCTTTATGGTAGGATATGCCTTTTATCTGCTCATCCATTACTCCGTGCATATTTTCTCGATGCCGAAAAACTTCTTCAGGGCTCTTTGGGTCAATCACGCCATTCATCATTACAGCGAAGAAGAAGTGATGTTCGGGGTGTCCTCTCCCTTGTGGGATTATATCTTCGGCACCATTCCTTCCAAGGAGAAAAAACAGGACATCGGCGTTAACGTGAAGAGCAACGCCGAGCAGTGGCTCTGATTACCGGTATGGTTTTACCCCATGCCCTTTAAGAATACCGCAGCGCAATTCCTGGCGGCGCGTTCAGAACGCGTCCTGCTTGACGTACGCACCCCCGCGGAATACGCCTCCGGCCACATTCCCGATGCGCATAACCTCCCGCTCTTCTCAGATGCCGAACGCGCTGAAGTAGGTACCCTCTATAAACAAAAAGGGCCTGAGCCTGCGTTCCTAAAAGGGCTGGAATATGCCGGACAGCGCATGAAACACTACGTGGAGGAGGCCATTCGCTTAGCGCCGCAGCGCCGCGTAGCCGTACATTGCTGGCGTGGCGGCCAGCGCAGCGGCAGCATGGCCTGGCTGTTGGAGACCGCAGGCTTTGACGTAGTCACCCTCGAAGGCGGCTACAAAAGCTACCGGCGGTATATTCTTGAGCAACTCGCTGAGCGACCGGCATACCTGATCGTACTGGGCGGGGAAACCGGAGCAGGCAAAACCCGCATCCTTCATGCCCTCCAAAATGCCGGTGAGCAGATCATCGATCTCGAAGCGCTGGCCCACCACAAGGGGTCTGCTTTCGGCGCTATCGGCGAACTGCCCCAGCCCTCTCAAGAGCAATTCGGCAACGACCTCTACGACGCATTTGCCAAATTGGATACGGCCCGCCCGGTTTGGATTGAAAGCGAAAGCAAAGCCATCGGGAAAATACAGATACCCAACGAATTCTGGCAGCGCATTTGCGCCGCGCCCATGATCGAGGTAGATATACCCTTCGAGCAGCGAATAGCACACTTGGTGGAGGTGTATGCGGGATTCCCCCAATCGAAACTGGCAGAATCATTCCAAAAAATTGCACCCCGAATCGGCGGCCTCAACCTACGCGCCGCACTCGAAGCCCTGGAAGCGGGCAACTACTCCAATGCCGCTGCAATCGCGCTGGCTTATTACGACAAAACATACCGCCACTCGCTTGACGCCATGAACAAAGGACGGCACTTCCGGCTTTCTCCCTCGGAATATGAACCCGAACACATAGCCGCCGAATTGATCGACTTCACCAAGAACAATGAATTATGGAACTGAAAACTCCCGCCGATTTCAAACTCACCCAATACAGCCACGGCGCAGGTTGCGGCTGCAAGATCGCGCCCAAAGTATTAGACCGGATACTGCATCACCAAAGCGAAAAATTTCATTTCCCCCAATTACTGGTCGGCAACGAAGAACGCGACGACGCGGCGGTATTCGACCTGGGTAACGGCACGGCTGTGGTGAGCACTACCGATTTTTTTATGCCCATAGTAGATGACCCCGAAGATTTCGGGCGCATCGCTTCCGTGAATGCCATCAGCGACGTGTACGCCATGGGGGGTACGCCCATTATGGCCATTGCCGTGCTTGGCTGGCCCATCAACGTATTGCCTGCTGAAGTAGCCAACGCCGTGGTGGAAGGCAGCCGCAAAGCTTGCGCAGAAGCAGGTATCCCGCTGGCCGGCGGGCATAGCATTGACAGCCCGGAGCCTATTTTCGGGCTGGCCGTTACGGGTACGGTACCCATAGGCCACCTCAAAAAGAATGGCGGCGCAACGCCCGGTTGCCGGCTTTTTCTCACCAAACCGCTCGGCGTGGGCATCCTCACCACCGCGCAAAAGAAAAACAAGTTGCTGCCCCAGCACAGCACAATGGCGCGCGACAGCATGGTGATACTCAACAAACCCGGCGCCGACTTCGCCCGGCTGCCCTATGTGAAAGCCATGACCGACGTGACCGGCTTCGGGTTGCTGGGCCACCTCGGCGAAATGTGCGAGGCAAGCAGAACCTCTGCTGTGCTGCATTGGGAAAAAATCCCGCTCATGGACCGCGCCGTACTAGACCACTATTTAGATGAGGGCTGCATACCCGGAGGCACCCAGCGCAACTGGGACAGCTACGGCCACTGCGTGGCGCCCCTGGGCGAGCGCCGGCGGCATATCCTTTGCGACCCCCAAACCAGCGGCGGCCTGCTGGTGGCGATTGAAGCCGGACATACGGAAGACTTCCGCCGGGAGGCGGCACGGCACGGGCTTCATCTTGAACCTTTCGGAGAAATGACGGCGCAGGGCGGCTACTTGATTGAAGTACTTGAATAGCCCTGCTATGTGTCAGAGCGAAAAACGCCGTAGTAAAAACGCATGCCGGTGGTAAAATAGCGCTCCCACTCCGGGCTAAAACCCAGCTCGCCGAGCATCGCATCCGTATGGCGGGTGAGGCGGCAACCTTCCGCCAACGAAGTCCATACCGGTTCTACCGCGCGTTGCAGAGCGCGCCCCATGCGCCTTTCCGATGCGATGTGCTCGAGCACGAAGAGCCTGCCGCCAGGCTTGAGCCATTTCTTCACTAATAAAACGGCCTCTTCCGGATGAGGAATGGTGCACAATACCAAAGTAAAGACCACCGCGTCGAATCCGCCGGGGGGAATGTGCGCCTCCAGTTCCTCGTCGCCGATGCCTGCGTGCACCAGTTCGATCGACGCTTTCGGGGGAACCCGTTCCAATTTCCGGTGCGCCTGCGCCAGCATGGGCAGGGAAGGTTCGCACGCGATCACTTTTGCGCCCGCCGGATACAGGGCGAAATTGACGCCCGTGCCGGCGCCCACTTCCAGCACATCCCCTGCCAGATCATGAAGTAATTCCCTTCGTTTGCGGAGCAGCACCTTTTCCTCGAACCCGCGCATGACGGGGTCGTACACCCTGGAAAAAAGGCGGGTGTAAGGGGAGGACATGTGTTTTTTGCGGTTCATATTTCCAAATTTCCAAGTGCTTCAAACGCTTTCTTTTCACTCCAATTTCCCACTATATCCGGCGGCAACGCATATTCGCGAAGCAGGCCTGTGAACTTTTGCCGCGATATCCCCCTTGCGCCCAGCGAAGACAAGTGGCGGGTTTCCTGCTGGCAGTCAATGAGCCGGAAGCCCAGGAGATGGAGGCGCTTTACCAGGGCAATGAAGCCGTATTTGGAAGCATTGCCCACCGTAGCGAACATGGACTCTCCGAAAAAAACCATGCCCAGGGCGATGCCGTACAGCCCCCCCACCAACTTACCCTCCTGCCACACTTCTACCGAATGAGCGTAACCCATGTGGTGCAGGGTACAGTACGCCTGTACCATTTCCTCGGTGATCCAGGTGCCTCCCTGCCCTGGCCGGAAATGTTCGCTGCAAGCCCGGATCACCGTTTCGAAGCGAGTATCCACGGTCAGGTCAAAGCGCCGGTTGTTGAAATAAGGTCTCATGCTGCGAGCCATGCGCAATTCTGCGGGAAAAAGTACGAAGCGGGGGTCGGGCGACCACCACAAGATAGGGTCATCGGGATTGAACCAGGGGAAAACGCCCTGCCGGTAAGCGGTGAGTAAGCGGGCTGGCGACAAGTCGCCCCCAACGGCCAGGATACCGCTCGGTTCTGCCTGGTGGGGCGGAGGAAATTCAAGTCTTTCGTCGAGCCAAAAAACGGGCATACGCGTTTTCCACAAAGTTTTCAACAATACTATTTTAGACGCCCCTGGCGCACCTGGAAATATACGAAAATCAGCGATGTAAGCAGCAATACGCCGCCGGCCTGATGCAACACCCCCAATCCCACCGGAATGGTTCCCTTACAATGTATCACGGTGAGAATCCCGAGAGCGACCTGAACTGCCAGCATGGCCAGCATCCACCACAGTCCCATGCGCAATGCCGGCGATCCGGCTTTGGGCAAGGCCTTGAAAAAAAACCATAAGACCATGATTGTCAATACGTAAGCCGCCGAACGGTGAGCGGTTTGCACCAAGGCGCTCATAAAAGGCCCGCTGTCGTAATGGATGAAGTTGTCGGCAGTCCAACTGCCTGCCTGGAACAGCACGGCAGGCACCCACTCCCCGTTCATATCGGGCCATGTGGGGTAGAACAGCCCGGCTTTCATGCCGGACATCAAGCCGCCCAAAGCGATTTGCAGGGCAGTCAGAACCAGCAGGGCTTTCCCCCACTTTCTCAACACAGGGCTGTGGATAAGTCCGGTTCGGGGTGGAAAAAACAACAGTATTGTCCACAAAAGGTAGCTATACACTACAAGCGCCAGGGAGAGGTGCAGGGTGAGCTTATAAGCATTCACCCAGGGGCGGTTCACCAAGCCGCTGGCCACCATGATCCAGCCGAAAGCCGCCACCACCGCAGCCAGGAGCACGGTAACGCCCAGCCTTTTCATCAGGGCCGGTTCGATGGCGCCCTTGCGCCAGAAGAAGAGAAAGGGAATGAGGAAGACAAACCCCATACTTCGCGCCCACAAGCGGTGAATGTACTCCCAAAAGTAGATGAACTTGAACTCGCTCATGCTCATTCCGGCATTGATCTTTTGATACTGGGGTGTGGCTTTGTATAGGTCAAACGCATCTTCCCACTGCTGGTGGTTCAGGGGAGGGAGCGTCCCGATCACGATCTCCCACTTGGTAATTGACAAGCCGGAGCCGGTGAGCCGGGTGATTCCGCCCACTACAATTTGAACAAAGATCATGATAAGTCCTGCGAGCAGCCAGATGAACAGCGCCCGCCGCAGGGGCCCTGGCCGGGTATCGGAAGATGCCGTTTGGGTCATGGAGTGCGTTTTGTGTAAACAGACTCTAAGAGAAACAAATTTACGGCCTTTTGTTCAGAGGGAAGAGCGCTTCCGGGATTTCCCGGAAAAGAAATGAGCCATCCCCCTGCGGGAATGACTCATCCTGAAATTTGGTTAATTGGGGGTGTTGTTGTCTCTTAACGCAGTTTCCATTGCATGCCCACGTTGAACAGGGAAATTCCGTAGCCCAGTTCTCCGAAGACGCCGAGGTTGCGGCCTGCTAAGTAGCTGGCGCCGATAAACCCGCTGTAAGTCATTTTATTGGTTGCTTCCCGGGTGAAAGAAGGCTGCAAACCGCCAGGTATGGGGTTGCCGCTTTTGGGAGCAGTCACCTGGGTGACTTCGGTATTGGGCATGTTGTATCCCAGCATGAAGCCGCCGTAGATGTCGAAACGTTCGGCGCGCAGGGCGTGTACAGCGCCGCGTACCCCAAGGGTCACTTCCTGGTTCTTGATGTTGTCGATGGAATCATCGGGGCGGATCACATTGTTTTTTTCGGAGGCGGAGTAGGCGGCGAAAGCCGACATGCTGAAGTTGTCGCTCAGGCGGAAGCCCAGGCGCAAATTGACGGGCAACATGTTGATGTGGGCGCCATCGGCCACATAAGTCGGCACCAGACCGACACCGGCTGCAAAATCAACAGAGCCTTTCTTTAAAACTGCCTGAGCCTCGAGGCTGCCTGCTGCAAAAGCGAAAACGGCAAGGGAAAGAATGATCTTTTTCATGGGTACTTGAATTTGTCAGTTAATTAAACAGGTTCGCGGTTTTTTGAAGTTAATTACACGGTGCAAAGATAAAGGACTGCACTCACAGAGTCAAATTTTTAACAGAATTTAATTTTGTTTTAACAAAACAATATCAACTGTTAAAAAATTTAATTTCAGTACATGTGTAAAATCTTCAGATCATCGGCGCTTTTTAGCTGTTTTAGAAATTAACTTCGGTACCCATCAAGGCTTTCAAATGAAAAAAATTCTAATGAAACTTTCGTTTCCCGTATAACGCTGTCAAACGCGGGAAAATATATCCCGGCTGCTTTTTTTATTGTCGGCTTACTGTCAAATTCCGGCAACAAAAGCCGGGCGCGCTGCATTATATAGACTGCTTTGAACGACCACCGCAAAAAACCACTGATCCGTCTATGCGCTTTCTCATTTTCACCGGCTTTCTGCTCGCTCTCGACCTGTATGCTTTCCAGGCCTTTCGAACCATCTCACAAAGCTGGTCTGCACCGCTGCGCCATACCGTGACCGCATTGTATTGGTCGGTACCCGTATTCCTGCTGCTATATATCGGCGCTTCCCAGGCCGGATATACGGCAGGCTTGCCCAAGCCGTTTACGACTTTTGCCCGGAGCTTCCTCTTTATTGCTTATTTCTCAAAGCTGCTCATCGCAACCGTCATCCTGGCCGACGACCTGCGCCGGGCCGGATTGTGGATATATGAAAAAGCTTCCGGCAAAGACATTTTCGACTACAGCCGGTCGCGGTTTCTCTCCAACCTCGGCATCGTATTGGGCAGCCTGCCTTTTCTCACGCTTTCCTACGGTATTTTGCGCAATCCCTACCGCTACAAACTCTACCGCGAATCCCTGGCGCTGGAAGACCTCCCCGAGGCTCTGGAAGGACTGCGCATCGTACAAATTTCAGACATACACTCCGGCAGCTTCCTCTATCGCGAACCGGTAAAAGCCGCTGTGGACCTGATCAACGCCCAGAAGCCCGATCTCGTTTTTTTCACCGGTGACTTAGTCAACAACGTCGCTTCGGAAATGGACGCATTCCTGGATATCTTCGACAAGATAGAGGCCCGCTACGGGGTGTACTCCGTATTGGGCAATCACGACTACGGCGACTATGTGGGCTGGCCGAACGCCGAAGCCAAGATCGAAAATTTTGAAAAACTCAAAGCGGTACACAAACGCCTCGGCTGGCAACTCCTGCTCAACGAGCACCGCATACTCTCCATCAACGGCGCCGAGGTGGCCGTCATAGGCGTAGAAAACTACTCCTCCCACATGCGCTTTCCCAAGTACGGCGATTTGGCCAAGGCTTTCGAAGGCGCCGGCCGCGCCGCGCTCAAGCTCCTGCTCTCCCACGATCCGTCTCACTGGAGCAGCCAGGTCACTTCCCTGTTCAAAGACATTCACATCACCTTCTCCGGCCATACCCACGGGATGCAGTTCGGCGTGGAAATTCCCGGCTGGGTCAAGTGGAGCCCGATCCAATATGTATATAAGGAGTGGGCCGGGCTTTACCGCTCCGGCAAGCAATGGCTCTACGTGAACCGGGGCTTGGGCTTTCTCGGCTATCCTGGCCGGGTAGGCATATTGCCTGAAGTAGGGTTGTTGGAGCTTAAGCGAGCATAAGGGCTTGTTAATTCCGCGCTTCTGCTTATCTTTCCGCTCTTATGAGCACATTGTATCCACACTTGCTGAAGCCCCTGGATTTGGGGTTCACCCGCTTGCCCAATCGCGTTTTGATGGGCTCTATGCACACCGGCCTGGAAGAAAGCCCCAAGGGCATGGAAAAAATGGCCCGCTTTTACGCCGAGCGCGCTGCCGGCGGCGCAGGGCTTATCGTCACGGGCGGAATAGCGCCCAATATTTCCGGATGGGTAGCGCCTTTTGCCGGCAAAATGACCTCCCGCGCCGATGCGCGCCGGCATGCCGTCATCCCACAGGCAGTGCATTCCGAGGGAGGAAAGATATGCATGCAGATACTGCACTCCGGCCGCTACGGCTACCACCCGCTGTGCGTAGCGCCCAGCCGCATACAGTCGCCCATATCGCCCTTCAAGCCCTGGGCGCTCACGGCAAGCGGCGTGGAACGGCAGATACGCCACTTTGTGCGCTGCGCCCTGCTGGCGCAGGAAGCCGGCTACGACGGGGTGGAGATCATGGGATCGGAAGGCTACCTCATCAACCAGTTCATTGCGGCGCGCACCAACAAGCGCACCGACAAGTGGGGCGGCCCATTTGAAAACCGAATCCGCTTTGCCGTGGAGATCGTGCGCCGCACACGCGAAGCCGTGGGGCGGGATTTTATCCTCATCTACCGCCTCTCTATGCTCGACTTGGTGGAGGAAGGCAGTACCTGGGAGGAAGTGGAACTCCTGGCCCACGAGATCGAAGCCGCCGGCGCCAGCATCATCAACACGGGCATCGGCTGGCATGAAGCCCGCATCCCCACCATCGCCATGATGGTGCCGCGCGGCGGATTCAGTTGGGTCACACAGCGCCTCATGGGCAAGGTGGGCATCCCGCTCATCACCTCCAACCGCATCAACACGCCGGAAGTGGCGGAAAACATCCTCGCGCAGGGCCACGCCGATATGGTATCCATGGCTCGCCCCTTCTTGGCCGATCCCGGTTTTGTAAAAAAAGCCGCTGAACAACGCGCCGACGAGATCAACACCTGCATCGCCTGCAACCAGGCCTGTTTGGACCACACCTTCAAGGGCAAGATCGCTTCCTGCTTGGTGAATCCGCGCGCCTGCCATGAGACGGAACTCAACTACCTGCCCGCCGCACATAAGAAGCGCATCGCCGTGGTGGGCGCCGGTCCGGCAGGCTTGGCCTTTTCCACCATTGCGGCGGGCCGGGGCCACGAGGTGCATCTCTTTGAAGCGGAAGCCGGCATCGGCGGACAGTTCAACATGGCCCGGCGCATTCCCGGCAAGGAAGAATTCAACGAAACGCTTCGCTACTTTCGCCGGCAGATCGAGCTTACCGGCGTCAACCTGCACCTCAACACCCGCTTCGAAGCGGAAATGGCCGAAGGTTTCGACGAGGTGGCGCTTTCCACGGGCATTGCGCCGCGCCAAATACAGTTGGAAGGCATTGACCACCCCAAAGTGCTGAGTTACATCGACGTGCTCAAGCACGGCCGTGCCGTAGGCCGTCGCGTGGCCATCATCGGGGCGGGGGGCATCGGCTACGACGTGGCCTCCTTTCTCCTGCACGAGGGCAGCCGCACGGCACTGGAGCCTGAATTGTTCATGAAGTCCTGGGGCGTGGACATGCAGTACGCCCAGCGCGGCGCGCTGACCCGGGCCGAAGTACATCCGCCTGCCCGCGAGATATTCCTCATGCAGCGCTCTGCCGGCAAACCCGGCGAAAAACTCGGCAAAACCACCGGATGGATACACCGTAGCGACCTGCGCCGCCACAAGGTGCAAACCCTCAGCGAAGTGCAATACCTCAAGGTGGACGACGCCGGCCTGCACATCACCGCAAAAGGCGAACCCCGCCTGCTGGAAGTGGACAACATCATCATTTGCGCGGGCCAGGAACCGCTGCGCGAACTGCTGGCGCCGCTGCAAAGCGCAGGGATAAAAACGCACCTCATCGGAGGCGCTTTCGAAGCCATGGAATTGGACGCCAAGCGGGCCATTGACCAGGCGGCAAGGCTGGCGGCAGTGGTGTGAGACACCTCTCAATGATTGTATCCACGCAAAGTCATCC
>CAZNYK010000053.1:0-15667 GCA_964577215.1 uncultured Saprospiraceae bacterium
ATAATATACGTAGGGTTAAATAACCGGGTTGCCGATTCTCCTCACCTCCTCCCCCCTCACCTCCACCTGCGCAAAGCACTGCAAGCTCGGCAGCGCCAATTGAAGCCGGGTATTGCCGCTCACGGCCGTCACGGCGCCGCAGTAGCCTGCCAGCGGCCCGGTCAGTACTTCCACTGTTTCACCCACGCGAAAACTTTCATAGGTAATCTCCACAGGGGCTTCCAAGTGGGCGAGCCTTTTGACCATGGCTACCTCCTTGTCGCTGAGCGTGGCGATGCGGCCGGCGAATTGAACATATTTAAGGATGTGCCCGGCCTGGAAGACCTCGTTGCGGCGTTTGGTGTCGGTGGCTACGAAAACGTAGTTATTAAATAGTACGACCTCCACTTTTTTGCGGCGGTCGCTCCACTGGCGCATCTGGTACTGGGTAGGCACACAGGCTTCGAAGCCGAGGTCGTTGAGGCGTTGACCTACTTTTTTTTCAGACCGCGGCTTCACCAGCAGCACATGCCATCTGACATCTTCGGTGGCGGGGAGGTTCATTGAATATTACAGGTTAAGGCGCTTTGAGAGGAGCAAAAAATACGGCTTCGCCGCCCTGAGTCACACTGCGGCGGATTCAGAAGAAAAATATGGAAATTATCTATTTGGTAGAAATAGAAAATCCTTGAGCAAAGATATATGTAATTTTATTCCAAAAAATAGTCAAAAAGCATTTCTACACCAAAGTGTAGTTTCTCACACGATCCGCTCCCGGATCGCCTTCGCCACCGCCTCCTTTCCGCAGCTTACGTGCAGCTTGCGGTAGATGTTCCTCAGGTTGTTTTTTACGCCGTCAATGGATAGAAAGACTTTTTCGGCAATAACCTTGATAGGCAGCCCCTCCACTAAGAGCTTCAGGATATTGAGTTCCCGTTCACAGAGCCGGTATTCTTCTTTGGCCGGGAGTTGGTTGAAATACTTGACCAATTTGTTGGCAATGCCCGGCGACATGGGGGAGCCGCCCTCCATAACTTCGGTGATGGATTCAACCAACCGGTGGGGCGGGGTCTGTTTGAGCAGATAGCCGCTTGCCCCGGCGCACAGGGAGTCGAAGAGTTTGTCTTCGTCTTCATATACGGTGTACATGATGATATGTGCCTCGGGCAGTGTTTCCTTAATGAGCCGGGTACTTTCAATACCTGAGATGCCGGGTAGTTCGATATCCATGATGACTACATCCGGCGCCAGCTTGGCCGCGTTCGCTACTGCCTCTTCGCCTGTGGCGAATGCCCCGGCAAGCTCGAAATCGCCGTATCCTTTCAGCAACAACTGCAGATAGTCGCGCTTTTCGGTGCTGTCTTCGCAGATGAGTATGGTAAAAGGCGGCATCAGGTGTTTTTTGGAGTGGCAATATCTTAAGAATTACCTGGCATTACAACTACACATTGGTGTATTTATTATTTATGCAACTGCGGGCGCATTGGGCAGTTGCGCCGCATGAGCGGGCTGACTGGGCGCTTCAGGAGCGAGCCCTTGGGCCGCAACCAAGGCGTCTCTCCGGGAGCGGAGCAACCAGGCCGGGTACCACAAAGGACGAAGCGGTACCGTGAGCAGGAGCACGCATCCATTGCCGGGAGACGAGACTATTTTCAGGCTCCCCATGATGGCGCCGGCCCTTCGTTTCATGTTGGTCAGGCCGTTGCCGGCATGCGTCCGGGAAGCGTCAAAGCCGTGCCCGTTGTCCCCGATGGTGCAATACAGGCGCCGGCAATCTGCACGGAACTGCACGTTTGCCTCGCTCGCCCCGGAATGACGCATTATGTTGTGCAGCGCTTCTTTGATGATGAGGTAGAGGTCGCGGCGGCGGGAGGCGGGAATGTGGGTCTCCTTCAGCGCTTGAGGCAGCAATAAGGAAAATGCGATGCCTTTTTCCTGCAGCAATTCATACCCGTGGCGATTGATAAGCGCCGCCAAATGACCGAGTTTCCGGCAGGAACTTCCGAGAACGGCTACGGTATCGCTGATGGAGTCGTGTACTTTATCCGCTTCCTCGCTGATGCGGTCTAAAAATTCCTGCGCCCTGCCCTTCGATCCGCAGGGAAGTTCCTGGGAGACAAGCCCGGTGAGCAGGGTAATGTTGCTCAGCGAAGCGCCGAGCTCGTCGTGTAAGTCGCGGGCGATGCCGCGCCGGAGTTTTTCCAAGGCTTTGCGTTGCCGCCAAAGCAGGATAGTCAATACGCCGATCATGGCGCCTGCGAGCGGCAGAAGGGGGAATACGAATTGGAGCTTCATACCTTTTGGGTTTTGCGTGTTGTCCAATACAAGTGCGTTACATCATTGCGGTACGGTTCAATTCAAAGTCTGTCGAAAAGAAGATTTTGTTACCCTCAGCAGGTAAACATTGTAAGTTTTAGAGGATTTCCTGGCAAAAGACATAGAAACCATGCCCAAGACATAGTACCGGGTAGTTTTCTCCTAGTGTGTCAGGTCGTCTTATAACAATATAGCGAATCGGGTCTGTGGAAATTTGTCTATACGAGATTATAGCAGACAGTGCATTTGCAAAACAAATATACGACGGGTTTTATTGCTATCCAAATAATAATTTAAAAATTTTGCTTCAAGATAAAAGTCCCCCTCCACCCTTGACCAAAGTCATTGCCCGGCCACTGTAAGCAGCCTAATATAGCGGAAAATTTCCTAACCAAACCATTGACCGCCGTGAGAAAGAGAAAAGTGATCATCATCGGCGCCGCTGGGCGCGACTTCCACAATTTCAATACCTTATACCGCGACGACAACCGCTGCGAAGTGGTCGCTTTCACCGCAGCGCAGATCCCCGACATCGAGGGAAGGAGCTATCCGGCTGAATTGGCAGGGCCGCTCTATCCCGCCGGGATACCCATTTATTCACAGGATGACTTGCCTGGTCTCATCCGGCGCTTCGGCGTGGACGAGTGCGTGTTCGCCTACAGCGATGTGAGCAATCAATACGTGATGGAACTGAGCGCCTTGGTACAGGCGGCAGGCGCTTCCTTCACTTTGCCGGGGCCGGGCGCTACCATGCTCAGCAGCCGCAAACCGCTCATCAGCGTATGCGCGGTGCGCACCGGCTCCGGCAAGAGCCAGACGGCGCGACTCATCGTAGAATTGCTCATGCAGCAAGGACTGCGCGTAGTGGCCATCCGTCACCCCATGCCCTACGGCGATTTGGTCAAACAGGCGGTGCAGCGCTTTGCCCACATTGAGGATTTGGCCAAACACCACTGCACCATCGAGGAGATGGAGGAATACGAGCCGCACATCACCCGCGGCAACGTCATCTATGCAGGGGTTGACTACGAGGCCATCCTGCGCGCCGCTGAAAACGACCCCGACGGCTGCGACGTCATCGTGTGGGACGGCGGCAACAACGATTTTTCTTTCTATAAATCCGACCTCTACATCACCGTAGCCGATCCGCACCGGCCCGGCCACGAGTCCGCATATTATCCCAGCGGGGTGAACGTGCGTTTGGCCGACGTGGTCATCATCAACAAGATAGACAGCGCCGCGCCGGAGGGCATCGAACGGGTGCGCGCTGCCATAGAGCGCCTTAATCCAGCCGCCACAGTGATCGACGCCGCATCGCCCATCAAAGTGGAAAACCCCTCGGTGATCCGCGGCAAACGGGTATTGGCCATTGAGGACGGTCCTACGCTCACCCACGGCGGTATGACTTTCGGGGCGGGCACCCTGGCTGCCAAAAAGTTCGGCGCAGCGGCATTGGTGGACCCCCGCCCGTACCTAAGCGGCAAGATCATAGACACCTTCCGCGAGTACCCGGGCATCGGCACATTGCTGCCTGCCATGGGCTACGGAGACGAGCAATTGCACGACTTGGAAACCACCATCGCTCAAACGGACTGCGACGCTGTGGTGATCGGTACGCCCATAGACCTGCGCCGGGTGATCAAAATTGACAAGCCGAGCACCCGCGTGTTTTACGACTTGCAGGAGATCGGCGCGCCTACGCTGGACGAGGTGCTGGATGGGTTTCTTGAGAGAAAGGGGTTAGGCCGGAGGGTAGAGGAGTTCACTCAGCGGTGATAACATAAACCATCCCGGATTTTGAAAGCCGGATATTTCGGTCGCGTCATAGGTGTGAATAAAATGCCTCATTTTGTGGGAACGCCGAAGCTTCGGGGTTATATCAATTCTGAGAGGGCGCATGTTCTTTTTTTCCAACTCAGAGTCACAGGACATGAAAAAATATTGATTTTTTCTTTATTCAAGCTGACAAAACAAAAACCTGTTACTACATTTGCATCGAAAACCTGGTTGGAATTATCCTGCACCAGGTAAAATTTATGCCTGGTAACCTGTGATTTGCGAATTTTTATTTTTTCAAATTACAGGCTGTTAGTTGTCCTTGTGAGAAGTGGTATACATTTTTTCGCATGCCATTGGTCACCGGACATAATACCCTTTATAATACCGAGATCCATGGAAGGCAATACCCCCCATTCTGCCGGAGCCCCTGGCCCCCATTTACCTGCCAAAGAAGTCATCAGGCTGGTTGAGTTTGATTTTATCGAAAAAGCGCTGGATGTTCTGGCGGAGTGGGTAGCGGCTTTTAAGAACAGCGATTTGGATAACCAGTTATCTGCGCTCAAGGCAAGATACAGCAACCTCAGTTCATCCAGTATCAAGGGAACGCTTGGCAACGATGAGATCATTTTGGAGCGGAACAGGATACGAAGTGACATCCTGGAATTTTGCAAGTTATTGGAAAAGTTAGGCCCTCCTCCGCCCGCTGCAAATCAATCGGGCGTAATAGCGCACAATATTCCCGGCGAAATGAAAATGGGCCTTGTTCACCAATGCACGGTGCGCATTGCCCAGGAAGAATTTGTCTTGTTGAAAGATTTTTCCCCTGCCGCCCCTGTCGAGTCCCTCAGGATATCGGATGAAATGGAGGTGGAACTCAACGACATCACCGGTAATGCATTTGAGATAAAAACCTATAACCGGAAAACACAGACTATCCTTGAAGGTGAAGCTACGGAATGGGTGTTTTATGTGAAGCCTTTGCTGACGGGAACACATATATTGCAATTGAAGGCTGCCATGAAGATGATCGGCCCTGACGGGAGGGAGAAAATAAAAGAGTACACCTACGAGAATAATATCTCCGTCGAAACGACACAGGAAGCATCCGCCGAGCCTGTAGTCAGCGAAAAATGGCATGCCTTGTCAGATGCTTTCAACATATTCAAGAAGAAAAAGAAATCAGGTCTGTTCGCATGGCTCTCCTCTCCGGTTGCTGCGAAGGCGGTATTTGCCACCCTGGCGGTATTGATCGCGGCAGCGGGCATTCTCTATTATCCGATGTTTTTCCCTCCTTCCAAAAAAGAAAAGGATGAAAAAAAGCGGGTGGATGTGAGGCTTGATATTCAGTTGCTGCGAAGGCCTTTCACGGTTTTTTTGAACGGAGATTCAATTTCCAACTGGCAACCGGATGGCGCCGGCGCCGGGATCAATTTGCCGGGAATTGCAGAAGGTACATACTTGGTAAAGGTACAGGGCTCTAACGGGTCTTGCAGCGATTCCATTTTCCCTTCTACCGAACGTACTGTTTTTTCTCTACCGTGTACCATCATCCCGGACTCTTTTTCGGTAAGATTAACAGCGCCTTTTGAAAACTTCAGGATATTTGTTGACAATGTACGAGTGCGAACTACCGGCCCGGTACTTCGAGCAGGTGCAGGCAGGTTCAAAACCTCCCTGCGCGTGGCGGCGGGGAATCGCGTTTTCCGGGTGGAAGACAGGAACGGAAATTTCCGGTGCAGCGAGATGCGCACCAGGGTAGATGCCGATAAGGAACTGAATTTCAATTGCAATCCGGTCGTTCGATATTACGATGTAGGTATAATCTCTCCGTTCCAGAGACCCATGGTAAAAATAGATGGCGAAACCGCCTCTACCGATAGAACCGCCACGGAAGCGCCAGCCGGGTGGAAATTGGTTTTCCGGGTGAAAGAAGGAACCCGGCAGTTTGAAGTGATAGACCCGCGGGGAGGACATGCCTGTCTTGTCCAAACCCGGGAGGTCAATTCCAACCAGGATATCAGGTTTACCTGCAGGCCTAAGACCACTACCGTAACAATCAACCTTACAGGCGTGAACGTCGCAGCAGGGCGGGAAAATACCTGGCTGTCCATTGACGGCGCAAGAGTGGATAGGAATCGTGTAAGAATGAACGTTACACTTTTGAATAAAGAGGAGCAAATGTTGACCCTTGTGGTTACAGGGGTTCCTTATGGCAGGCACACTTTCAAAGTCGAGAAGGAATATTATTCATCCCAGCCTGAGTCCTGTTCCTCCGCCAGTGTAGAAATTTCGGAGCAAAACCGAACGGTGGTTATTTCATGTTCCTTTACTAAGCGAATTATGTAGCAACCCCCGCCATAGACACAATACGCTCATTGGGCACATCCGACTCCACCAAGCCGTCGAGCAGGCGCACAATGCGGTGGGCGTGTTGGGCGATATCTGCTTCGTGGGTTACCAAGATGATGGTGTTGCCGGCATTGTGGATGTCCTCTAAGATGCCCATGATCTCGTACGAGGTTTTGGAGTCCAGGTTCCCGGTGGGTTCGTCGGCTAAGATAATGGAAGGGTTGTTCACCAAAGCCCTGGCGATGGCCACGCGCTGGCGCTGACCGCCGGAAAGCTCGTTGGGTTTGTGGTGCATCCTGTCTCCCAGGCCTACCGCTACGAGCACCTCTTCAGCGCGTTCTGTGCGATGGGCCCTCGACATGCCTGCGTACACCAGTGGCAGCGCTACGTTTTCAAGGGCAGACAAGCGGGGCAGCAGGTTAAAAGTCTGAAAGACGAAGCCGATCTCCTTATTCCGGACTTCGGCCAGTTCGCTGTCGGTCATACTGCTCACATTGGTGCCGTTTAGGATGTAATCCCCGGATGTGGGCGTATCCAAGCAGCCGAGCAGGTTCATCAGCGTGGATTTGCCGGAGCCGGAAGGCCCCATGAGCGCCACGTATTCGTTTTTGGATATGTCTATCGAAACGGATTGCAAAGCCTGTACCTGCGTAGGCCCCATGATATAGGTCTTTCTCAGGTCTTTGACGGAAATGATGTGCGACATAGTTACGCTGTGTTAAAGGTCTATCACTTTGGGTACTTTGAAGAACCGGCCATCGGTGTCGGGCGCTGATCTGAGAGCGTCTTTGCGGTCAGACTGCCCGCTGATCTCATCCTCCCGCAGGTGGCTGTGCCCGGTGTTTACCCAGGCCAAGGGTTCCACCCCGGTAGTGTCCAAGCCGTTCATTTGCTCCACCAATTCGAGTATGTGGTTGAGATCGTGAAGCAGCTTTGTCCGCTCTTCGTCATCCAACTCCAGTTTGGCCAGTTGTTCGAGCCGAAAGATCAGGTTTTCGTCTATTTGCATAAGCAACTATTAGATGTGCGGTAATATTTTTCCGTCCAAATTCGATTTTCACAGGGAGGGTTGTATTTTCGCCGCCAAGATAAGTAGATTTTTTTTAGTGAAGGGATGACTGGCAGTCGCCCCTGCATTAATCGATCACGCTGTAATAAGGCTTTTCTCACTCAGGATACCAACCCGTTGCCATGTCGATTGAAATACCCGGGCATTCCAATATCAAATACATCGCTATCGCCGGCAATATCGGCGCCGGCAAGACCACCCTATGCACCCAATTGGGCCGGCAGTTTGGCTGGGAGGTACACTATGAAAGTACGGAAGACAATCCCTACCTCAGCGATTTTTACAACGACATGCACCGCTGGTCGTTCAACCTGCAGATATACTTCCTCAACAGCCGCTACCGGCAGATACTCAAGATTCTGGAAGGCGAGCACACCGTCATCCAGGATCGCACCATCTTCGAGGATGCCTATATCTTCGCGCCCAACCTGCACGATATGGGGCTGATGTCCACCCGCGATTTCAACAATTACTTTGACCTGTTCCGCACCATGTCTTCCCAGATACAGGCGCCCGATCTGCTCATCTATCTGCGTGCCGGCATTCCTACACTGGTGTCGCATATTCAGTCGCGCGGCCGCGATTACGAAGGCAACATGAGTTTGGATTACCTCAAGCGCCTCAATGAACGCTACGAAAACTGGATATCGGGCTATAATGAGGGCAAGTTGCTCATCATCAATGCCGACGAGGTGGACTTTGAAAGCAATGTAGAAGACCTCGGCAAGGTGGTCAATATGGTCAATGCCGAGTTGCACGGGTTGTTTTGATTATTTATACCCGACGAAAAATGGTTTGGGAAAAATTTATACCATTTTTCGTCGGGACCAGTGGTTTGCATAAGTAAAAATTCGCAAACCACTGGCTATCAAGTATAATCATGTAACATTATGAATTTCATCGAAGAACTCAGGTGGCGGGGCCTGCTCCAGGAAGCCACCCCCGGTGTGGAAGAACTACTGAACAGCGGCATGGTGACCGGGTATATCGGGTTTGACCCCACGGCGCCTGCGCTTACCATAGGCAACTACGTGCCTATCATGCTGCTCAAGTTGTTCCAGCTTTCCGGGCATCAACCCATCGTGCTCATGGGCGGCGCCACCGGGCGCATCGGCGATCCATCCGGAAAGGATGCGGAGCGGGAACTGAAATCCTTTGAAGAGTTGGACCGCAACCTCGCGTACCAGGCGGAACAAATGAAAAAGCTCCTCAATTTTGACCATGGCCCCAACAAGGCCATTATGGTCAACAACCTCGATTTCTACAAGGGCATGAGCGTGCTCGACTTCCTGCGCGACGTGGGTAAAACCTTGACCATCAACTACATGCTGGCGAAGGACTCGGTGAAAAACCGCTTGGAGAGCGGCCTTTCCTTTACCGAGTTCAGCTACCAGTTGCTACAGGCATACGATTTCGAGGTGTTGTTCAAAAACTATAATTGCATCCTGCAAATGGGCGGCTCCGACCAATGGGGCAACATCACCTCCGGTACGGAATTCATACGCCGCCACTTAGGCGAAAAAGCATACGCGCTCACCGCGCCGCTGCTTACCAAAGCCGACGGCACGAAGTTCGGCAAATCAGCCTCGGGGAATATCTGGCTCGATCCGGGCATGACTTCTCCCTATCGCTTTTACCAGTTCTGGATCAATACCGAAGACGCCAACATCGGCAAATACACCCGCTACTTCACGCTGCGCACTCAGCAAGAGGTGGAGGCCGCCGAACGCGAGCATGCCGGCAATCCCAACGAGCTCAAGCGCTTGCTGGCCGAAGAGCTTACCGTGCGCATCCACTCACAGGAGGCTTACGAGTCGGTGAAGAAAGTGTCGGAATTGCTTTTTGGAAAAAATGCAGATCGCGATCACCTGCTTGCAATGAGCGCCGGCGAGTTGCAAACCGTTTCGGAAGAAATTCCCTGCAAGCAGGTTCCCCGAACACTTTTCGCTGAAGGGGTCGCTATTGCCGAACTGCTTTCAGAACATACCGATATCGCGTCGTCCAAGTCGGAAGCGCGTCGAGCCATACAGGGCAATTCCGTATCGGTAAACAAGGAGAAGATCACGCAACACGATCAGCGCATAGACCACGCCGCCCTGCTGTACGGCCGCTTCCTGATGGTGGAGAACGGGAAGAAGAATAAGTATATGGTGGAGGTTTTGGAGTAGAAAAGTGGAGGCTGGGCTGTTGCAGGTGGGGTAGAGAAGTAGAGAAGTAGGGGCCGGCCTGTAGAAGTGAGAAAGGCATTCAGGATGGGGTGCAATCAGAGATTTTCAGCACCTCGCAGTCCTCGGTCTCCCACGTGTCCTCAAGAGCAAAAACCCAAATGGTTACTAATTGAGTGAAAATCATAGACTCAAAGAGGCCGAATGGGCCTTTTCCCTTTGGGGGCGGCGGTTCAGCCTGGCGATTCCGGTGGCGCTGCTATTTGTTGCCGGCTGCAGGTACGCAGGCACGCAGGTGCAGCAGCATGAATTTCCGCTTATAGCAACAGGGTTCGGGGTATTGTTTGCTTTGTACGCGTTCATTTTGGCCAAGGTACGGACGGAACGCGAGGTGTTGTTTTTCATGGCGGCCGCTTTGCTGTGCCGGGGCGCATTGCTGTTTTCCCTCCCGCAGTTGTCTGACGATTTCTACCGCTTCATCTGGGACGGGCGGCTTGCCCTGCAAGGCATTCATCCATTCGAGTCGCTGCCCTCCGAATATGCCGAGCAGGGTTTTCCTGTGTCCGGTTTGGATATTTCGCTTTATGAAAAACTGAACTCTCCCGACTATCACACCGTATATCCCCCGGTTGCGCAGGCCGTATTTGCAGCGGCTTGTTGGGTGTTTCCCCAAAGTGTAAGCGGGAGTGTTTTTGTGATGAAAATGATCCTTTTTCTCATGGAGGCCGGAAGCATCTTGTTGCTGTGGCAATTGTTGAAACGTTTCGGCCTGCCTTCCAAAAACGCATTGATTTACGCCCTCAACCCATTGGTCATTATTGAAATAACCGGAAACCTTCATTTTGAGGGCGCCATGATTTTTTTCTTCCTTCCGGCGCTATGGTTGGGCGCACAGTCGCGCCCGGGGTTATCCGCCGGGGCTTTGGCGTTATCGGCGGCTTCCAAGATGTTGAGTGTGCTGGCACTTCCTTTTTTATTGCCGAAGCTCGGCTTCAGGAAAACAGCAGGATACTATCTTGTTTTCGGGCTTGTTTCGGCAGCATTGTTCGTGCCTCTGTTCAGCGAGGTGTTTATCAGCCATTTCGGCAAGAGCCTGAACTTGTATTTCCAGGAATTCGAGTTCAACGCGAGCCTGTACTACTTCGCCCGCTGGATCGGCTACCTGAAAACAGGCTACAATCGCATAGACCTCATCGGCCCCGTTTTAGCCGGCACGGCGGCCTTGCTCATCGTGTTGCAAGCCCTGCTCTATCGCGGCAAAACCTGGGCAGACCTGCCCCAGGCCCTTCTCTTTGCCCTGTGTACCTACCTGTTCTTCAGCACCACGGTTCACCCCTGGTATCTTTGCATGCCCGTTGCGTTGAGCGTGTTCAGCCGATACCGGTTTGCAGTGTTATGGTCGGCTCTGGCCGTGTGGAGTTATCACAAGTACCAAACTCCCGGGCAGGCGGAAAATTTGTGGATAACCGGACTGGAATACGCAGCGGTCTATGCTTTTTTACTATGGGAATTGGCAAAAAGACTCTATCGAACCGGGCGCACCGTATAGCCTTGTTTCCGAAGCAAAGCAATTACGCCTTTCTCGCCGCCTAAGTGCCCGGCGCCCACAGCGAAGAATACAGGTTGTTGCGGCATCATGTTTTCCATCACCGGTATCCAGTTGGAATTGCGTTGGTCCAAAAGCAGGTGAGTATAGGCGCCCATGCCGGAATCGCCCTCGAGCATTTGTTGTAACCCGTACAGGTCCTGGGCTTTATAGAGGGCTACCAACTGCTCCATGCCCCCGTCATCGGAGGATTCCATTTTCAGGGACTGCACCAGCATTTCTGCCTGCGCTTTGTAGGGGATACTGTCAAACATGCTCATTTGGTAAGCAGCAGTTTCCAGTCCGGAAACGGGTTTGCCGGCTTGGCGGGCCCGTTCAAGGAGTTCCATCTCATAAGACTTCATGGACGACATATCCCCCATGTCGCCTTGCTGCCCCACCATGGCAGAGAGGAACATGGGCTTTACGCGTTCCAGCATGAATATAGGCAAGCCCATATCGGAGAAGTGATTTTTTACAAAATTATAGTCGTCAGCTTCGAGCAGGTCACGCAGCGTTGTGCCGTTTCGCATGAAGGCCTTCATGAGCAAGGGCAACATAGCGCTGATGTCTGACATCTCATCGAGGTCTATTTCAAACGCTACTTTTTTGCAGCGGTCAAATGCGGTAAGAGTGGAGTCTGTAAGCAGGAAGTCGTCTTTGCCGATGAGGTGTATGGTGCCGAAAAGGTATGAGGGCTGAGCTATGCCTTTTCCGCTAATCTCCCAGAGGAGGGAGTTTTCGGCGGCCAATGGGGCAAAACTGCCGGAGCTCTGTTGCGCAAAAGCGCTGAGACCGGCGAGGATGGCAATGCAAAAGGTGGAAAAACGGATCATGAATGCGCTGATTGTAAACAATGCATAAACGACAGGGAGGGGGAAAAGTTGTGAGCGGTTTTATACTTGCCCGAGCGTTCCGGGTCTTGCCGGTAGTAATCAGGTATGCGCTGTCATTGCCGGCGGAAGTACTCGGATTTAAGCTTGCTGAGGAATTCGGGCGTGACCCCGATGTAGGCCGCGATCTGCTTTTGAGGGATGCGTTCAATGAGCGAAGGGTAACGGCCGCAAAATTGGCTGAAGCGTTCCATGGCGCTCAGGCTGAGGTTGTCGAGCAGGCGTTGCCGGCTGCTGACCAATGAATTCTCCGTGATGATGCGGAAAAAGCGCTCGAACTTGGGTATGTCATGATACAACTGTTCCTGGTCGGTTTTGGAGAGCAGCAGGGCTTGAGTATTCTCCAATGCGTTGATGTACAGATTGCCAGGTTTTTGGCTCAGAATGCTGTACATGTCGGCGATCCACCAGTCAGGCGGAGCAAACTGCAGGACGTGCTCGAACCCGTTCCCATCTACCGTATAACTTCTCAGACATCCCTCCGTGACGAATGCCGAATGCCTGCATACATCGCCCTCCTGTAAAAGAAACTGCTTCCTTTTTATCTTTTTGAGAGTGAGCAGCGATACGAAATGGGCCTGTTCCTCTTCTGTAAGGCGAATGTGCCGGGAGATGTTTTGAAGGATGAGTGGGTATGGCGGAAGCATGAGTGTGATAAGTAATTGAACGGCAGGTTTTTTTGCGAAAATGAGGAGGGTGAAAGGCAGCCTTTTATTAATCAACTACGGGGCGGCTCAGGTCGAAATCTGCCTGGAAGCGCGGCTTGCCGTCCCGCTCGAGGATATAGCTGAAAGTTTTTCCGTCTTCGCTCAGGCGCAGGCGCCATACGTTGGTAGCGGCCGCCGGAATAAGCGAGGCGGTAAAGCTGTCGGCGGGAAAGTTTTGCTGGAACTTGCTGCCGTTCGCATCGGCAAATCCCCCGTAATTGGTGATCTCGTCGGGTGTGCCGTCTTCGTGCCGGTGGTCGTGTTTAAACAAAAATCCTTCCGGCTTAAGGCTCAGTATCCAAGTCCGGGATTTGTCTTCTCCTACTGCAAAAGGGATGAGCAATTCTGAATCTTTACAAGTCTCTACCCGCATGAGCAGGCGGGCGTTGCGGAAGGGTTCGGACGGTTCGGGAGGAAAGACGGCTACACCCTCAAAGGTCTTTCCACAGAGGGCGGAGAGGTTTTGGAAAAAAGCTTTCTGAGTCCTGTTGACAGCTTTTTCGTTCCCATGTCCGTGGTGCGTGGAACACCCTGAATACGCGTATAGCATACCGGTTATCAAGATCAAAACAAAGTTCTTTTTCATTGGGATGGCATTTATACGGGCAATTCCAAGGCAATAATAGCCAAATCTCCCGGCTTTCTGAAAAAATCCGGCGGCAACTTCGAAGTTATCGCCTAATTTCGCTTTCCACTTTTACCTGATGATCCTTTGCCGTTTCAACTGATACAAGAGCCATGCCCAATCGTCAGTCTTTTTTTGCCTGGATTCTCTGTTCCGCCTTCATCCTGGCAGTTGGAACCCTCTATTATCCCAAGTGGAATAAAAGCCAAACCGAGGCTACCATTAGTTGGGACGTTTCAGGTTATTACTTTTACCTGCCGGCGGTTTTTATTTACAAAGACATCCAACAGGTGGCGTTCCGCGATGCCATTCACGAAAAATACAGGCCTGCAAGCGCGCCTTACCAGGCTTTTCAGCACCCTTCCGGCAACTATGTAATGAAGTACTCCTGCGGGCTGGCCGTGCAGTACCTGCCGTTTTTTCTTGCGGCTCATGCCCTGGCGCCGGCACTGGGTTATCCCGCAGACGGATTCTCCCGGCCATACCAGGCCGCGATAGGGTGGGGTAGCCTGCTTATTGCGCTCATCGGTTTATGGCTGCTGCGAAAAAACCTTTTGCGGTACTTCAGCGACGGGGCAACGGCCATGACCTTGGTGCTAGTCGTGTTCGGAACCAACTATTTAGACTATGCCGCCATCAACGGCGCCATGACCCACAATTATCTATTCACGCTCTACGCGGCACTCGTGGCGTTAACGGCGGCATATTATGAAAGGCCCGGCCTGCTCAAAGCGGCCTGCATCGGTTTCCTGGTGGGGCTTGCGGCGCTTACCCGGCCCACCGAGGTGCTTGCGGCATTCGTCCCCCTGCTTTGGGGCGTCGGCACTGTTTCTTCTTTGAAAGAACGAATAACGCTTTGGCGCAAACACTTTCCGCATCTCGTGGTCGCGGTGCTGATATGCGGTCTGGTGGGAAGTTTGCAACTCATATACTGGAAGGCGGCAAGCGGCCAATGGTTGGTTTATAGTTACGAAGACCAGGGATTTAGCTGGCTCAAACCACATATAGACCGCGGGGTGTTCAGTTTCCGGGCCGGTTGGCTGGTCTATACGCCCATGATGGCATTTGCCGTTTTGGGATTCTTATGGTTGTACCGGCAGCACAGGAGTATATTCTGGGCCGTTTTTTTGTTCTTTGCTTTGTTCCTGTATGTCACTTTTGCCTGGGACATCTGGTGGTACGGCGGCAGTCTTGGGCAGAGAGCCATGGTGCAGAGCTATGCCCTTCTGGCTTTCGCGTTGGCTGCTTTTGTGGAGTATATTCGCAAGCGAGTCCCTTGGAATTACATGGCTTTCGCGGTGTTCCTGTTTTTCAGCTACTACAATCTCTGGCTCACCCATCAGGCGCACAAAGGCGGCATGCTGGAGCCGGGCTTTATGACCAAGGCTTACTTCTGGCGCATTTTCCTGAAATACGACCTGCCGCCGGAGACCCGCAAACTTTTGGATACCGACCAGGACTTCACCGGTGAGCGCCGGAACGTGCAACTCGTGTATGAAAATAACTTCGAGCAGGCGGAACACTGGCCTGATTGCCCGATAGCTCCCATCGAGGGCGGGCGCTCGGTGTGTATCGGCGGGGCGCGTCAGTTCAGCGAGGCTTTTACTTTTCCACTTTCTGCGGAAAGCGGGCGCAAGTTGAGGGCTACGGCGGTATTTCGCTCACAAAACAAGGAATGGGATACCTGGAAAATGGCTCAGTTCATTGTTCGCGTCAAGCAGGATGATCACACCGTTCACGAACGAGCTATAAGGGTTTTCCGCATGTTGAACGACAACGAAACCAAGGAAATATATATTGATTTACTGCTGCCCAAACGCCCGTACAACAAGGCAGAAGTTTTCTTTTGGAATGCCGATAGCGACAAGCCGCTGGCGGTGGATCAACTCAGAGTGGAGCAGTTTGAATAACGCTTCGGATCGGAAGACATACCGGTGTAGAAGCGGCCGTGCTTCCGGCTTTGAATGATATAAACCTGAAAGGATTGTTCCATAAAAAGAAAAGGCCGCACCATGCGGTGCGGCCTTGGTGGTAGTCGGGGCGACAGGATTTGAACCTGCGACCACACGCCCCCCAGACGTGTACTCTACCAAGCTGAGCTACGCCCCGAAAAAATCTTATCTCTCCATGCAATCAGCTACTGTAAAGGGTGGGTAATACAGGACTCGAACCTGTGACCTCTGCTCTGTCAAAGCAGCGC
>CAZNYK010000053.1:15767-25692 GCA_964577215.1 uncultured Saprospiraceae bacterium
AAGGGTGGGTAATACAGGACTCGAACCTGTGACCTCTGCTCTGTCAAAGCAGCGCTCTAAACCACCTGAGCTAATTACCCCTGAACTTTCAGAAAGTGCCTCCCATTGGAAGCGGGCGCAAAATTACAATTCGTTTTGATTTTAAACAATAGGGGCTTATAAAATTCCATATGCTTTTTTCATCGCTCCAAACCTGATTTTTGTCTCCTTGCCTATGGTTGTTGGTCGGAAAACCTTTGTTTTTTGCAACACTTTGTACTAGAATGAAGTTCCAATGGTAGAGTTTTTTCATACTAGTTCAAATTTTGAGGTCGTGTCTTGATTCACGACCTTTTTTATTTCAGTTGCCTTTTTTTGCCGAAGAAGAGTGATGGGGTTGATTCTTTCAACTGTGGCCCATAATTTTAATCATTACGGGAAACAAACCTGCGCAGGGCAATTTTGAGGTCTTCAAAATCGGCCAGGAACTGATTGATACCCTGCTCCAGCAGATCATGTTCTTGTGTGTTCGCTGTTTCAGGCTTGGAGGCATCCGGGCTGATCAAGCGTTCCCATAAGCTGATTTGATCGTGGAATTCATTTACGTGATGCGACTTCCGCGCCAGGATATTGCGGTATTCTTCCACGTGTTCGATAAGGGGCATCCGGTCGGCGTGTTGGTGAACCACCAGCGCAAGTTCCTTTTCAAAAATTTTGATCTGATCTTGCACGAAGTCGAGTCGCCCCAGCCATTCGGCGTGTTGCCGGTGATACAAGTCCTTCATTTGAACGGCATCGGTCATTTATGTGGAAATTTGAAGGCAAAATAGTCTTTTCCATCATCTAAAGCCATGACTTTTGTCATTGTGCAGGCTGAGGATTGTCAGCAGGCGTGGTGTTGTGGTGAATGACGTTGCGATAAGGGAACGGAATTTCAATGCCTTCGTCGTCAAATCTCTTTTTGATGGATTCGAGCAGGTCGCAACCCAGTACGAAGGCGTTGGCCTGGTTGGACGCCCACACATATGCCCTGAGATTGACGGAGTATTCACCCAATGTAATTACACGCACCACTACGTCTTCCTTGCCTTGTTCGATTTCTTCCGGTTTCCGCACATCAATATGCAGCGGATGCTTTTGAGCCTCTTCTATGATAATGGCCCTGGCGCGGTCTATGTCGGCGCCATACCCTATGCCAATTTCCAGCCACCGGCAGATATCATCGTCCTGGAAGTCGGCATTGATAATCACTTCCTGGTTCATTACCGAGTTGGGTATAATGATGCGGCGGTTTTCAAAATCGCGAATGATGGTATGTCTCAGCGTAATGTCTTCCACTATGCCGGCCAGGGTATCGCGCACGCGCAGCCGGTCATTCACCCGGAAGGGCTTGAACATGATGATGAAAAGCCCGCTGATGAGGTTGCTGAGGGCATTTTGGGATGCAAGACCCACTGCTACGGCCAGAATGCCTGCGCCGGCGAGCATGGTGCTGGCAATATTTCGCAGCGGAGGTATTACATACACAGCTATGCTGAAGCCGACGATGAAAATAATGGCCCGGGTGAAGTGCTTGAGAAACTGATAGTTGGTCGGGTCGTTTTTGATAATGAGCGACGACTGGCGGATGAAGCGTGTGAAGAGCCGGTTGAAGGTATGTGCGAGGAAGAATGTACCCACCACCACGGCAGTGAAAACTATAAGGTGCTGCAATTCTATATCGCCCAGTATTTTTTCGTTCATGAAAAGTTTTACCTTTTCAAACATTAAAGCCTCACACTTGGTTTTTCATGGTTGATAGTTGAGCCATTTGCCTGACAATTGGCATTTCCTGAAAAAAATTGCGAAAAACCGTCATATGGATTTAGATAAAACACAGATCGTCCGGGCGCTTGCCAAAGTCATTGATCCCAATACCGGACAAGACATCATCACCATGAGCATGGTGCGCGACCTCGAGGTGGAGGGCGGCAACATTAACTTCACGATTGAACTTCCTTCGCTGAACAACGCCTACAAATCTGAACTCAACTTCGCCTGCATGGGCGCTGTGCAGGAACTGTATCCAGGGGCCAACGTCAATGTGCACATGGTTTCCCGTACAGCTCAGGCGCAGCAGAGTACCAGCCCTGCTCCCCATATTCAAAACATCATCGCCGTGGCGTCGGGAAAGGGCGGTGTGGGTAAGTCCACCGTCGCAGTCAACCTGGCACTGGGGTTGAAAGCATTAGGCGCAAGGGTGGGGCTTATGGATGCTGATCTGTACGGCCCGAGTATTCCCACCATGCTGGGCTTGCAGGGGCAGCGCCCTCAAATTCGAGAGATGTACGGGCAACCCAAAATGACCCCCTTGGAGGCATACGGCATCTATGTGATCTCCATAGGTTTTATTGTTGAGCCGGAACAGGCTGTGGTATTGCGCGGCCCCAGGCTTTCGGCTATTGTCAAACAGTTCTTTCACGATTGCATCTGGCCGCCGTTGGACTATCTCATCGTGGATCTTCCTCCCGGAACCGGCGATATTCAGCTTAGCCTGGTGCAAACGGTACCCGTGACCGGGGCGGTAATGGTAACAACGCCCCAGGAAGTTGCCGTGATCGACGCGGTCAAGGCTATGAACATGTTCCTTTTGCCCTCCGTGAATGTACCCATTATCGGGGTAGTGGAGAATATGTCCTGGTTTACGCCTGCGGAGCTACCCCAAAACAAATATTTCATTTTTGGCGAGGGCGGAGGCAAAAAGCTCGCCCGTATGGCTCAGGGTGTCTTGCTCGGGCAAATCCCATTGGTGCAGGGCATCCGCGAAGGAGGCGACAAAGGCGCGCCCGCCGTGTTGGGTAAAGAACCCGTTACCGCGGAGGCCTTTATGGAAATGGCCCGGAATACCGCCAGGCAGGTGGCCTTGCGCAACGAAACCCTGGCGCCCACGCAAGTGGTTAATATTCAAACTTGAAAAAATTTTGTATCTTCGCACGGTTCAGGCCGCAAGCCGGACTATAAGTTCTCATTATGATCGCAATTCAGGATAAAAACAACCTCTTACAACGCGTGGACCTCGCACTTGACGATGTCCGGCCCCACCTGGCAGTAGATGGCGGAAATGTAGAGGTGGTGGAAATAACAGAGCAGAATATCGTACGAATCAGGTGGACTGGCGCCTGCGAGCATTGCAGCATGTCCATAATGACCCTCCGGGCCGGTATTGAGCAGGCGCTCATTGGGAAAATTCCCGAAGTAGCCGGCGTAGAAGCCGTCAACGGCTGGGAAGGGGAGTAAATCTGAGTTCGGACATCAACCCGACTGGGTATGCCCGCATACATTCGCATATTAATCTTTACCTGTCTCGTCTGGCAATTACCGGCACAGAGCGGCTTGGTATATACCATCCAAACCGTGCCCGACCCCAAGCAAACCGGAACGGGCTACGTCAGCGACCCCGATAACTTCCTGACCCCTGCCGGTAAATCGGAACTCAATCAACGCCTTGCCGCCATCGAAAATGCTACCACCGCTCAAATCGCCGTGGTAATGCTCGGTTCGATCGGGCAGGAAAATCCGAAAGACTTTGCCACCCGCCTCTTTGAGCATTGGGGCATTGGGAAAGCCGATCGCGACAACGGCCTCCTGATACTCAGCGTGATGGATCAACGGCGCACCGAATTTGAGACCGGTTACGGTATGGAAGCGGTACTCCCTGATGCTTACTGCTACAGGATAGGGATGCAGGAATTGGTTCCCCATTACCGGGAAGGACGCTATGGGGAAGGGCTTTTGAAAACAATTGACCGTATTGAAGAGATACTCCTGGACCCTGAAAGCAGCCCGGATATTACTTCCTCTTCAGGTCTTTCGGACCGCACCATCCCCAACGAACAAAAAGGGCCTGCCTTTCTGGTCTGGCTGCTTGGGATCACTCTTTTTGTTCATATCGGGTATGCCGTCCTGCTTTGGCTGAGAGTTCGCTGGGTTTTGCACAACAAAGACGATCTGTACGACAAATACCTGGCCATGCGGCCCCTGAACAGCTTTCTATTCCTGTTCATTGCGCCCGTGTTTTACCTCCCCGCTTATTATTGGATCAAGTGGTTATTGCACAAGCTCCGCAACCAGCCCCGGTTCAGCAAGGTGAACGGCAAAGCCATGCGCAAGCTTAATGAAGAAGAGGAAGACCGCTTCCTGGCTCAAGGTCAAATCACAGAAGAAGAGATCGGCTCGGTGGACTACGACGTTTGGGCCACCGGTGATGAAGACGACGTGCTCGTTTTGCGTTATGCCCAGCAATACAGCAAATATTCCGAATGCCCTCAATGCAGGTACCGCACCTGGTACCTGGCACGCACCTCGGTGGTGCACAAGGCCACATACACCTCCGCCGGCCTGAGGGAAAAATTGTACCTGTGCAAAAATTGTGATTACCGCAAGGTTGACCAACAGGTGATCCCCAAATTGACGGAGTCCTCCGGCAGTGTTGCCTCCGGAGGTTTTTCCGGGCGTTCAGGCGGGGCGGGCGGATCCGGCAGCAGCTCCTGGGGCGGCGGGCGGTCGGGCGGCGGGGGCGCTGGAGTAAGCTGGTGATTTTTTGCGGGCGCTTAGGGAATTATATGTCGGTTCTGCGCTTTTTCAAATATTTACCTCTTGCCTCAGGCCGGGTACTAATCAAGTTTTTTTTAATATTGCGTCGCCAAAATCAAAACAACTGCAATCCAATGAAAAACCGGTTTATACAACTCTCTGCCTTTCTTTTGTTTGTATGCGTTACGGTGGCCGGCAAGGCTCAGGACCAAGCCGACTTCTACGATGTGGGCGCCATCCAGCAAATCGACATCAAATTTGAGCAAAAGGAGTGGCGTTATATCCTTGACTCCCTTCGCTTCAACGGCGACGACGTTCTCCTGGGAGACGTTACCATCAACGGCAAGCGCATCGAAGATGCAGGCGTCCGTTACCGCGGCACCCGCGCCTTCCAGCCTGGCGGGAAACGCAATGGCATGGACATCCTCCTCAATTACATTGACCAAAACACAAACTACCAGGGCCATCAATCCATCATGCTGTCGAGCGCGCTGCGCGACCCCAGCATGGTAAGGGAAGTTTTGGGTTTTGAAATCGCCCGCAACTATATGCCGGCGCCCAGAGCCAACTATGCCAAAGTCACCGTTAACGGCGAACTCTATGGCCTGATGGTCAATATAGAACCCGTAGATGCGGCATTCGTGCAGCGCCACTTCAACGAGTCCGGCAG
Source organism: uncultured Saprospiraceae bacterium (assembly GCA_964577215.1). Lineage (GTDB taxonomy): Bacteria > Bacteroidota > Bacteroidia > Chitinophagales > Saprospiraceae > UBA2329. The sequence goes on from CAZNYK010000053.1 coordinate 20,989, forward strand.
CCTGATATATCGCAGTGCGCCAAAAACCGAAGGGCGGGCGCCGGAAGATTGCCGCAGCGGCATCCACGGCTCTTTGCAGGTGGATAATTCCGCCAGTTGCTACCGATCTAATTATCAATTGGCCCTGGGGGGCGGCGGATTCGACCCGATCCTGAACCTGGCCAAAGTCCTCAATGAAAAAACCGATGAAATCGCAGGTGTACTCGACGTGGACCGGGCGCTATGGATGCTGGCATTCAATAACGTGTTACTCAACCTGAATAGCTATACCGGTCAGTACAGCTCCAATTATTTTCTCATTCGCAATAAGCTTGGACGCTTTACGCCTGTACTCTGGGACCTCAACCTGGCTTTCGGCAGCTACAAAAATACCGGCACCGGTTCTGATCTCAAGCCTTCTGCCATGATCAAAATGGACTTATTGTTGCATGAAAACAATGCACAGCGGCCTCTCATCAGCAAGCTCCTCAGCAATGAAACATATAAAAAAATATATGTCTCCCACGCGCTCGACATCCTCGACGATTACTTGGTGAACGACAAATACCTCACCCGGGCAAGGGAACTTCAGCAACTCATCCGTCCTGAATTGGCCAAAGATGCCAATTGGTTCTATACCATGTCTGAGTTTGACCAGAGCCTCAAAACCACTATCGGCAAAACCAGCAAAATTCCCGGCCTCGCAGAGGTGATGAAGCCCCGAGCCGATTATTTGAGAAAACTCCCCGAGCTTCTCGTGCTGCCTCCCCGCATCAGCCAGGTGAACGTACACCAACGGGAGCGGCTGTCGGCAGTGATGGTGAATACTTTCAAGATACAGGCTAAAGTGGAGGAATTCCCCCGCAGGGTGCGCATCTTTTACCGTTTTGACGAAAACGAAGCATTCCGGGAAGCCTCCATGGCCGATGACGGCAAAAGCCACGACGAGGCTGCCGGCGACGGTATCTTCGGTATCGAGATCGTGCCTTTCCGCGGCGCCCGCTCCATCGAATTTTACATTTTTGCAGAGAATGCACTCATGGTGAGTTATTCCCCCTCCCGGTATATGTATGAGTTGCATAAAACCAGCCTGGATGAACTTAACCAGTGAATCCCGGCTGCAGATAGCCGGTAACCGGTTGTGGATGGTGTCCGTGTGGTTGCTTTTTGCTGCTTCGCCTCTTTGTGGACAGGATCTTTATAAAGCAGGAGCCATTATGGATATCAAGCTCTACTTTAAGGAGAATACCTGGGACGTGCTGCTGGATTCGCTCAAACAAATCGGCAATGACGACCGCCTCAGCGGCGATGCCCTTATCGGCGCTGTGCGTTACAAAGGCATAGGTGTGCGGTATAAAGGCAACAGCTCCTATTTCAGCGTGCGCAAAAGCGGCTCTGCCAAGCTGCCCTTTAATATCAAGGTAAATTTTTCTGAAAAAGAAGCAGCGCTCCCAGGCGGCTATACTACCCTTAAGTTGGCTAATAATTTCCGGGATCCCAGTTTCCTGCGCGAAGTACTCGCCTACGAACTCGCCGGCAAATACATGCCCGCCCCGCAGGCCAACTTTGCCCGGGTATTCGTCAACGATACGTTTGTCGGTTTGTACAGCAATACCGAATCGGTGGACAAACCCTTTCTCCAGCGCCATTTCGACGATGGGAAAGGCTCCCTTTTTAAATGTGATCCGGCGGACTGGAACATCAAAATGCCGCCCGATTGCCCGCCCAGCGACCACGCTTCTCTCCAACATTTGGGCCAGGACCCAACCTGCTACCAAAGTATCTACGAAATGGAGCAGGGCAACTGGCAGGACCTGATCCATTTCACGGAAATTCTCAACCGCAGCCCGGAGCAATTGGAGCAGGTGCTCGATATTGACCAGGCGCTTTGGATGCTTGCCTTCAACAACCTCATCCTGAATTTGGACAGTTACCTGGGCAAGTTTTGTCACAACTATTATCTCTACAAAGACAGCGCCGGCATTTTCCATCCCATCCTCTGGGATCTCAACATGGCCTTCGGCGGTTTTCGCTACAATGGAGTAGATGAAGCGGCCCTGTCGGATGAAAAGCTGCAAACATTGAGCCCTTTCCTCCATTACAGGGAGAGAAATAACAAACGCCCCCTCATCATGGCCTTGTTGTCCAATGAGTTGTGGCGGAAGATATACGTGGCCCATATGCGAACCATGCTGGATGAGCAATTCGCCAACGGCGCCCTGATGCAGCGCGCCAGGGAACTGCAGCGCCATGTTGAGCAGGTGGTGCAGCAAGACTCCAACAGGCTCTACACCTACGAGGGCTTCAAAATGAATATTGACACCATTGCGAAAGCCGACAAGTCCAACATCATCGGCCTTGCCCAACTGATGGAGCGGCGCGCCGCTTTTTTGGCAGAACACCCGCTTTTTCAAAAGGAGCCGCCCCGCATTGCGGAAGTAAAACACGCGGTGCTCAAAGATCAATTGACGATCACTTCCAAAGTGGAAAGAGGTCAACGGGTTTGGGTGTTTTACCGGAAGGGCAGGGTAGGGGCTTTCCAACGAATAGAAATGGCCGACGACGGCGCCAATCAGGACGGCCCTGCCGGCGACGGCCTCTGGGGAGTTGCATTGCCTTACACACCTGGTTTGCGTTACTATATCGTGGCAGAGGATGAGCGGAGCGCCATCCTTTCCCCCCGGCGGGCCTCAATGGAGTTTTATATAGTCAAATAGTGTTTGGAGGAACGCCGTTCCGCCCCCGCATTTCCGTTGAAAATAATGTGGTCAAAAAAGAACGCCATGCCGCTCATCGCTCACTCCTCCTACCTGCGCACACCGCCGTTGCACTGGAACGGCCATTTGCAGACGATCCTGCCTGCGCTCACCCGAAAGGTAATAGTGCCCTATGAGCGGGAACGGCTTGAACTGCCCGACGGCGACTTCGTTGACCTGGACTGGTTGGACAAAAAATCCCGCCGGCTGGTAGTGCTCTCCCACGGGCTGGAAGGCAATTCCCACCGCAGCTACATCCAGGGTATGGCCCGTTTTTTTGCGGCGCAAGGATGGGACGCGCTGGCCTGGAACTGCCGCTCCTGCAGCGGGGAGATGAATAGAAAACTGCGCTTGTACTACCACGGCGAAATTGAAGACTTCGGCGAGGTGATCCGCCATGCGCTGCGCACCAAAGACTACGAAGAGATCGTGCTCATGGGATTCAGCATGGGCGGCAGCATCACGCTCAAGTACCTCGGCGTACACGGCGCCCAAATCCCGGCGCCCGTAAAAAAAGGCATTGCTTTTTCCACCCCCTGCGATATCGAGTCGAGCATTCGCACTCTTGAGTTGCCGCGCAACCGCTTCTACAGGAACCGGTTTTTCAGCAAGCTGCGCAAAAAGATAGAGCAAAAAGCCCGGATGTTTCCCGGCGCCATAGACCTGGCCAAGTTTTCACTAATAAAGACCTGGCGCGACTTCGACGAGCTATTCTCCGCCCCCATTAACGGTTTCGGCAGCGCGATGGAGTTTTACAGCCATGCTTCTTGCGTAAATTTTATGGCCGGTATCCGGGTGCCGGCACTATTGGTCAACGCGAAAAATGATCCCATTCTGTCACCGGAATGCTCACCGGAAGCTCTTTGCAGAGAGCATCCGCATATCTTTTTAGAAACGCCGGCCAAAGGCGGCCATGTGGGCTTTACCCTGCACCGGCACGACCATAGCTGGATGGAGTACCGGGCATGGGAGTTTGCGGGGGGATAGATACATGCAAACCACAGGCTACCGGGTATTAAAGAGTTGTATCCCAAACCGCTCCTCGAAACCCGCTACCCCCTGTAAGCCGCCGGTATGCACAGCCAATACCGTACTGCCGCGGGGGAAGTGCCCTTTGGATGCCTGGTCGAACAGCCCGAAAAAGAGCTTGCCGGTATAAACCGGATCGAGCGCAATGCCGTGCTCCGACTTGAACCGCCGGATGAAGTTGATCAGCTCCGGGCTCCATTTGGCGTAGCCGCCGAAGTGGTAGCCCGTGCAAATTTCCCAGTTGTATAGAAGACTGCCTCCATTTTCGTCCAGCAACCGCCGGACTTCCTCGCGGTGGAAATCTCCTTTGAGCACGCTAAAGCCCAATGCTTTACACCGGTTGTCCAAGCCGGTGACGATGCCGGCCAGCGTTCCTCCCGTGCCGCAGGCTACCGCTACATAGTCCGGGGCGGCTTGGGCCCGGATTTCCTGCGCCAGTTCCCGGCAGCCGGGCAGGGCAAGCGCGTTGGTCCCGCCTTCGGGCAATTCGTAAGCCTCGGCGGGGTTGATGTTTATGGGTTGAAGAAATCCGGCATCTGTTTTGTGCCGATACGCTTCCCGGTTCACGTAGCGCAATTCCATGCCGCAGTCGCGCGCGAAGCGCAGGGTGGGATTAAGAGGAAGGGTTTCTTCCCCGCGCACGATACCGGTGGAGGAGAAACCGAACAATGGGGCTGCTTCCGCCACTGCCGCGAGATGATTGGAATATGCGCCGCCGAAAGTGACCAAATGCTCAAGTCCTTGCTCCCGCGCAGCGATGAGGTTGTATTTGAGCTTGCGCCATTTATTGCCGCAAAAGGCGCTGCCCGGCGCCGGGGCGAGCAGGTCGTCGCGTTTGACGAGCAGGCGCAGGCCGGCAGCTTCAAATTCGGTGCTTTGAACTTCCTGAACCCGGCTTGGCGGCTGTTCCAGCAATATATGTATTGATCCCTCCATAATA
>CAZNYK010000054.1:0-15376 GCA_964577215.1 uncultured Saprospiraceae bacterium
ACGTTGGATTCAGATGCAAAATTATGCAAGAGTTCGGCTCTTGTCAATAGGAGATTTGTTAATGATGATATGAGTTTTCATCTTTAACTTTGCCGGCATGGAAAATCCGAATCGCGTTCTTTTGGTTATTCTCGATGGATGGGGGCACGGGCAAGTGCCCGCCGCCGATGCTATTGCCCAGGCCGGCACCCCTTTTGTGGACAGCCTGCACCGCAACTACCCCAACAGCGAACTGGTTACCTTCGGGGAAGAAGTGGGGCTGCCGGAAGGGCAAATGGGCAACTCCGAAGTAGGTCACCTCAATATCGGTGCAGGGCGGATCGTGTACCAGGAACTGGCCCGTATCAACAAAGCTGTGAGGGAAAGAGAACTGCACGCTCATCCCGTAGTGCTTCAGGCTGTCAACTACGTAAAAAAGAACCAGAAAGGCCTGCACCTCATCGGCCTGGTATCCGACGGAGGAGTACATTCCCACATAAACCACCTCATGGCCTTGTGCGATGTAGCCGGCGAAAACGGCATTGGGGATCGTACTTTCGTTCATGCCTTCATGGACGGCCGCGATACCGATCCTCAAAGCGGGTACGGTTTCTTACAGCAACTGGTTAGGCACAATGCCGGATCGGGTACCGGCGTTCGATTGGCATCCGTAATCGGGCGTTACTTCGCCATGGACCGCGACAAGCGCTGGGAACGGGTGAAACTGGCTTACGACCTGCTCGTGCATGGCAAGGGCGAGCTTTGCGCCGATCCGCTCTCTGCCGTGCAGAAACGTTACGCTGCCGGCGAGACCGACGAGTTCCTAAAGCCTATTGTTTGCACCGGCAAGGAGGATCAGCCTCTGGCCGTTATTAAGGAGGACGATGCCGTCCTTTGCTTTAATTTCCGCACGGACAGACCCAGGGAGATCACTACCGTGCTCACCCAAAAGGACATGCCCGAATTTGAAATGCACACTTTGCCACTTCACTACGTGACAATGACCCGCTATGACGACACCTACCGCAATGTGGAAGTCATATTTCACAAAGACGATGTGTCGGATACCCTTGGCGAAGTTTTGGAAAAGGAAGGGAAAACCCAGGTGCGCATTGCCGAAACGGAAAAATATCCTCATGTCACCTTCTTTTTTTCCGGTGGCAGGGAGGAGCCTTTCAAAGGGGAAAAACGCCTGCTCATTCCCTCCCCCAAAGTGGCTACTTACGACCTGCAACCTGAAATGAGCGCCTATGAGGTCACTGAAGCCATAGTAGAGGAAATAAGGAATAACACGCCGGATTTCATCTGCCTCAATTTCGCCAATACCGATATGGTAGGCCACACCGGCGTATTCGAGGCAGCCATGAAAGCTGCCGAGGCGGTGGATCGTTGTATGCAAAAACTAATCGCTACGGCATTAGAACACGGCTACGAAGCCATAGTCATTGCCGATCACGGCAACTCTGATTTCATGGTCAACGAAGACGGCAGCCCCAATACGGCGCACTCCAAAAACCCGGTACCCTGTATCTACGTCAGCCGCCGGGCTGCCGGAGCGCGATTGCGCAATGGAAAACTGGCCGATATAGCCCCCACGATCCTTCATTTGATGGGCTTGCCAATACCAGAGGGTATGAACGGCAATGTTTTGATAGAAATTTAGAAGAAAGGCCCAAACAAAAAGAGCAATCCTGAATACACTCAGGATTGCCCTTTCGTAAGCTTTTGATGACTTCGGCTTAACCAACAGAATCTGCCAGTTCTTTGCCCGGTTTGAATTTGACTACAGTCTTTGCCGGGATCTGGATTTTTGCGTTGGTTTTCGGGTTACGGCCTGTACGGGCATCGCGCTTGCTTACCGAGAAGGTACCAAAGCCGATGAGCGTCACTTTATCACCGCCTTTCAATGCACCTGCGATACCGTCTAAAACAGCATTGAGTGCATCTCCTGCCTGGGCTTTTGTAACACCGGCATCAGCAGCGATTTTGTTGATCAAATCTCCCTTGTTCATTTGTCTAAGAGTTTTTGTGAAATAATGTTGAGGCAAAATTAACGTTTACTTTGGTATGAGCAAGTTTTTTTCAGGCAAAATAATGTGAAAACCCTTGTATTTACAAGCTATTCGGAACCTTCGGACTACCTTTGCGCCGGGATGTGGAAAAAAAACGGAAGGCCGGGAAAACCCGGAAGGAACTTTTTGCCTGCCACGCGTTTGACACTCAGTACTTTAAAATCTCATAAATACCTGATTTTCAATAATGAAGAAGTTATTCTATTTATTTGTCGCCTTGTTCTTGTTGGTTGCGCCTGCCGGCGCCTGCCAGCGAAAAGCGGGTTGCCCTGCCACCGAAAGCGCTAATGTTAAAACCAATCGAAAGGGAGAACTTCCAACGAAAGGAGGGAAATCCCAGCTGTTTCCCAAAAACATGCGCAGAGGATAGCACGGGGTTTGTAAAAGGGGGAGGGTCAGGAAACGTCAGTATGTTTTTCCCAGTGCCTGTACTTTGCCGTATCTTCAAATACGCGCAGTAAAATGAGCCTGTCCTGAATGTCCAGCATCAGGTTTCTCCGGTTCATGATCTTCTCGGCTGAGTCGAAGGCTTTGTCGATGCGAAACGTTTGGAAACCTGCTGCGCCGCCCCAGGCAAAAGAAGGTACAAAATTCCTGGGGAATCCGTCCCCATAGATATTGGCGGATACTCCCACCACTGTACCTGTATTGAGCATGGTATTTATTCCGGTACGGGAATAGTCTCCCAGGAATAAGCCGCAAAATTGCCGGCCGGTAAGCACAAAACGCTCCTGGGGGTAATTCCACAGCCGAACCTCATCGTAGGTATTCTTGAGGTTGGAACAATTGGTATCGGCGCCGATATTGCACCATTCCCCAATGACGGAATTTCCCAGATAGCCGTCGTGTGATTTGTTGGAATATCCAAAAAAAACCGAGTTGTTGATCTCTCCGCCTACTTTGGAGCCGGGGCCTATGGTGGTAGGGCCGTAAATTTTTGAGCCCATTTTTACCACGGCGCCTTCGCAAATGGCAATGCTTCCGCGAAACATACATCCCTCCATCACGAGCGCATCTGCGCCGATATATACAGGGCCTGAAGACGCGTTGATGATCGCAAATTCAACAGTGGCGCCCTCCTCTACGAAGATGTTCTCCCTTCCGAGCACCCGGTTGGTATCGCTCAACGGCATGGATTGCCTGCCGCGGGTTATCAGTTCAAAATCTTCCTGGAGCGCCTGGCCGTTGAGACTGTAAATATCACACAAGTGATCAATCTTCATAAAGACCGTATCCTGCACATCGGCGCCGCTCAATTCGCCTACGTCCTCGTCGTGGATAAGACGTTCCATTTGCTCGCCGTCCAATTTGGCGGCAATGAGCTCGTCTCCCTTGAGATAGGCCTGGCCGAAGTCCATCTCATTCAACAGCTTGATGAGTTGCTCAGAGGGCAACACCGAGCCGTTGATGAGGTAGTTTTCCGAACTGTAATCTATGGGATATTTGCCGGCGAGGTAGTCTTGGGTGATATAAGATACCTTGGCGCCGAGGCGCCGCTCCCATTTCTCCCGGATGGTGAGAATGCCGACGCGGATTTCACACACAGGACGCAGAAAGGTGAACGGGAGCAGTTCACCTCGGACTTCGCTATCGAATAGTATGATGTTCATATCCCGTTTTATACGGCGGGAACACACCTCAGATTGCGGAGTGCCCTGGATTTTTTGCAGAAACCGGACACGGGGGGCATCCGAAAATTAGCCTGGCTTGGAGAATCGCGTATTCGCGAACTTCTTGTTGAATTTATCAATGCGACCGGCCGTATCCACAAACTTCATCTTGCCGGTAAAGAAAGGATGAGATAAGTTGGAAATTTCCAGTTTGATCAAGGGATACTCGTTGCCGTCTTCCCATACGATACGCTCTTTCGTAGGCGCACAGGAGCGCGACAGCCATGCTTCGTCGCAGGAAAAGTCTTTAAATACAACAGTGCGATAGTTCTCCGGATGAATACCTTTTTTCATGGCGCTTTTCTTCTTTTTTGAAACAGGGGGCAAAATTACAACTTTTCCGAATAAAAACAAGCTGCGCAGCTTATTTTTTCAGGGATAATTCAAATGAATCGCGGTCTGCCAAAAAAGGCCAGGCCCGGCGAAACGCCTGTTGCTCTGTGAAAGACAAATCAAGGGTGAAAACATCTTCTCCGCCGGAAGAGCGGTGCATTACCTCGCCGAGGTAGTTCACCACGGCCGAGTCTCCGCTGTGCGATATGCCGCTACCATCGGTTCCCACCCTGTTCACCCCAATGGTATATACTTGATTTTCAATAGCTCGTGCCTGTATCAAGCTATTCCACGCCAGTCTTCGTTTCTCCGGCCAATTGGCCACGTACACCAGTAGGTCATAGCCTTGCACATTACGGCTCCACACCGGGAAACGCAGGTCGTAACAGACCAGCGGCATTACCTTCCAGCCTTTTACTTCGGCGATTAGATGCTGTTCACCCGGGGTGTAGTGGTCTTGTTCGCCCGCAGGTGAAAAACAGTGTCTTTTGTCATATGTGCTGAAGCTGCCCCCGGGCGACATCCACACCAGGCGATTATAGAAGCGCCCTTTTTCTGCTGCGATAAAACTCCCCGTCACCACAGCGCCGAGGCGGCCGGCCTGAAGCGCCAGCCAGTTCATGGTTGGGCCGTCCATCGGTTCGGCAAGCGCCGCGGCCTGCATGGAGAAGCCGGTACTGAACATTTCCGGCAAGATTACCAGGTCTGTTCGTCCTTCCAGCCCGGAAATAAGCGTCTCAATGTGGCTTAGATTGGCTGTTTTATCCTCCCACTGCAAGCTGCATTGCACCAGAGAAACGCGCAGGGTATCCTTCATGGCAAAAAACAGTTTGGCAAATGCTCTACACCACTCATTTTCAGAGTTGTTCAAACTTCTTGATCATATCTCTCCAGTCCTCAACCAAAGACTTCAGCTTCTTTAAGGTGCCAAGCTTGGGCCAGCCCAAAGAGCCGCTTTCCACCTCAACAAAAGCAGAATGTACCGGGCCGCCGAGCGGGGGATGCATTTTGCGCAGGCGAACCCGTACCCCGAGCGCCGCGGGGAAATGGTCCACAATGCGCTCAAGTATCTGCTGGGCAACCGTTTCGATAAGCTTGGTCGGTTTTTTCATTTCTGCCTGGCAGAGGAGGTAGATGATTTCATAGTTTATGGTGTCGGTCAGCTTATCAGACTTGGCGGCTGAGGAGATCAGCGTTTCCACATACACATCAATGATAAACTCCGTACCCAAAGTACGTTCTTCCTCATAAAAGCCATGCTTGCTGAAAAAACGCAAGCCTTCCAATGCTACAACAGCCATAGGTAAAAACTTTTCAAGCTTCGAGCAGCCGTTTGGTCACTGCGGCGATCATTTTCCCCTCGGCCTTACCGGCAAAGGCTTTATTGGCGGCAGCCATCACCTTGCCCATGTCGCGGGCAGAAGCGGCACCGGTTTGAGCGATGATATCGCGCAGGGCGGCTTCCAGTTCGGCTTCTCCCATCTGCTGGGGAAGATATCTTTCTATCACGGCGATCTCTTCCAGTTCGACGGCAGCCAATTCAGGGCGATTGCCTTTTTCATAGATATCGGCGGACTCCCGCCGTTGTTTCACTAATTTTTGAAGTATCCTGATCTCCCGCTCCTCGTTCATGGCATCGCCGCTGCCATCGGTTTTTGCCAACTGTATAGCGGCGAGTACGGCACGGAGGCCTCTTTTGGCTGCTTCGTCGTGGGCCTTCATGGCCTCGCTCAGGTCGTGTTTGATTTTTTCTTCGAGGGTCATATGCAAATTTTCTATTGAGAAGGAATCAAATAGGGGACCACTAAAGGTAAAAAAACAGGCGCCTTACGCCGTATCCCGCATGTATTAACCCTCAACCCGTCTCCTTAGTTTCCTCAATGCGCTGGGTCAATTCGATAAAGGCCTGAACGGAAAGTTGTTCCGGGCGTTGCAGGAAAAAATTTTCCTGGAGAATATCGGGCCTTCCGGGGAAAAACGGCTTCAGGGTATTGCGCAGCATCTTTCGCCGTTGGCCGAAAGACTGCTTGACCACCTGCCGGAAAAGGGCCTCGCTGCAAGGCAGTGTCGGTCCGGGTTTGCGCAAAAGCCTGATGACGCCCGATTGCACCTGGGGAGGCGGTGAAAAGCTGCTTTTGTCCACACTGAAAAGGTACTTCCCTTCATAGAAAGCCTGGATGAGCACACTGATGACGCCGTAGTCCTTGTTGCCGGGGCCTGAAACCACACGCGTAGCCACCTCCCGCTGAAACATGCCCACCATTTCAGGTACCAGGTGTCGAAACTGTAGCATGTGGAAGAGAATCTGCGAAGAAATGTTATAGGGGAAATTGCCGATAAGGGCAAAAGATTGCCCCGAAAATACCTCCTCGAGATTCAATTGAAGAAAATCGGCGGCAATAATGCGAAGGCTGGGAACAGGAGGATTCGCCTGGAGGTAGTCCACCATGTCGCGGTCGGCCTCTACTGCGGCCAACTCGCGGCCAGGCGCCGAAAGGTGCTTGGTAAGCATCCCTTTTCCGGGTCCCACTTCCAGCAATCGCTCACAAGGCAGGATAAGGCTTGAGGCTATTCTGCGTGCTATGTCTTCTTTGTGAAGGAAGTGCTGGCCGAATGACTTTTTTGCTTTCAAGCGCGAAGGGATGGTTTGGAATATCACCGGAAAGTTGCGCAAAATAGCTACCTTTGCACTCATGTGAAAATAAAAATCATGGAATTACCAAAAATAGGCATCACTGTAGGCGACATCAACGGCATAGGCCTGGAAGTGATCATTAAAACACTGTCGGAGAAAAAGCTGCTCGAATATTGCGTTCCGGTCATTTACGGTTCATCCAAAGTAGTTTCCTACCACAAAAACATCGTCGGCGACGAGTTCCAGTTTGTTCCGGCCCGGAGTGCGGAGCGAATTACCCCCGACCGGATCAACGTGGTGAATTGCTGGAACGAGGTCGTGAACATCACCTTGGGAAAGGTTTCGGCCGAAGGCGGCCAATACGCGTTCAAAGCGTTGGAAATGGCGGTGGGCGAACTGAAGGCAGGCTTCATCGATGCCCTGGTCACTGCCCCCATCAGTAAAGAAGCTATGCAAATGGCCGGTTTCCCATTTCCGGGGCATACCGAGTACATCACCAAAGAAATGGGCGCGCAGGAGAGCCTTATGCTCATGGTGAGCGACGCCCTTCGCATTGGCTTAGCCACCAACCATCTGCCGTTGAAAAAGGTAGCAGGGAGCATTACCAAAGAATTATTGCTCAGGAAAATTCAAATTTTCAACGAAAGCCTCCAAATTGACTTCGACAAAGACCGCCCGACCATAGCCGTTCTGGGGCTGAATCCTCATGCCGGGGAAAACGGTATGCTCGGCGAAGAAGAAGAAAGCGTCATCCGTCCGGCTATCGTGGAATGTAAAAAGAAAGGTATCGTGGTCAATGGCCCGTTCCCTGCCGACGGCTTCTTCGGATCGGGACAATACCACAAATATGACGGTATCCTCGCCATGTACCATGACCAGGGGCTCATCCCGTTCAAGGCGCTGAGTTTTGGCAACGGAACCAACTATACGGCAGGTCTTTCAGGCATCCGCACTTCTCCGGATCACGGCACCGCCTTTGATATCGCCGGGAAAAACGAGGCAGATCCTTCGTCTTTCCGGCAGGCTTTGTTCACGGCATTAGACCTGTTGCGCAACCGCAGGGAATACTACGCCATGAGAGAAAACCCCCTGCGCAAACGGGAGAAACCCGCAGAAGTGGAAGAAGATCAGGTGGTTGAAGAATAAGATATATTAAAATCCTGTTAAGGGTAAAACCGTACCGCACACAATCCGGTTACATGCCCTGATACGCTTTTGCGAAATATTGCAAAAATGTAGAAACACAACCTTAATGGATCAAAGAAAGAAGCTGAAAGTGCTGATCGCCGTCATATCGGCAGTACTGATCATAGACCAGGTATCCAAGATATGGATTAAAACCAACATGAGTATCGGGGAGGAAATTTATATTTTCGGTCTGGACTGGGCCGTGATCCATTTTGTAGAAAACAACGGCATGGCTTTCGGCCTTAGCTTCGGAGGAGAGTACGGCAAACTCATTCTCAGCCTTTTTCGGATCACAGCAGTGGTACTCCTGGCGTATTACCTCCGTTGGTTGCTGCGCGAAAACGCCCCGGCTGCATTGCTCATCGGTTTCGGCCTGATCCTGGCCGGCGCGCTTGGTAATATTGTGGACAGCGCTTTTTACGGCATGCTCTTTTCAGAATCTACCTTTCATGACGGCCCGGCCGCGTTTCTACCCGAAGGGGGAGGGTATGCCGGTTTTTTACATGGCAAGGTGGTAGATATGTTTTACTTCCCCATCGCGGAGGGCTTTTTCCCTGAATGGTTTCCCTTTTGGGGCGGCGAACCTTACCTGTTTTTCCGACCGGTATTTAATGTGGCAGATATGGCCATCACTTTCGGGGTCACCCTCACCTTGGTGTTGCACGTTTTCTTTGCCCGCAAGATACACCCGCTCATCCCGGAATCCGCCAACAAACCTGTTTTGGAGACGGCACCGTCCCCTTTTTCTGTGCCGGATTTCGAATGGCAACAAGATTCTACCGCCCATTTGGATGAGCATTCCGGGGCTCCCGCACCGAAAAAAGATGCAGGCAGAAATGAAGCCGATCCTAATTAATTGGAACCGGCTTTTCTTCCTTTAAGAACAAGTGTATGTGCTCAACTGCCCTGGCTACCGTGTCATAATCAACCTGGTAGTGGATGTACTTGCCTTCCCTCCGGGTGACGACCAGGCCGGCAGATCGCAGGATTTTCAAGTGCTGTGATGTGATAGATTGCTCCAAATTCAGGGAGTGGTATATCTTGTTCACATTTATGCACTCGTACTCATCGATAAAACCCAGAATTTTAATCCTCAAAGGATGCGCCAATGCGCGAAGCAACTCCAGGGAATCATGGAGCTTTTCGTTGTTGATGACGACTTTAGCTTTACTCATAGCAATGTTAAGTGTAGTATGCAAAAAAGAAGAAAATCTCAAGCTCGCTCGGGGGATAAACAGGGGGGGATATGAAAAGCCCGCTCAGGCAAGCAATTCTTCCACCAAACGAGAAATCTGCGTCAGGCGCTCCTTGTTCAAATGGTAATGAATGTATTTCCCATTTCGTTGGGTATATACAATTCCCGCCCGGCGCAAAATGGCCAGATGCTGGGATGCGACCGACTGCTCCAAACGGAGCTTGATGAATATATCGGTCACATTCATCCCATCGTACTCTTCCAACAAGTTGATGATGCGTTGACGCAGCTTGTGGTTTACCGCCCTCAGGACGAGGACGGCTTTTCGAAGCTCGGCATAATCCAGTTGCACATCGTAGGCTCCTTTCTTAAGTACAACTGCTTCGTTTTTTTGCTTTCTCATGGCAATGTTTTTGAACTTGGCATTATTGCCTCTCAAAATAGTGTGCAAAGACCGTACCAGTTTTTTCTAATGTCAAATCTTTGGCACTTGTAGCGCTCTGGCTGCAAAGATATAAAAATATTTCAATTAAACAAATATATCAAAAAATATATACCCGACAGCCGGTGATTTGCGAATTTGGATTTCTGCAAATCATTGGCGGTCAGTTATCCCGATGAAACATGGTTTGCATCTATTCCCAAACCGTTTTTTACCGGGTATATTTTGACGGCGCCGGCTTTTTTTCCACAGACACAAGTGGAATGCTCTGTGTATATCGTTCACTTTATCCACATTGACTAAGAAAGTGCTAAAATCCGCCTTTTTACAACATTGCTTTTACCATTTTATGTGGAATTCATATGCTGTTATGTACATCGCTTTAACAAAAGCCGGGCTTGGGGGAAACAGCTTTTTATCCATACCGTCCATACTCCACAGGATGTGGAAAAAAGCATAAAAGGTTGATGAATAATTTTTTGACTGATACCCGGCCTGTGGAAATTCATTTCCTTATTGGGGATAACTTAAATTCCAAATTTTGCTGCTGATAGTTTTCTACAAATTAACACCCCTGATGATGGAGGGAGTTTAAAATTTTTTTAAAAATAGACTATTAACAACAGAGCAGAATGTTGGGGAAACGAAGGGGTTCACAATCCTCGGCGTTTACTCTCCTGCTTTATCAAGCCCAGTTCCCGGCTCATCTGCCCGCCTGCTGAAGTATTTTCGCGGGTGCGGCGTATCAAGTATGGGATCACTTCCCGTACTGGTCCGTAAGGCAGGTATTTTTCCACATTGTACCCGGCTTTTGCCATGACGTAAGAAATGTTATCGCTCATGCCGTAGAGCTGGGCGGTGGAAGTCAGCGGATGATTCGGAGGAATACTATACTGGGTCATAAGCTCTGCCTGCAGCCGGCAACTGTACTCATTGTGGGTAGCATTGCACACATACATATTTCCGATATGGCGAATGCAGAATTCCAACGCGCTGTTGTAGGCTTTATGGGTATCTTCAAGGGTATCGTGTATCGGATCGGGATAACCCATGGAGGCAGCCCTGGCCCTCTCTTTTTCCATGTAAGCGCCACGCACTAATTTCACAGCGCAGAGATAGCCATTCTCCTGCGCGTGTTCTAAGGAAGCCTCTAAAAATGCAAGCCGGTCTTTTCGATACATTTGCACAGCATTGATCACAATGGGCTGCTCCTTGTTGTAGCGCTCCGACATGATCCAGGCCACGCGGTCAATGGCGCCCTGTATCCAGCTGTGCTCTGCATCCACGTGAATAAATATGCCTGCGTCATGAGCGGCCCGGCAGATGCGATCAACCCGGTCTATGCCGCGTTGCCATTCGGCGTTTTCTCCGGCTTCCAGTTCCTCAAGGCGCGTCACCTTTTCCAGCAGGGCAAAGCGAAACATGCCGCTTAGCTTCATGCTCACGATGTGGATGTAGCGATCCATAGCGGCGTATTGCAGCGTTTCCTGCAGATGCGCGGCAGTGCGCTCAAAATCAGCCTCTGTCGCTTTGGCCTCTACGCCGTAATCGAGTATGGTTTTAATATTGTACCTGCCCAGTTGATGGATCACGTTCTTTACTTCATCAATGGTTTCACCGCCGCAAAACTGCCGGTAGATGGTGTTTTTTACCAACCAGTTCAAGGGCAGGCGCAGACGGAAGGCCCATTCGGCAAGCTTGGCGCCGATGTCCACCAATTTTGGGCTGTTCATGAGGGTAAACAAGAGATGGCTCTTGCGCAATTCGCGGTCGCTCTTGTGAGCGAAGGCTAAGGCTGTATCTTCAAAGGGAAGATGTACGGCCGGTTTGGGCATTATCTGGTTCATAACGGGCGTATTATCAGGAATGCAAGATATAGCGCCCGGGAGATTGGAGCGATGACGGTTGTCATGCAGTGGGGGTGATTTTTTTTCCTTATCCCATCAGCGCCCCATAGATCAATCCTGAGATCGTGGCCATTATTACTACCAACAATACATAGACGATCGTCTTTTGCGTACCCATCACGCCTCTGATTACCAGCATATTGGGAAGCGAAAGCGCCGGGCCGGCCAACAGCAGTGCCAATGCCGGGCCTTTGCCCATGCCGGAAGCGATAAGCCCTTGCAGGATGGGTATTTCCGTGAGCGTGGCAAAGTACATGAAAGCGCCCACGATAGAAGCGAAGAAGTTGGAAGCAATGGAATTGCCGCCCACTAAGTAAGCGATCCACTCGTTGGGTATAATGCCGGGTATGGTTTGTCCATCATGGGTAGAGCCGAGGAGGAACCCCGCCGCTATCACACCCATAGCGAGCAAAGGCATGATCTGTTTGGCAAAATCCCAGGAAGCCATCGTCCATTCCCTGTTGTCGTCATCAGTTTTATCCTTCAGGGTAATGATGCTCAACGCAGCAATGCCCACCAGCATGGGTAGCAGGGGAGCGAGTTTGGCGTCTTCAATATAGGCGCCGGCCAATAGCGCTGAAGCTGCTGTAGCCAAAACGGCCAATAACACCCGTTGCCATTTGATCTTGAGGATGTAGATCAGGGAGAAAACGAGCAGCAGGGCAAAGAAGCCGGTGATGTGCCATTTGTACGACCAAAGGAGAAACCATGCGCTGGATGTATCGCCGCTTGCCGGAGCGCCCCAATTGGCAAATACAAGGATAAAGATCAGGATGAAAAAGTGAAAGGCAGTTTGCCAGATGGGTCGTTTTTCCGGCGGCAGTTGGATGTTCATCTGGGCCTCGCGCTTCTCCTGTTCCTCCTTGCGATAAATGAGCGACATGATGAGGCCGATGATCACGCTGAATGACACGGCGCCTATGATGCGCGCCACTCCCATCTCAAAACCCAGGATGCGCGCGGTGAGGATGATAGCCAGGATGTTGATGGCCGGGCCTGAATACAAAAACGCGACTGCCGGCCCCAAGCCTGCCCCGCGCTTGTGTATGCTGGAAAACAAAGGCAAGATGGTGCAGGAGCAAACCGCCAGGATGGTGCCTGAAAAAGCAGCCACGGTGTAAGAAAGCCACTTTTTGGCATTGGCGCCGAAATACCACAACACCGATCCCTGGCTTACGAATACCGCGATGACGCCCGCAATGAAAAAGGCGGGCAGCAGGCAGAGCACCACATGCTCGCGCGCATACCATTTCACCAGATCCAGCGTAGCATCAATGGCCGTATTGAAGCGTGTGCTTTGGATGGGCAGAAAAAATGCCACCCCAAATACTCCGGCTATCCACAGAAGTGTATTCAGTTCTTTCCTCGATTCCATGATATCAGATGATTTTCAGGAACACATTCACATAGTACAAACCTGCAAGAATAAACACGCCGCCTGCGGCGTATCGCATCCACTTCTCTACGCGCTGTAATGCCTTGAAATAAGCCCCTACCCGCTCTACGCTGAATACGATGAGATAAGTGAACAGGATGACGGGTATGCCGGTACCGAGGGCAAACACCACCGGCATGAACAGGCCTCCGCTCTCCTGCATCGTCATGGGTACGAGCATGGAGAAGAACAACGCGCCGCTGTACGGGCAAAAAGCCAGTGCAAACACTAAGCCCAGCGCAAAAGCGCCCCATATCCCGCCCTTGGCCAAGCGCTCGCTGATGCCTTCCGAAGGGCTGAGCCGGTTGAGGAAGTTCAAAGGAATGAGGCCTAAGAGGATCAAGCCTAATATGATAAGCACCGGGCCGAGTATCCGCTCGCCGTACCCCTGGAACAGCCGGGCTACCTGAAACTTGCTGGCGCCGAAGTAGATGATCCAGCCAATGGCCGTATAACTTGCCGCCCGGCCCAATGTATAAAGCATTCCGCTGAGCAGCACCTTGCGCTTGTCGCTGATGTGCCGGGCAATGTAGGCCGTAGCGGAGATATTGGTGGCCAATGGGCAGGGCGCTATGGCGGTCATCAGGCCCAAAATGAATGCAGAGAGGATGGGAAAGGAGGAGTTTTCCAGCCACTGCGACATGGTATCCATCATCACTGCGGCAGGTTTTGTTTGATGTAATTCACTAACTTTTCCTCAAATGCCTTGACGTTGAAGGCATTGGTGAAAGCAAAATCGGTGAGATTTTTCTGCTCTTCCTTTCCGCCTGCAATTTTGTTGAGGAATAGAGAAGAACCAAAAGCGTCAAATTTCTGGCAAACCTTCAGGTTGGCCTTGTCGTCCACGTTGTACGTTTTTAGGACGACCTTGCCCGATTTCACTTCTTTGGCAAAGTGATTGTCGAGGACGGCCCGTGTATTTTTTTCAATTTCCAGGCAGGTCTTACAACGATGCTCTGAGTGAAAATAGAGCACTTCCAATTGTTTGATGCCGCTAGCGGAAGCAGCAGCAACTTTCTCTGTTTGGGCGTTGCCCTGGCAGGAAACCAGTATCCCAACCAGGAAGAGCATAGCGAGTTGAATGAACTGTTTCATGGTTTTCTTCTTTCATGGTTTGATTAAGCCTCCAACAATTCCCTGATCTCCTTCACATGAGCGATCCGGCCTTTGATCTTGATTTCTTCGTCAATTACCAATACCGGCGTGGTCATTACATTGTACTTCATCATTTCCATGATGTCTTCCACCTTGGTGACTTCTGCTTCCACACCGGATTGCTGCACGGCCTCCAGCACGTTGTCGTAGGTGAGCTTGCACTTGGCGCAGCCAGGGCCTAACACTTTGACATGTTTCATTTTGTCTCGTTTTTTTGAATTATTCGCAAATTTACGAACAGATAGATTGTTCGTAAGATGACGAATGTCACCCGGCTGAGATTAATTTTATCAGGGGAAGGAACCAACGATCAACCCGCCTGCACTCCGGGGAGTTTCGGCGGATAAAAAAGGATAACGAATAACTACTTCATCAATCCCGCAAACAACTGCCGGGCGAGCGCCCAGTTTTCGCGGTGGATGCAATACTTCACATTGGGCGGGTTGATTTCCCCCTGTATGAGGCCGGCGTCCTTCAATTCGTTGAGATGCTGGGAAAGGGTGGATTTGGCAATGGGGAGTTTTTCAGCCATATCGCCATGGAAGCAGCAGGCGCTGTTGTCTAATAGTTGCAGGATAGCTACGCGCACGGGATGGCCGAGGGCTTTGGCAAAGCGGGCGATCTTTTCCTGCTCTTCGGTGTAGTATTTCTGTTTGGCGGTATGGCTCATGTGGAGGTGGTTGTTCGCAAATATACGAATTAGTGACTAATATCACCGTGGAGAGAGGCAATTATTTCCGATATTTGCCTGCATCAGCAAATCCAACCACCAATGAAAAACAAAATAGGCATTCTCGGCTCCGGCATCGTGGCCCGTACACTGGGCTCCGGCTTTCTCAAACACGGCTACGAGGTAGCTATGGGTACCCGCGACCCTGGCAAACTCGCCGAATGGCACAAAGGCGACGGCGCCAGGGCAACCATCGGCACCTTTGCCGATGCCGCCCGCAATGCGGACATCATCGTGCTGGCCGTAGCAGGTCATGCCGCCGAATCGGCCCTGGAAATGGCCGGCCTTCCTGTGCTCGACGGTAAAACGGTAATTGATCCTACCAATCCCCTTGCTGCTGAGCCGCCCGTGAACGGAGTGCTACAGTTCTTCACAGGCCCGAATGACTCCCTCATGGAGCGCTTGCAGCGCAAGTTTCCTACGGTCAATTTCGTCAAGGCCTTCAGCAGTGCAGGCAATACCACCATGGTGAACCCCCACTATAAAGGCGGTCCGCCTACCATGTTCATCTGCGGCAACGACGACAACGCCAAAGACGACGTGCGCTACATCCTCGACCAGTTTGGCTGGGATGCAGAAGACCTCGGCGGCGTAGAAGCCGCCCGCGCCATCGAGCCGCTGTGTATCCTGTGGTG
>CAZNYK010000054.1:15476-23373 GCA_964577215.1 uncultured Saprospiraceae bacterium
GGAGTCCAAACTACCCAACGTAGGCACCACCATATTCACCGTCATGTCGGCCCTGGCGCAGGAGCACGGCGCTATCAACTTGGCGCAGGGCTTCCCGGATTATTCCTCCCCGCCCCGGCTGATGGATATGGTAAACCAGGCCATGCGCGAAGGGCACAACCAATACGCGCCCATGACCGGCCTGCCCCTGCTGCGCGAGCGCATAGCGGCCAAGCTGAACAAAAGCTATGGATGTGAAATTGATCCCGTGCAGGAGATTACCGTCACGGCGGGCGCTACGCAGGCTTTGTTCACCGCCATTGCCGCATTTATTCGCCCCGGCGACGAGGTCATCCTGCTCGAACCGGCCTACGATTCCTACCGGCCGGCGGTGGAAGTATTCGGCGGCGTACCGGCGCCCATTGTGCTGAAACCACCCCAGTATGCCGTGGACTGGAACGAGGTGGCGGCGCGCATCACGCCCCGCACCCGCATGATCGCTATCAACACCCCGCACAATCCCACCGGGGCCATTTTCCGCCCGGCTGATATGGAAGCCTTACAGCGCATCACTGCCGGCACCGATATCCTCATACTGAGCGACGAGGTGTATGAGCACTTGGTCTTCGATGATGCGGTGGGCCATCAAAGCGCATTGCAATATCCTGCCCTCCGGGAGCGCAGCCTGGCGATCTATTCCTTCGGCAAGACCTTTCACAACACGGGTTGGAAGACCGGCTACTGCGTGGCGCCGCCCCAACTGACGGCGGAATTCCGTAAGGTGCATCAGTTCAATGTCTTTTCGGTCAACACGCCCATGCAGCACGCCTTGGCCGCCTTCCTGGAAGACCCGCAGGAGTACCTCTCCTTACCGGATTTTTATCGCCAAAAGCGCGACTATTTCCTTAAAGCCATGCAAGGCTCGCGCCTGAAGCCCCTGCCCTGTTATGGGACGTACTTTGTCCTCTTTGATTACAGCGCCATTTCCGACGAGCCTGATACCGCCTTCGCCCGGCGCATGACCACCGAATTCGGCGTGGCGGCCATCCCCGTGTCAGTATTCTATTCCGGTGGGTACGATGCGCGGGTGGTGCGGCTCTGCTTCGCCAAGCGGGAAGAGACGCTGGCGCGGGCAGGGGAGTTGCTGGGGAGGGTTTGAAAAAAATCGCCAAAAAGGAACTTTCCGCTATCCGTAGCGGTATAGTGTTTCGAACTGCAATTCATACAGTTTTTTAACGACGTACAATGATACACAATCTGTTCAATCAGAAGCATAAGATCGGGGTTATGAGCATTTATCGCTCCGTGCTGCGTACGTACCGGATCAACTAACTGCGCCCACCCAAAGGGGTCGGCAGCAGAATCCGGGCCGGCCCATCAAGCATCATTTTTTTGACATAAGAGCCACTGCGTAGTTGTCCGCAGTATAAAGTGCGATGCCCGTTTCGCCGCGTCGCATTGAGAAATAGACAAAAATGGCGGTGTCTGCGATCTTGTCGATTCAGGGTCAAGGGCACAATCGGCCAGTCGGGTAAAAACCTCGTTGGAGGAACAAAGCCGGACAGCAGGCGCGCGCAAAGAGCCATGCCAACGCATGGATGTGGTTGCGCGCCCAATCGGGGGATTTCAGCGATTATCCCCGGAAGGCGATGGTGATCCATTGATCATAAAGGAAAAAGGTTCTGGGAAACCTCGGGCAACCGGGGAAATCGCGCTGTTTGTTTCGGAAGTGCCTGGATGTGCTCGGCGAAAGCCGGCATCATGCCCGAAAGGGTGGCAGCCACGCCTCGCCCAGGAGGAAGTGACTGTCAATCTGAGCGATGCGGCTACGGCCATAGAATGTGTCGCAAGGATAGAACGGGGCAAACAGTAAGTTGTCTCGGTGCAAACGATCACCGAGTGGTAAAGCAGGTGAAGGGATTCGACCCCCCGTGTGCTCACTCTCCTTGTCTGAAATCGTGAACGGGCTTGGGGATGGTCACCTGCACAGGAATGCCGAGGAGTGCTAGGCGTCCTATCACATTTTATACCCGACGAAAAATGGTTTGTGAAAAAAAGTAAACCATTTTTCATCGGGATTACTGATAGCCAGTGGTTTGTAAAAGACAAAGTTCGCAAACCACTGGCTATCGAGTATACAATGGGGAATCATAATTGCATATTCGATTCTGCTCTCCCCGCTAAAAGGGCTTTGCTGCGTTTAAATACGCACCCGCAAACTGCTCCTGGAACTTGATCAGCGCGCCCAGGCTTTTGTTGTACAGGCGGGCGGATTTTTGGATCGCTCCTGACAACTGCTCCGTGAATTTACTGACCCAGGTCTGATTGATCAAATTGCTGCCGCCCCTGATCAAGTCACCTTCCAGCAGGAACCGTCGTAGCAGGGGCCGGTCGTTGAGGTATTCCAGTACGGGAATGACCTGGTCGCCGGCCAGGTTGAGTACCTCGGTGGCAAAGTTGCGGCAGGCGCTCAACTCGGATTCGTACCAGTGTACTTGTTCTTCGGTTAGTTCTTTCTCTGCTACAATGGACTGAATGAGACCGTCAAAATGGTTTTTTGCTTGTTGCAGGCCTATAGTGATGCGGGTGAGCAACTGCTGGAACTCGTACCGCTCCACGTATTCCTGTTTGGCGGCAAGGGCGCCGTCGTTCAGCATGGCGAGGTGTATCTTCAGGGTGCGTTCGTCAAACGCCTTGAGCCAGTTGTTGTTGTGGTCTTCCAGTTCCCGGTTCAATTTTTCCAACAAGCCATCGCGCTGCGCATCGCCGTATTCTTTTCCCCTAAATGAGAAGTGCTTTTGGCCGTAGGTCATGGCCAATTGTTGCATTTCCATTTGCAGGTTGCGCCGTTTTTGCATTTCCGCTGCGAGCGCCTCGTCGTACAGCGTGGCGTAAGCCTCGAGTATGGCGGCGCGCGTGGGGTATTCTACAGCGGCTTCCCTTTCGGCCTTTTCTACATCGAGTAAGTTGAGGTAGCGGTCGTTGTAGGTATCGCAGTATATGGGGTCAAAAGCCATTTCCCGCTGCTCTGCTTCTATGAAAGCTTGTACTTCCTGCGGCGCGTTGAAATCCGCTTTACCCCGTGGTACCCACTCCAAGGCCCTGTAAATTTTTTCCGTCACTTGCAGTTGCAGTTGCTCCGGGTTGTCGAACAACACCCAGGCGGAGCGCTCATCCTGCGGGCTTTCGATATAGATTCTTTTGGCGTTTTGCTCCCGGTCGTAGTTGGAGGGGTGGCTGGCGTACATGTCGGGCGGGGTCACATCGGCCTCGGTAAAAATGAAGGGGCGGTTTTGCGTATCCCTGGCAGGCCGGCGATCGGCAAATTCCGGTACTTTGTTTTTTAGCAAATTTTCTGCTGCGCCCTGGTGAAAGAACAAGTTGCTGGAATATAACCGGTGCTGGGCCGCATCCGACAATTGGTTCAGCGCAAGGGAAAGCGCCTGCGAAGAACGCCCCAGTTTGGAGAGGCTGTTGATGATGGCGTCGCTGCCCGTTACGCTTACCGCCACCAGGTCGGCATTGAATTCCATTTGCCGGCTCAGGGAGGCGTGCAGCAAGTTGACG
The DNA here is from genome assembly GCA_964577215.1 of uncultured Saprospiraceae bacterium. Lineage (GTDB taxonomy): Bacteria > Bacteroidota > Bacteroidia > Chitinophagales > Saprospiraceae > UBA2329. The sequence goes on from CAZNYK010000054.1 coordinate 19,023, forward strand.
AGTTGGTAAATGAGCATAAGCATCCGGCGCACTATCCAGATCACGGCGCTGAGTATCCACCCGAATACGGCGAAGCGCCAATCAGCTCTTTTCCACTTTTCGAGCGTTTCGTCCCAAGAGTCTCGGTTATACACCATGTCGTGTATGATATTGTTGGCCATATACACGTAGCTGCCCAGCTTCATGCTGCGCTGTGAGAAGTGGCCGAATTCGTGGGCGATGACGGATTTGAATTCGGACAGGTTGAGCGAATTGACCAAGCCTAAGCCGATCATCAGGTTTTTGCGCACGGGCAAAAACATGCTCCAGAAGGTATCGTTATAAAAAACCGCCGCGTTCACCTGGGCATTCACAATGACCTTTTTCGGGAAAGGCGCTCCGGTCTCTTTACTCAGTTGCCTCAAAAATTGAAACAGGAGAGGGTGTTCTTTTTCCTTGATCGCCACGTCGGTGGAGGCATCCCTGTTCTGCTTTTTGAACATGAACTTGAGCAGGAATACGAAAAACATGATCGCCATACCCACCGTGCCGAGTTTGAGCAGGATGGTGAGGGAATTGACGGTCGGTATCGGGTAGATCGCTGCCAGATAGATGAGCCATGCGGCAAACGCCACCATAGCGAAATACAGGGCAATGAACAGGATGATAGCGCTGAGTACTGCCGCCACATGCACGTGGTACGAACGGGGAATAGCCAACAGCCGGGTCGGTACCTGCCGGGGGCTTTCAGGGTAGAAATCTAAGGAATTCATGGTCAAAGGTATTTTGGTATAAAAATACGGGCCTTGCGGGGGAAAGTCCAAATCTGTAGCGGCGTTTTCTTTTCAAGTAGCTAGACCTCGCAAGGTTTCCAAAACCTTGCGAGGTCTAGCAATTATTTCCCTACCTTTGCGCCTTCATTTTCAATCCCATCTACATGAAAGTGCTGAAATTCGGAGGCTCCTCGGTAGGAACGCCGGAGCGCATCCGGGGCCTTGTCGAAATATTAAAAAACTATTACCAGCAGGGCGAGAAATTCGCCATCGTGTTTTCCGCTTTTTCCGGGGTGACGGATGCGCTGATACAAATGGGCGCCAAAGCCGAAGAAGGCGATGCCTCCTACCTCGACTTGTTTGAAACCGTGCGCCAACGCCATATAGATGCCGCCCAGTATCTGCTGCGCGACACTTACCTCCAGCAGGCCTTGTCCGAATTGGAAAACAACTTCGAGGTGCTCAAGAGCCTGCTCTATGGCATATTCCTGGTGCGGGAAGCATCGCCCCGCACCATGGACTACGTCATCAGTTTCGGCGAACGCAACTCCGCTTTTCTCATTTCTCATGTGATGCGGCAAGCGGGTATCAATGCCGCGTATCTCGATGCCCGCAAGATCATCAAGACAGACAACCGTTTCGGCAGTGCGCAGGTGGATTTTGAGGCTACCAATGAAAAAGCGCGCGAATACTTTAGTCAAAACCCTGAAATACAGTCTATTACTGGTTTTGTTGGCTCTACAAAAGGCGGCCTGACGACTACTTTGGGACGCGGCGGCTCCGATTATACCGCAGCCATACTCGGCGCGGCGCTCGATGCTTCGATCATTGAAATATGGACAGACGTGGACGGGGTGCTCACTGCCGATCCGCGCAAGGTGAAAAAGGCTTTCACACTCAAGTCCATGACCTATGCCGAAGCGATGGAGATGTCGCACTTTGGGGCCAAGGTGATCTACCCGCCGACGATACAGCCGGCCTTGGCCAAGCGCATTCCCCTGGTCATCAAAAACACATTCAACCCCGGTTTTGCCGGCACGCTTGTTTCCGAAAAATCCGATGCCGGCAATTTGCCGGTCAAGGGGCTGTCCTCTATCAATGAGGTGGCCCTGCTCACTTTGCAGGGAAGCGGCATGGTGGGCGTGCCGGGCACGGCAGGGCGATTGTTCAATGCCTTGGCCAATGCGGGTATCAACGTCATACTCATTACGCAAGGCTCTTCCGAACATTCCATCACATTTGCCATTCCGCCGCAGTTGGCCGGCAAGGCGCGCAAATCTGTGGAAAAAGAATTCAGCGTGGAAATGCAGCGCAATTGGATGGAGCCGGTGAAAGTAGAGACCGGGCTGTCAGTCATTGCTGTTATTGGCGAGAACATGCGCTACCGCCCCGGTATAGCCGGGCAACTCTTCCAGGCCTTGGGCAAAAACGGCATCAACGTAGTGGCCATAGCACAGGGTTCTTCCGAGTTGAATATCTCTATCGTGGTGAGCAGGGAAGACGAGGCCAAAGCGCTCAACACCCTTCACGAAGCCTTCTTTCTTTCTGATACGCAGGACATACACCTGTTCATGACCGGCGCGGGCCTGATAGGCAGTACGCTTCTGGAGCAAATACGCCAACAGGCAGCTTACCTTCGCGAAAAACGCGCCATGGAGATCAAGGTGGTGGGCTTGGCCAACAGCCGCAAAATGACCTTCAACCCAGATGGCATACCCCTCGACAATTGGAAGGAAGTATTGGATGCATCTGAGCAGAGCAGCGACCTCGGTGTTTTCGTGCAGCAAATGAAATCGCTGAATTTGTCCAACACCATTTTCGTGGACAATACCGCCGGCGACCGGGTGGTACCACATTACGAACACATTCTCGATTCCAGCATTTCCATCTCCACACCCAACAAGATTGCTGCCTCATCTTCATACCTGCAATACCAGCGCCTCAAGGCCATTGCGGCCAAGCGCGGCGTGCTGTTCGAATATGAAACCAACGTGGGCGCCGGGCTTCCCGTCATCTCCGTGCTGCGCGATCTCATAGACAGCGGCGACAGGATACTAAAAATTGAAGGCGTGCTTTCTGGAACGCTGTCTTATATCTTCAACACCTTCCGGGAAGGTATTCGATTCAGTGAAACCGTGCGCAGGGCTATGGAACTCGGCTATACCGAACCCGATCCGCGCGACGACCTTAACTGTATGGATGTACGCCGCAAGTTGCTCATCCTCGCCCGTGAAAGGGGAATCGCCATCGAAGCCGAAGATATTGAGATTAGGCAGGTGTTGCCGGAATCTTGCCTGAAGGCAAAAAACGTGGAGGACTTCTTAGCAGAGTTGGAAAACAACGACGCCTTGTTCGAGTCGCAGAGAGCTGAGGCCGCTGCAAAGGGCTGCGCCTTGCGCATGGTAGCCAAGCTGGATAACGGCAAGGCAAGCATTGGGATGGAATCCGTGGATAGCAGCCATCCCTTCTATGGCCTGAGCGGCGCCGACAATATGATCGCATTCACTACCGAGCGCTACAAGGAGCGGCCTTTGGTGGTGCGCGGCCCGGGTGCAGGCGCCGAAGTGACGGCGGCAGGAGTATTTGCGGAGATCATAAAAATTGCCAATTTTCTTTAATTTGCTGATTTGCTGATTTGCTGATTTGCTGGAGTTTATTAGTTTCTTGATGGAAGATATGTATTTCGGGTAATTGTGAACTTTTGATTAATGAACGAAGTAAGAGTCTTTGCACCTGCATCTGTGGGCAATGCCATTGTCGGGTTCGACATGATGGGGCTGGCGCTCTACCATCCGGGCGATGAGATCATAGCCCGTTTGAGCGACCATCCGGGGCTTCGCATCACCAGCATTACAGGCGACGAAGGCAAGTTGCCCTACGAACCGGAGAAAAACACAGCCGGGCTGGCTGCGTTGAGTTTGCTGAAACACTTGGGCGAAACCGGGATAGGGATCGAACTGGAAATACACAAACGCATGCCATTCGGCAGCGGCTTGGGGTCGAGCGCGGCGAGCGCAGTGGGCGGCGCATTCGCAGTGAATCTGCTTTTGAATAGCCCACTATCCAAGCGGGAATTGCTTCCTTTCGCTATGGAGGGCGAGCAGTTGGCTTCCGGCTCCTTTCACGCCGACAATGTGGCGCCCAGCCTGCTCGGCGGTATCATCCTGATTCGAAGCAACCGAGATCTGGACGTACATTCCCTGCCCGTGCCGGATGAACTCCATGTAGCCGTGGTGTATCCGCATGTGGAAATCCTCACCAAAACAGCCCGCGGCATACTGAAGCCGGATGTATCGTTGAAACTGTATATTGAGCAGAGCGGCAATATAGGCGGCTTCATCACAGGTCTGTTTCGCAGCGACTACGAACTCATCGGGCGGTCCTTGCGCGATGTGCTCATCGAACCACAACGTGCACAATTGATTCCGCATTTTTATCAAGTACAGGAGGCTGCGCTTGCTGCCGGTGCGTTGGGTTGCAGCATTTCCGGCGCCGGGCCATCTATGGTATCCATGTGCCGGAGCGAAGCCGGCGCTGAATCAGTGGGCACTGCCATGCAACGCATTTTCACCGACGCGGGTATTGTAAGCGAGCTATAT
>CAZNYK010000054.1:23473-25574 GCA_964577215.1 uncultured Saprospiraceae bacterium
GCGCGCTTCATGGCGCAATTGATGAGCTATTTCAACCAGGAGGAAGACAGGGAGTTGGTCATCCTGGTAGCCACATCCGGTGATACCGGGGGAGCCGTGGCGGCCGGGTTTTTTCAAACGCCGGGCATAAAAGTAGTCATCCTCTACCCTTCCGGCAAGGTGAGTATGCTCCAGGAAAAACAACTCACGACGCTTGGCCACAACATCGCGGCATTGGAAGTGCACGGCACTTTCGACGACTGTCAGGCGTTGGTCAAACAGGCCTTTTTAGACCCGGAACTCAGTTCCGCCATCCGTTTGAGTTCGGCCAACAGCATCAATATCTCCCGGCTTATCCCGCAGAGTTTTTATTACTTTGAGGCTTATAAGCAGGTAGCCGACGGAGGTTCTCCCGTGGTGTTTTGTGTGCCGAGCGGCAATTTCGGCAACCTAACTGCCGGGCTGATCGCGCATCGCATGGGTTTACCTGTGCATCATTTTATTGCTGCCACCAATATCAATGACGTGGTGCCTGAGTATCTCCACACGGGTCAGTATATGCCGCGCCCTTCGGTGCGCACCCTTTCCAATGCCATGGATGTGGGTAATCCGTCTAATTTTGCCCGCATGGTAGACATGTTTTCCGGCCCGGAATGTTCCACGTGGAACAATATGACAGCCTCTGTTTCCGGATTTGCTTATAGCGATGAACAAACCCGCCGGGCCATTCAAGAAGTATATGCCAGATACGGCTATATTTTGGAGCCACACGGGGCGGTGGCGTATCTCGCTTTGGATGCCTTCCAGGAAAAACATCCCGGCACTACCGGTGTTTTATTGGAGACGGCGCACCCGGCAAAGTTCTTGGATGATATGGAGGAAATACTGCACGTGCCTGTTGAGGTACCTGATCGATTGGCGCGTTTAGCTGATGAGGCTAAAGTTGCCACGGAGATAGCGCCGGATTTTGTTGTTTTCAAATCCTGGCTCAAGGAGAATTACGGATAAATGTTCCACGTGGAACACTACAAATATACGCTGATGCAAGATTACAAAAACCCGCGATTGATCGTGGATAGCACCCAAACAAGCCCCGGCAAGACGGCCTGGCGCAGCCCGTCAAACCTCGCGCTCATCAAATACTGGGGTAAATACGGCCAACAGCTTCCAAAAAACCCTTCCATCAGCTTTACGCTGAAAAACTCCTTCACGGAAACTGTCCTGGAATACAGGCCCAAAAACGGAAACGAAACAGCTATACAACTGAACTTCTTTTTTCAGGGGCAGGCTAATGAGGCATTCAAAACTAAATTACTTGAATTCCTCGGTAGCATTTCCGATATCTTTCCGTTCATCCGTCAAATGGAATGGACAATGCACACCCGCAACAGCTTTCCTCATTCCGCGGGAATTGCATCTTCCGCCTCGGCAATGAGCGCGCTGGCGCTATGCCTGTGCAGCGTGGAGCATGAGCTTTTCGGCACACTTAAAGACAAAAAGGATTTCTTACAGAAGGCTTCGTACATCGCCCGCTTAGGCTCCGGCAGCGCCTGCCGCTCCTTATATCCCAGGATTGCCGTTTGGGGAGAAACTGAGCTGATCCCCGGATCATCTAATCTTTTTGCCGTGCCGTTTTATGAAACAGTGCATGATGTCTTTTACACCTTTCACGACGACATCCTCCTCATCAGCCAAGGGGAGAAAAGCGTGTCCAGTCGTGCCGGACACGGGCTGATGGACGGCAATGTTTATGCCGAGAACCGCTATGCGCAGGCGCGCCAACGCATGCATGAACTGACCGGCGCCATGCAAGCCGGCGACCTGGAAACTTTCGGCCGAATCGCCGAATCGGAAGCGCTTACCCTGCATGCCCTTATGATGACTTCCAATCCACCATACATCCTGATGAAGCCCAATACCATCACAGCCATAGAAAAGGTGCGGGCGTTCAGAGACGCAGCCAAAGTGCCGCTGTATTTCAGCTTGGATGCAGGACCAAATTTACACCTGCTCTATCCTGACAGTTTCAAGGTGGATGTGCAGCGTTTTATCAGGGCCGAACTGGAACAGTTTTGTGAAGGTGGAAAGTGGATTGCGGATGAAGTAGGGGAAGGACCGGGGA
>CAZNYK010000055.1:0-25178 GCA_964577215.1 uncultured Saprospiraceae bacterium
CGGCCATCCGAGCAGTTCCGGCAAATAGCGGTGGCCGCCCGGAGCGTGGTGTAAACGGTAGATCATTTAGACTTATACGCATGGAGCGCATACAAAACTATATCGCGGGGCAACTGAAGGACCCCCTCTCCGGCCTGTACATGGACAACATCAACCCGGCTACCGGCAGGGCCTATTCCCTCATCCCCGATAGCGATGCCGGTGATGTAGCCGGTGCCGTGGCCGTGGCACAACGCGCTTTTCCCGCATGGGCAGACAGCAGCCCGGAGTACCGGTTTAAAGTGCTGAACCGCATAGCCGAACGCATCGAGGCGGAACTGGAGGCATTCGCCCTGGCCGAATCCGTTGACAGCGGCAAACCCCTTTCCGTAGCCCGCACGGTGGACATCCCCCGCGCCGTGGCCAATTTCCGCTTCTTCGCCACAGCAGCCATGCAGTTCGCCTCCGAGGCGCACCCCATGGCTGGGCAAGCCGTCAATTACACCCTGCGCCAGCCCCTCGGCGTGGTGGGCTGCATCTCGCCCTGGAACCTGCCCCTGTACCTCTTCACCTGGAAAATAGCGCCCGCTCTGGCGGCCGGCAATTGCGTGGTGGGCAAACCCTCCGAGCTGACGCCCATGACCGCTTTTCTCCTGGCCAAAGTATGCATGGAAGCCGGGCTGCCGGCCGGCGTGCTCAACATCGTGCAAGGCCTCGGCCCCAAGACCGGACAGGCCATCGTAGAGCATCCCGCAGTGAAGGCCATTTCTTTCACGGGAGGCACTGCCACGGGAAGGCACATAGCCGCTGCCGCTGCGCCGGTTTTCAAAAAACTTTCATTGGAACTGGGCGGCAAAAACCCCAACGTCGTCTTTGCCGATTGCGATTTTGAAGAGGCCGTAGCCGCCGCCCTGCGCGCCGGTTTTTCCAACAACGGCCAGATATGCCTCTGCGGATCGCGCCTCTACGTGCAGCGCCCGCTGTACGAGCGCTTCCGGGATGAGTTGGTGCGGCGCGTTGCCGCGCTGAAGGTGGGCAACCCCTTGGACGCAGGCTCCGATCTCGGCGCCTTAGTATCGCAGGCTCACATGGAGAAGGTACTTTCCTATATCGCCATAGCGCAGGAAGAAGGCGGCAAAGTACTGTGCGGCGGCGAACGGATGCAGTTGCCCGGCGAAAATGCAGGCGGCTACTTCCTCAGCCCGGCCGTGATAGAAGGGCTTACGGCTACCTGCCGCACCAACCTGGAAGAGATTTTCGGTCCGGTGCTCAGCATACAGCCCTTCGAAACGGAAGAAGAGGCTTTGGCTTTGGCCAACGGCGTAGAGTACGGTCTTGCCGCCTCTGTTTGGACGCGGGACCTGGCGCGCGCGCACCGGGTGGCGGAGCGGCTGCAAAGCGGCATCGTATGGATCAACTGCTGGATGCTCCGCGACCTGCGCACGCCATTCGGCGGGGTGAAAAACTCCGGCGTGGGCCGCGAAGGCGGCTGGGAAGCCATGCGGTTCTTTACGGAACCTAAGAATGTGTGCGTCAAGTATTAGTCGCCACCGCTCTTTCCTTATCCGTTATCCACTCGCTCCAGGAGCCTGGGTACAACGTGGCGTCGCCCAGGCCGGCGTGCGCCATGGCCAGGATGTTGTGGCATGCCGAGACGCCGGAACCGCAATAGAATACGGCCTTCTCTGCAGGGCGCCCGCCCAAAAGCGGGAGGAAGCGCTCGCGCAACTGCTCCGCGGAGAGGAAGCGGCTCTGCCCGTCTACGTTTTCCATAAAAAAGGCATTCACTGCGCCGGGGATATGCCCGGCCACCGGGTCTATCGGCTCTGATTCGCCGCGGTAGCGGAAGTCTTCGCGGGAGTCAAGCAGTACCCAGGCGGGGTCGAGGCGCAATTGGTCCACCTGCGCGGCGTCCACGGCATGGCCTATGGGCGGCCGCGGGCGGAATGTGCGGGGCCGCGGGGCGGGAATCTCCGCAGTGACGGGCGCGCCGGGCATGGCCGTCCAGGCGGCAAAACCGCCGTCGAGTACGGCGACGCGCTCGTGGCCGAGGCTGCGCAGCAACCACCACAAGCGGGAAGCTGCCATGCCGCTGCTGTCGTCGTAGGCTGCTACCTGCGTGTGTTCGTCGATGCCCCAGGCAGAAAGCCGGGCTATGAGTTGCTCCCTGCCGGGCAGGGGGTGGCGGCCGGTTTTCCCAGGCATGATGCGACTGCTCAGGTCCTCATCCAGATGCGCATATACGGCACCGGGAATGTGGCCGGCAGCATAGGCCAAGCGGCCTGCGCCGGTATCGGCTAAGGAGAAACGGCAGTCCACGATGCGCCAGCTTGCGTCTGATAGGCGCCCGGCGAGTTGTTCGGCGGAGATGAGGGTTCGAAACATAGCAGAGAGTTGTTCGCGAAGGTAAGGTAATATCCGGGAAATTCTGCAATGGGCAGCGGAGGCAACCCTTTCCTACTGCCTGCCCACATCTTTGTACCGTTCCCGGTTGGCAGGTTACCTTATGGCAGCCGCCCAAATAGAGTTGAAAGATCCGGCGCAATATTTTCATCCCGGAGAAGCAGACATCCATTTGGGACAAAAATCCGGAATGAAACGAAATGATTTCCATTTGCGCTAAATTTGCAAACACTTAAGATTAGCAAAACATGAAAAATGTATCGAACCGCCTCCTCCCATCGATGCTCCTCCTCGCTTTATGTATTGCCGGCGCCGCTTGTACGCAAGGCCCCGGCAACCCCACCCCGCTGGCCATGGAGCAAACCGCAGAGGGCAAATGGGTCATTATGGACAGCCAAAAAACAGCGCTCTATGATGTCTTCATTTACGACAACGGCCCCGATTACCCGGCAGAAGGGCTGATACGGGTGGTCAAAAACGGCAAGATCGGCTATGCCGATGCCAAGACCTACGCCATCGTCATCGAGCCGCAGTTTGATTGTGCTTTTCCCTTTGAAAACGGCAAAGCCAAAGTCAGCAACCAGTGTAAGACGGTCAAGGATGGCGAGTACAGCGTCTGGGAGAGCAACGATTGGCGGTATGTGGATAAAAAGGGCAGTTTTTAGGGGGTTTTCATCCGGATAACTGATACCCGCCAAACTGACGGGAATTGTTGACCTGATACGGGAGCATGAAATCCATACCCTACCCGGCGGCAAGCGCTGCATCCAGCACAAATTTCGCCGCCCAGTTTGGAAACCTGAACGGTTGATACTTGCCCCACAGCGGCTCAGAGCCGGGCACACCGCCTCTCATACCCGGCAAGCCCCGCAGCCAAACGGACGCCGCCGCATCCTCAAACAGTATCCCGGCGCCCTGCTGAAAGACCGGATCGCCGGTGACGGCATAGAGCCGCTGCAAAAAAACGCTCAATTGCGCATTGCCGGTCACGCAGGTAAATGACAAATCGCCTTTCCAGTTCTCGTCAAAAGCGCCGGGCAACCAACCCCGCCGCGCCCGCACCGCCATGATCTTGCGCCCGAATTGTGCCGCATTTTCCACGATGCCGGCATCCCCCGACAGGAGAGCCGATTCCAGGAACCCGCGCCAGGTGTACACAATGGTATGGGTGAAGGCCGGCTCGCCGGGGCGAAAACCCCAACCCCGCACACCGGGGGATTGCACGACCTGCCCCGCATAATACCGGAGCGCCCGCTCCATTTTTGCCTTCACTTCCGGCATGCCCAAATGCTCGCCGGCATATAGAGCCGCCCAAACCACGCGGGTGTAGTAACTGGGTACAAAGCCCGGTACATAGGCAGCCTGCCGCCAACTGCCGTCGGGCTCCAACAGGTCGAGCAGCCATTGCAGGCCGCGACGGGCCGCCTCCCCGTAGCGGGTATCGCCGGTTTCGGAGAAGCTCCGCGTAAGCCCAAACAGGATCATGCCGGTATCGAACACGATGGGAGGCATGGCGCCTCCCACCCCGCCGGGCCAGGCGCCGTCGGGGCGCTGGATGTCGCAAAGCCAATCGGCACAGGAAATGGCGTCGCGGCGCAGGCTTTCATCTCCGTTGTGGCGATAATAGTCCCAGAGGGTTTCAATGATATAACCGGTAGTTTCAGGGTACGGGTCCGACCAACCGCGCCAGAGATGGTAATATCCCGCCGAGCCGCGCCCGCCATGCACGGCAATGCTGCGCTGAAGCCAGCCGAGGGCGCTTTGAACAGCGCGGCCATAGGGGTTGGTTGGTTCGTCCATCAGAATAGTGAATTATTCAGCCCGGCGCATCAACAAGCGCCTCATTTCACCAATATCCATAACTCTCAGCCCCGCTGCAGCCAGCGCCATGCCGGCAGCGGCAAGCAACAGGGCAAGAAGCCAGTGCAAATGTAGAAATTGTTGCACGGCGAAGATGATGAAAAACGACGTTGCCGTAAATGCGGCAATCCTCAGGAGCAAGCCCCTGCCGGGCACGATGCCGAGTTCCTTTCTGAGCAGAAACATCTCTGCCGCCCACACGGTAAATTGGGTAATACAGGTAGCAACCGCTGCGCCCAGGGCTTTATGGGCCGGAATAAGCGCCCAGTTGAGTACAATATTCAAGACCAGCCCGGCGGTGAAAATCCAGTTCATGCGCCGCAGGCTTTCGTTGGCCGTCAATAATGTGCCGTAAACATACATGCCGCACATGGCTATGAAACTCCACAGAAGTATCCCCAGCACCCGGCCGTAGTACGCATCGCCCCGGTGATACAGCATGCGCATGATCTCCTCGCCGTAAACCCAGCAACACAGTGCCAGGGGAAGCGCAAAAACGTACAACAAGCGGAATCCCAGATGAGCCAGTTCATCCGCCCGGCCGCCGGTATTGAGGAGCCGGGCAAACATGGGCAGCAAAAGGCCGGCAAACAGAAATCCTATGATGTTAGCGGCATCGAGCAGGCGGTATGCAGCGGCGTATATCCCGGCCTCTTCCCTGCCGTCAGGAAGCAGTTTTTCAATCATCACCGCATCCACCCGCGTGTAAACCGTCATCAGGAAAACGGCCAGCGCATAGGGCAGGCTGCGGCGGAAGAAAACGCCCACGAAGGCCGGCCTGAAGCGCAGGCGCCATTGCCCAAGGTGTTGCCTTATGATCACAAAAGCGGCTATAGCGGTAAATGCCAGCGCCAGTGTCTGCGCCCACACGAAATACTCGATGCGAAAGTGCAGGCCAGATGCCGGCGTCCAAAGCAGGATGCCGCAGATGACGATCACCAGCAGGCGGTCCAGGGCGGAAAGCACGCTATCGCTGCGGTACAAGCCCAAGCCGGATACGTTGGAGCGCAGGAAAAGCACCAGCGAAGTGAGCGCCTGGTTGAGGCAAATGAACCAAAGCAGTTGGTTGCTCCAGGGGGCATAGCCCCAGCACGCGGCGGCTACAAAAACCAATAACCCGAATGCCATGGTCAGCAATGCCTTTAACGCCAGGAGGTTGGGGAAGTATTTTTTGAGTAAATGGGGATGTTGCGACAGGTTGCGGCTGTTGAAATACGCTATGCCGAAATCATTGACGATCTGGAACAGCCAGGTAAAGTTGAAAAGCACGAAATAGAACCCGTAATCGCCCGGGGGAAGCACATTCTGCACCGTGCGGTCAATGCCGAAAATGTACAGGGGTTTTATCAGCAGGTTGATGCCGATGAGAAAAGCTATGTTGATCAAAAATTCCCTGTTCATCGCTCGATTTACCGGAATACCTTTCTGCCCCACAACAACACCTGGAACCCGTAAATGCCCAGCCAATCGAGTAAGGCGGCGAAAGAAAGGGCACCGAGCGCTGCGTAGGGTTTGACCACCCTCAAATTGATAGCAAAAAACTCGTAACACACAAAGTCGGCCACCACAAACACCGTATGCACGCAAAAAAACAGGAAGAAAAACTTGAGCAGATTCTTGAGGTAGGCCGTCAATCTCGCCTCAGCCCGGCTTTGCAAAGTCTTGGATTTCCGGCGTACATACCGGTATGCGAAGTAAAGATAGGCATAAAAAGTGCCGAGATAAAGCGCTTGTTCGGTAGCGCCGAAAAACGGATTGAAAAAGCGCCTGCCGAGTTCGCTTTTCCAGGCTGTATCCGCAAAGAATACGGCCACAAAAAAAACGAGCTGCATCAGCGGCAGAATGAAGTGTTTCAAATCGGTAAAGCGCAGGCGATAGGCCGGGTACAGCGAAAACTTTACGTGGTAAAACAACAGCGGCGGCAGAGCCAGTGTAAAATATACAGGGAGGAAGTAAAGGCGGGGAAAACGCTCAAATGTGCCGGTGAGCGTGAGCAGGTTGTGCGCCAGGGTTAAGCCGAAAGCCAGCAGCAACAGGCCATAGAACGCATTGGCCCGCCGATCGCCCGACCGTTTTAAAAAAAACAGCAGCCCGATGAGCAAGCCTTGCGCCATGCTCAGCGCCATGACCAACAGGAAAAGGTAGTACAATATGGTTTCAAAGTTCATGGCCGGTCAATCCTCTGCCAGAAGGGCTGCGCCGAACACCCCTGCGCTGTCGCCCAATTCCGGTTTGAGGAAGGGCGTATCCAGGCGAGGGTTGAATACGTACTTGCGCACTTCGGCAATGCCCGCTTCGGAATACAACAAATCTATATTGCCCACCCCGCCGCCGATGACGATGGCGTCCGGGTCGAGGATATTGATGACGTAGGCGATGGCCTTACCCCAGTACTCGAGCAGGCGGCTCAGGGTCTGGGCGGCGACCGGGTCTTCCCCTGCATAATCGCGGGCCACGATATCGGCAAGTTTCATTTTGGCGCCGGCCATTTTGGCATAATACCGCTCCAGTGCAGGGCCGGAGATCATGGTTTCCACGCAACCCTCGCGCCCGCAGTAGCACATGCCGCCGGATTCGTCCAGGAAGTTGTGCCCCCATTCGCCGGCAATGCCCTGCAAGCCATTGAGCGCTTTACCGTTTACTACCACGCCGCCGCCGACGCCGGTGCCCAGGATGACGCCGAAGACCACCCTGGCGCCGGGTACTTTGCGCTTCACTACGCCGAAACGCGCCTCGGCTACGGCAAAGCAGTTGGCGTCGTTGGCCATGGCCACCGGCATGCCCAGCGCGGTCTCCAGGTCGCGGTGCAACGGCTGCTGGTTGAGTACGGTGGTATTACAATTCTTCATCAGTTGAGTAGGCGGGTCTATGGTACCCGGGGTGCCCATGCCGATGCGCCCGGGTTTCAGCCCGGATGCCTGCTCCAGCATGCCGATGAGCTTCTTGATCTGCCCGATGATGTGATCGTAGCCGCCGGCCTGCTCGGTAGGCACCCGCAATCGCGCCAGCACATTCGGATGTTCGCGGCTTTCAATAACGACGCCCTCAATTTTGGTGCCGCCGAGGTCTATACCCCAAAGTGGTTTCATGTCTTTTTTGTTGGTTTTATTCCGGCTTTATTGTGCCGGGATAAAAATATGGGTTCTTTGGAATAATCCCCGTATTTGACCCTTTTTTTCGGCAGTATTGCACGGAAACTTGAGGGCAGGGCGGTTCAACAAAGAAAAGTGAGGCCTTCCCTGCCTAAATAATAGAGGGTATGCGTATGTTTGTCGGAATAATCTTTTTCCATGATGGCGCCGGCAACTATGAAACAATCCTCCATCGTCAGCAAGGTTGAAAAACACGTGTCCCGACTCCTGCATAACCAGTTGGACGGGAAAATGACCTATCACAACCTTCCCCACGCTCTCGCCGTTCGAGACGCGGCCATGGCATTGGCGGAGCGTGCCGGCCTTTCGGCGGAAGACAGGGAAATACTGGAATTGGCGGCCTTGTTTCACGATACCGGGTTTGTAGAAACCTACGAGGGCCACGAGGATGCCGGTTGCCGCATCGCAGAGGAGGTGCTCGGCAAGGAAGGCTATCCGCCTGAAAAATTGGAAAGGGTACTTGCTTGTATCATCTGTACCAAAATCAGCAACCAACCGGAAACGCTCATTGAAATGCTCATGCGCGATGCAGACATGTATCACTTGGCTTCCGAGAACTACCTCACCATGGTGGAATCCCTCCGCAAGGAATGGGCCGTTTTCCAGGGCCAAAGCTACACGGATACAGAATGGCACGATCTGAACCACCGATTTATCAAAGGTCATAGCTACTACACCCATGCAGCCCGCGAACTATGGGATGCCCAAAAAACGGCCAACCAGAAAATACTCAAGAAGTTAGTAAAGGAAAAAACCGAGCCGGCAGACGAAGGGCGCGTGACCGGTACGCGCAGCGCGCAAATGATGTTTAAAACCTCCCTGCGCAACCACATCGACCTGAGCAACTTAGCCGACAACAAGGCCAACATCATGCTCAGCATCAACGCCATTATCATCACTATTGCCATGCCGCTGGCAGCTACTTACGTGAAGCAGCATCCCTATCTGCTGGCCCCTATGGGCGCCCTGCTGGCCACCTGCCTCACCTCGATGTTCTATGCCACAATGGCCACGCGGCCCATCAAAATGACGGGCTACACCGAGAAAGAGTCCGTACGGCAGGGAAAAGCCAATTTGTTTTTCTTCGGCAATTTTTTCAAAATGTCTTTCGAGGAATACCGGGAGGGAATGCTCCACATAGCTACCGACGAAAAACGCTTGGACAGCGCGATCCTGCGGGACCTGTTCTTTCTCGGCAAATCCCTCGGACGCAAGTACACGCAGTTGCGCACTTGCTATACCGTGTTCCTCTCCGGCATCGGGCTTACGGTATTGATTTTCGTGATCAGCTATGTGTTCATCGGAGATTGAATTTCACATAAAGCGCCCCTCAAACACGAAGCGCTTGAGATAGAAATTGTAAAAGAACACGACCCCCGCCGCCGCCAGTTTCGTCACCGGTTGATGCGCTGCGAAAAATGCCACCTGCGAAAGCCCGTGTATGAGCAGCGTGCTCAAGCCCAGTCCTCCTACCGATACCAGCACAGAGAGCGCAAATGTCCGGGCCGGCTTTCCCTGCATTTTGAACACAAAGCGCCGGTGCAGCATGAAATTGACCAACACGCCGCAAGGATAAGAAACGAGATTGGATACTACCGGAGAGAACACCCGGTTCACTAATGCGATATATATGCTGTAATCCACAGCGGTGGCTATTGCGCCGGTCATGGCGAAACGCAGCTTCATTTGGAACAGACTCCACAGTTTTTGCCAAAGCGGACGGAAATTCATCAGAGCGGTCGAGTTGCGACTGCGAAGGTAGGTTTTTGGGGCGAGGTTATCCGGTTGTTTACAACTCCTGGCGTAGAAAAACGCCCGTGAAGCTCTCTTCGCACTGAGCCACTTCTTCCGGCGTGCCCGCCGCCACAATTTGTCCCCCGCGGCGCCCCCCTTCAGGGCCGATGTCGATGATGTGGTCTGCTGTTTTGATCACATCCATGTTGTGCTCTATCACGATGACGGTGTTGCCCTTGTCGGTGAGTTTGTTGAGCACGTCCAAAAGGTGGCTGATGTCCTCAAAGTGGAGGCCGGTGGTGGGCTCGTCTAAGATGTAAACCGTGCTGCCGGTGTCTTTTTTGGAAAGCTCCTCGGCTAATTTCACCCGTTGGGCCTCGCCTCCGGAGAGGGTGGTGGCCTGCTGCCCGAGGGTGATGTAGCCGAGACCTACCTCATTGAGCGTGCGCAGTTTGCGGTAAATTGCCGGAATGGGCTGAAAAAACTCCACCGCTTCGCTCACCGTCATATCCAGCACGTCGTTGATGGACTTGCCTTTGAAGAGCACCTCCAGGGTTTCGCGGTTGTAGCGGCGGCCCAGGCAGTTTTCGCAATGGACATACACATCGGGCAGGAAGTTCATTTCTATGACGCGCATCCCGGAGCCTTCACACACCTCGCAGCGCCCGCCTTTCACGTTGAAGGAGAAGCGCCCGGGTTTGTAGCCCCGGATCTTGGATTCCGGCAATTCCGAGAATATCTTGCGGATGTCGGTGAATACACCCGTGTAAGTGGCCGGGTTGGAACGCGGGGTGCGTCCTATGGGCGACTGGTCTATCTCGATGACCTTGTCCACGTGTTCCAGGCCTTCCACTGCCTCGAAAGGCAGGGGGCGTTGCAGGCTTTTGTAAAAGCGCTGCCGCAGGATGGGGTAGAGCGTTTCGTTGATGAGTGAAGACTTTCCGCTGCCCGACACGCCGGTCACGCAGCAGAAGGTACCCAGCGGGATGCGCAGGTGAACGCTCTGGAGGTTGTTGCCGGTAGCGCCTTTGAGTTCGAGAAAATGGCCGTTGCCGGGGCGGCGTTTGGCCGGAGTGGGGATGTTGCGGCGCTTGCTCAGAAAGTCGGATGTAATGGTGTGCTTATTCATAAAGCTCGCCGGCTTGCCCTCGGCCACCACCAGCCCACCGTGCTTGCCGGCGCCGGGGCCGAGGTCTATGAGGTAATCGGAGGCGAGCATAATGTCTTTGTCGTGTTCCACTACCAGCACGGTATTGCCGATGTCGGTGAGTTCGCGCAAGGCTTCGATGAGCTTGTGGTTGTCGCGCTGGTGCAGGCCGATACTGGGTTCGTCGAGGATGTAGGTGATGCCGGTGAGTTGGGAGCCGATCTGGGTGGCCAGGCGGATGCGCTGGCTTTCGCCGCCGGAGAGCGTGCGGGATGGCCGGTTGAGGGTGAGGTAGTCTAAGCCCACGTGCAGCAGAAACCCGAGGCGGAAGCGGATTTCCTTGAGCACTTCCTTGGCGATGGTGCGTTGGCGTTCGTCCAAGCGGTCTTCTAAGCCGCCCATCCAGTCGAAGAGCGTCACGATATCCATATCGGACAGCTCTGCTATGTTTTTTTCGTCAATTTTGAAGTGGAGCGACTCCTTTTTGAGGCGTGCGCCGTTGCAGTCGGGGCATACATCCACTACCATGAACTCCTCTGCCCATTGGCGCACTTTCTCGGAGGAAGTGTTTTCGTACCAGCGGCGCAGCATGTTGGTGAGGCCCTCCACCGCGATATTGTAGGATATATCGGAATCGCCGTAGTTGAGCTTCACCGGGAAGGAGTTGTCGCCGCCGTAGAGGATGATGTCCATAGCCTCTTTGGGGATGTCCTTCACCGGGGTGGCAAAGGTGAAGCCGTATTTTTTGGCGATGCCGCGCAATTGCTGGAACATGAGGTTGTCGCGCACTTCGCCGAGCGGGGCGATGCCTGTGTCATTAATGCTCTTGGTGTCATCGGGAATGACGCGGGCCATGTCCACCGCATTGACGGCGCCGAGGCCGTTGCAGGTGGGGCAGGCGCCATAGGGCGAGTTGAAGGAAAAAGTATTGGGGGAGGGTTCTTCATAGGAGAGACCGGACTCCGCATCCATAAGGTGCTTGCTGAATGCAGTGGCTTTGCCGGTATCGATATCCAGGATGAAAACGAGTCCGTTGCCGGTGCGCAGGGCGGTTTGCAGGGAGGTGGAGAGGCGCTCGCGGCGGTCTTCGCTCACTTTGATGCGATCAATGACCACTTCGATATCGTGTACCTTGTAGCGATCGGTTTGCAGTCCGGGTTCCAGGTCGCGCACTTCGCCGTCGATGCGCACCTTGGTGTAGCCTTGTTTGCGCACCTGCTCGAAGAGTTCGCGGTAGTGGCCCTTGCGGCCGCGCACCAAGGGGGCGAGCAGCAGCACTTTGTGCCCGTTGAACATATCCATGATGCGCTCCTTCATCTGGTCCTCGGTGTAGCGCACCATTTTTTGGCCGCTGATGTGGGAGTAGGCCTCGCCGGCGCGGGCGAAGAGCAGGCGCAGGAAGTCGTAAATCTCGGTGACGGTGCCCACGGTGGAGCGCGGGTTGCGGCCGGTGGTTTTTTGCTCGATGGAAATGACGGGGCTGAGGCCGTTGATCTGTTCTACATCCGGGCGCTCCATCTCCCCAATGAACTGCCGGGCGTAGGCGGAGAAGGTTTCCATGTAGCGGCGCTGCCCCTCGGCGTAGATGGTGTCGAAAGCCAGCGAGGACTTGCCGCTGCCGCTGATGCCGGTGATGACCACGAGTTGGTTGCGCGGAATGCGCACGTCTATGTTGCGCAGGTTGTGTACCCGCGCGCCGATCACTTCTATGGCGTCTTCAATGGTATCGGTACCGTTTTGTTTGTGTTTGGACATGCCCCGGAGGTTGAATGCAACGCACAAGGGAACGCCTGAGAGGGGGGAAGTGTTGCAACTCACTCCCTGAACGTCAACAGCGGCACTTCCGTGTGAAAGGCCATCTTCTTGGAAAAACTGCTGTGGAAGAGCCGCTCCCACATCCGGCGCCGGGAAATGATCGCGCTTCTTACCCAGTGGCTGCACCGAGAAACCTGTTGAGAAAATTTATATCTTTGAGATAAAATCCTATCCAATGCCCTTTAAATTTGGACTGAGAGGATATTTAGAGCCTCCACAAAGGCACGAGTTAAGCATGGAGGAGTTTCGTCAGGTATTTGTTCTGGACTTCCCAGACAGCGCTACCAGGTCGGATATGTTTCAGAATTTCCTGCAGTATATGGATACGTTTAGAGATGAAATTACCGAGGATTTTATCCAGTGGATCGGCGGCAGCTTTACCACCCGGAAACTCAATCCCAAAGACATCGACATGGTGACTTTCATTTCCCATGAAACCTTTGAACAGAAATCTGAGTTGATTGAGAAAGAATTTCGCATAGATTCCAAACAAAAATATGGAGTGGACGCTTACTTTGTAGTTGTTTATCCCGAAGGTCATGAAAAGCATCCCTTGTATCAGGGAAATAGGATATACTGGGATCATCAATTTTCGAAAACAAAAAAGAACAGAGCGGGGAATAGGTTTTCACGAGGCTATGTTCAGATCACCCATCAGAAACAGTTTGCGCATGAACACGAATAAATTTGCAGAGGTATCGGAAAGAAGCGCTCGGATCAGCGATTTGATCGAGGAGATCGCCCAATTGGATGAACTTATTGAATTGCATCATGCGCACAATGCCCACACGCTTGAACTTCAACAATATTTGGACCGGCGAGATGGGTTTATAACTGAGTTGAACACGCTTCTGCATCCGCTGCACATGAAGGTGGTGCTGGAGGAGCATCCTGTGTAACCCATCGGCGCGAAGTCCCTTCGCTCCCAATAATATAACGGTACGGCATCACTCCCTGAACGTCAACAGCGGCACTTCCGTGTGAAAGGCCATCTTCTTGGAAAAACTGCTGTGGAAGAGCCGCTCCCACATCCGGCGCCGCGGTATGAACAGCGACAACAAGTCAATGGAATGCTCCTTGAGGTAGCCATCCAGGCCGTCCATGACGGAGGAGTTGTGTATGATGCTGAAGTCGGAAAAGGCATGGGGATAATGCGCCGGCCTGGCCATTTCCTCCACATGGATTTTGCCGTCGCCGGTGTGAATATGTACAAAATGCACCTTTGCATCCAGGGCCTTGCCCAATTCCATGAGCTGGGCTACGGCGTGCTCGTCGGAGGGATGAAAATCCGTGGCATAGGCAATATGCCGGATACCCTTCCACTCAGCGCGAAGGGGAATAGCCAGCACAGGGCATGGCGCCTGCATAATGGTGTGGGTGGTCACGCTTCCTAAGAGTTTATCCACTGCATTGGTGACGCCGTGTGTGCCCATCACAATGAGATCGGGTTTTTCCCTCACCGCAACATCCACAATTTCCTGGTGCGTAAAAACGCCGTAATCGGCGCGGTGCGCGGTAATGGGAGCATCGGGGTGCTCCGCAAGAAATGCGGTAATGTTGGTTTCCACTTGTTGCTTTTTCTCCTCGATCATGCGCTCGATGTAGGCCGGCGGCACGCTGCTTGCATCGGCAGCGGGCAGGTGGTACACGCTCATGATCTCGATGGAGGCGCCCATAGCGCGAGCCATTTGCTCGGCAAACCGGAACGCATTATGCGCCGCGGGCGAGCAATCTGTAGGAAAAAGTATCTTTTTCATTTGCCTGAGTATTCTAACCCTCGTCCACTTCCTCTTTCTCCGCCTCCACTCCGATTTTTTCCTGGTAGGCCTCTTCCGAAGCGCCGCCTTTGCGGTTTTGCTCGGCCAGCGTCCAGGAATCGGTGGCAGTAGTTTGCATCCACAAGTTACCCGATTTCCGGAACACCTGCACATTGAGGCCGTATTTTTCATGGAATTTTTGCTCGAACTCCCCTACCGCCGTCTGCGGGTCGATGCGAAAATCGCCCTCGTTGTGCAAAGTGCGCACCTGTCCGATGGTCATTTCGGCATCCAATTGTTCGCGCATATGAGAGCCTTGTCCAAGCAGGTGCTTGCCGGAGTAGAATTCGATCTTCAGGTGGGTGAACCTCCTGTGAAACTCCTCTTTGATATCCCTCAGTTTTTTATTATCGGAAATGATCATGGCTACGTGATATTTGGTGAAAAAAGAAAAAAAGACCGCCAAAGCGGCTGAGAACACACCTCGGCAGTCCTCCGAAAAACTAACCTCACTAATCTATTTGATGACCCAAACGGGTCTTGAATCGTTCAGGCGTAGCAAGCTTTCCGTCACACTGCCCATGAGCAGGAGTTCTACCTTGGAGTGCCCTTTGGCGCCCATGACGATGAGATCGGCTTCATTAGCTGCAACTTTCTCCATGATCTGCTCTGCCAGGCTTCCCTCTTCGTGGCGTTCCACGACAAGCCTGCACCTGTCGGCGACCTGCGGCGCGAAATTTTGGAGAAAGTCTTCTAAAGCTGCTTTCCGGTCCGCTTCAATGATCACCTTCAGATCGTCTTCCGTTTTGTTGATCATGAAGGCCATGATGTTAGGCAAGTCGTACAAGTGCAACAGGATGATCTCCCGGGCGCCGGAGTGTTGCTCCACCAGCGCCGCTGCTGCCTGCAAAGCGCGCACCGAGTAGGGGGAAAAATCCACAGGAACGAGAATGCGCTCCAATTTTGCCTTACACTTATCGGGGACGATAAGCGTATTGCACCTGGTCTTTCGCACCAGGTTCCCGGCCAGAATGCCATGTGCATCGCCGGTAGTGGTTTTGCCGGCTACCACGAGGTCGGCATGGAGGTCGGCGCTCTGCAGCAGTATCTCTTCCAGGGGATCGCCCTCCCGCACATCTACTTCAATGCGCGTTGGGGCTGATGCCTGAAAACGGCGGCGAACAGCATCCTCCAGTTGCCTTACGAGATCGGTATGAAAGTCGAAATTGCTGACTACCGACTGAGCCTCCCGCTCAAACAAGGCGTTGAGCAGGTCTAACCTCGGTTGCACATGCAGGAAAAATGCCGAGCGAACAGGCGCCGCCTGGGAAAAGAAAGCCAGAAAGTCCAATGTGGTATCATCGGCAGAGCCCATGGATAAGGCCGTCAAAACCTGCCGGATTTCCAACTTTTTTGTCGAAGCGGTTTTTTTGGGAAGTACGGTGTTCATAACTCATTAATTTGGCTTCACCACCAAAATTAGGCACTTTACCACATTAATGGAAATGATTATTGTCAGATTCCGGTCTGATTTTTGTCAATAGGACGCTACCCCGCCCAGCCTTCTCTGTCCAGGCTCCGGAAATGGATGGCTTCTGCCAAATGTTCTATTTTGATATCGGAACTTTCGGCCAGATCGGCGGCAGTGCGCGCCACTTTGAGAATGCGATCAAAAGCCCGGGCGCTGAGTTGGAGTTTTTCCATCGCCTTTTTCACCAGTGCAATGCCGGCCGGGCTGACGGTGCAAATCTCCTGTACCATTCGACTGGGCATATGGGCGTTGCAATACACGGCAGGATTGCCCCGGAAACGTTCCCCCTGTATCTCCCGGGCGCGAATGACGCGCTTCACGATATCGGCGCTGGTTTCGGAGGGGCGGTCGGTACTGGCCAGTTCGTCGTAGCTTACAGGGGTGACCTCTACGTGCAGATCAATTCGATCGAGCAGCGGGCCGGAAATTTTGCTCAGGTAGCGCTTCACCACGCCGGGGCCGCAAACGCATTCCTTCTCCGGGTGATTGTAATAACCGCAGGGGCAAGGATTCATGGAAGCGATGAGCATAAACCCTGCGGGATAATCCACCGAGGTCTTGGCGCGGGATATGGTGACGCGGCGCTCCTCCATGGGCTGGCGCAGCACTTCGAGCACGCTGCGCTTGAACTCCGGCAGCTCGTCCAGGAACAATACCCCGTTGTGAGCCAGGGATATCTCCCCGGGCATGGGATTGGTGCCGCCTCCTACCAGCGCCACGTCGCTGATGGTATGGTGCGGCGCGCGGAATGGGCGGGTAGTGATGAGTGCGGCATTGGAGGGCAGCGAGCCTGCCACGGAGTGAATCTTGGTGGTTTCGAGCGCCTCGTGCAGGGAGAGCGGGGGGAGAATGGTGGGCAAGCGGCGGGCGAGCATGGTTTTTCCGGCGCCGGGCGGACCTATGAGAATGGCGTTGTGGCCGCCGGCGGCGGCCAATTCCAAAGAGCGCTTTATGTTTTCCTGGCCTTTGACATCGGAAAAATCTACCCCGTAGTTGCTGACGTTGTTGAAAAACTCTTCGCGGGTGTTCACGCTGACGGGTTGCAAGCGCGTCACGCCGCTGAGAAACTCCACGGCCTCCCGGAGGTTTTCCACGCCGTAAACCTCGATGTCGTTGACCAGGGCTGCCTCGCGGGCGTTTTGTTTGGGCAGGATGATGCCTTTGAATTTCTCTTTGCGGGCCTGTATGGCGATGGGCAAGGCGCCCTTGATGGGGCGGAGGCCGCCATCCAAAGAAAGCTCGCCCATGATGACGTAACGGTCCAGGTCGTTGCATTCCAATTGGTCGGTAGCAGCCATATAGCCTATGGCAATGGGCAGATCGTATGCGGAGCCTTCCTTGCGAATGTCGGCAGGAGCGAGATTTACGACGGTGCGCACGCGCAACATTTTGAATCCCGTATTTTTCAGGGCGGCTTCGATGCGCTGGGAACCTTCGCGGACGGCGCTGTCGGGCAGGCCCACCATGAAATAAAATTGACTGCCCATGGCTACATTGCCGCCGGTATTGATCTCGATGGTGATGGTCTGGGCGTCTACTCCCTGTACGGCACTGGCGTATGTTTTTACTAGCATGGTTTATCGGTATGCGGTTTACGGAATAAGGCGTAAGGGCGCACGGCCAAAAATAGATAAAACAAAGATATTTTTCTACTTTTACCCCAAAACCGATGGCCTCCTGGTTGCGAAGACTGTTTCGGTGGATATTGCCCGAAGACCCTGCTTACCGGCGCCACAGCACCGGAAGGCCGGCTCTGGTCGTTCCGTTCAGAGGCTACGGCACCCCCTATCGCATCCTGCTGCAGGGCCGCGTACTGCGCGACCGGCGCATTGTGGTAAGCCCGACAGATTCCATCTGGCGAAATCTCTCCAATAATTACAAGCGATTCGGCAGCCTGCAAATACCCGGCGCACTGTTAGACATACGCCTGGGAGATAACCGGTTTCATCTTGTCAGCGACAACAAGGGCTACTTCCAGTACTACGGCCCGCTGCTCCATCCATTGCCCCAGGAGGACGGCCGTGCCTGGATGGAATACTCGGTGCATTTGCTGGGTACCTTGGGGGAGATATTCGATTATCAATGCACGGGGGAGGTGATGCTGTCCGGAAAAGCATCCTACGGCATCATCACCGATGTGGACGACACGGTGCTGAAAACCGGCCTCACTTCCCTGCTCAAGCTCAAGGCCATTTACCTCACCCTGGCGCGCAATGCTTTCGGGCGGCAGGCCTTCCAGTCGGTAGCCGATTTTTACCGGGCGCTACAGGCCGGGCCCGACGGAAGCTATAACAACCCGGTATTTTACGTGTCTAACGGACCCTGGAATTTGTACGATCTGCTCGCCGATTTCTTAGAACTCAACAGCATGCCCAAAGGGCCTATCCTGCTGCGCGACTTCGGGCTGTCGCGGCGCGGAAGGTTCGGCCCTGCGCCCAATCACAAGCCGGAGAGCATAGCGCGCATCCTGCACACTTTTCCCGACCTGCCCTTCATACTCATCGGCGACAGCGGGGAACGCGACACGGACGTGTACATGGACATAGCCCGGCGCAATCCCGGCCGCATTATGGGCATTTTCATCAGGGATGTGGAAATTCCGGGCCGCGCCTTGCGCATTCGCCGCCTGATAGAGGAAGCGCGCGGCGAAATAGTGATGCACATGATCAAAAACTACCGCGAGGCAGCGCGCTTTGCACGGGAACTGGGGTGGATCAACGATCAAACTACACTTGTCTAATACTGTTCGTACCAGTGGAATTTGCTTTGAATAATGTGGGATTTTTCTTTTCGCATATATTCCAGAAAGGAATTTGCCACAGGGGAGTGTTTTTTATTTTGCAGCCATATTAAACTCCAGATAGTTGTAATCGGAAGCCCCTCTACAGGTATTATTTGTAAATCGTTGTTGTGGAGTTCGTTCTTGATGCCGACCAGGGACATAATGGAGAAGCCGAGGCCCGCCAAAACAGCCTGTTTTACAGCCTCGTTCGAGGTAAGCTCCAGTCTTTTCAACGCCGGGATGTCGTTATTTTCTATGAACATCTCCATAGTTTGCCTGGTACCCGATCCTTTTTCCCTGAAAATGAGGGGTAAGTCTTTGAATATTGCTTTGCTGTTGCGCTCTTTTTTTATCCCTGCTTCCGTATTACCAATCAAAAATAACTTATTCTGAAACAAATCCAATCTTTCAACTTTCATCCCTTGGGGTACTATCGAAACCAGGGCAAAATCAACTTCATTGTTCTCCAAACTTTGAATAACCTGGGTTCTGTTCGTCACATCCATGCGCAATTCGACACCTTCATGTTGATTGATAAACCCGGATAGGAAATAAGGCATTACGTATTTCCCTGTGGATACTACAGATATTTTCAGCTTGCCAAACAATTGGCCTTTATATGCC
Source organism: uncultured Saprospiraceae bacterium (assembly GCA_964577215.1). Lineage (GTDB taxonomy): Bacteria > Bacteroidota > Bacteroidia > Chitinophagales > Saprospiraceae > UBA2329. The sequence goes on from CAZNYK010000055.1 coordinate 18,785, forward strand.
AAGGTTTTGTAATTGATTGCATATACTTGATTGATAATGTTTTCCGCAGCTTCCGCAATTTCTTTCCCGAAATCAGTGATGTAAATTTTTCTGCCGACCAGCTCCGTTAGAGGAATATCAAACTGGTCCTGGAAATTTTTTAACTGGATTGACACCGCAGGCTGGGTGAGATGCAACTCCTTCGCCGCCTTGGTAATACTGCCGGTTTCGGCAATTTTCAAAAACACCTGAAGCTGGTTTAATGTGTAGTTCATAAAATCAGTTTATGAATTTCATTGCAAATATAAATAATAATAAATGAACCATGACCGCCACCTTTGCGTCGTTATACCACAAAAAGGCAAAAAAACATGACAAAGATAACCATCGCAAGGGGAGACGGGATAGGCCCGGAAATAATGGGCGCCACCCTCGACATTATCTTGGCCGCAGGCGCGGAAATTGAAACGGAAGAGATCGAAGTGGGGGAAAAGGTTTATTTAGCAGGAAACACCTCCGGCATTGCCAAAGAATCCTGGGACATTATCAGAAGGAATAAAGTATTCCTCAAGGCTCCTATTACCACTCCTCAGGGAGGCGGCTACAAAAGCCTCAATGTGACTACCAGAAAGTTCCTCGGCCTTTTTGCCAATGTGCGCCCTTGCAAAAGTTTGCATCCGTTCGTAGCGACCAAACACCCCGAGATGGACGTGGTGATCGTGCGCGAAAACGAAGAAGACCTGTATGCCGGAATTGAACACCAACAAACCGACGAAGTAGTACAGTGCCTGAAATTGATCAGCCGACCCGGCTGCGAAAAGATAATCCGTTACGCTTTTGAATATGCCCGGCAACAAGGCAGGAAAAAAGTGACCTGCTTTACCAAGGACAATATAATGAAACAAACGGACGGCCTGTTCCATAAGATTTTTAATGAAATCGCCGAAGAATACCCCGATATAGAAAACGAGCATTGGATCATAGACATCGGCGCAGCCATGCTGGCAGACACCCCTGAAGTATTTGATGTAGTGGTAACTCCCAATTTGTATGGAGATGTATTATCTGACGTCGCCGCCCAGATAACCGGTTCGGTCGGTTTGGCCGGCTCGGCAAATATTGGAGAAGAATGCGCCATGTTTGAGGCCATCCACGGCTCCGCGCCGAGAATTGCCGGTCAAAACTTAGCCAACCCTTCAGGGCTTTTACAGGCCGCCATTATGATGCTCAATCACATAGGACAAACCGAAGTAGCGGAATCCGTGCAGAATGCCTGGCTGAAAACCATTGAAGACGGCATCCATACTTTCGATATTTTCAAGGAAGGCGTGAGCAAAAATAAAGTGGGCACCAAAGAATTCGCACAGGCGGTAATAGCCAACCTGGGCAGCAGGCCTTCAACGCTCAAAGCCGTTTCTTTTCTGAAAGGGGGCAAGCTCAACCTTCCCCAATACAAGCGAAAGTTGCCAGCGCGCAAAGATTTGGTCGGAGTGGACCTCTTTGTACATTGGAGCGGATTCAACCCCGACGAATTGGCAACGATCCTGCAAAAAATCGAAAAGCCCGACATTAAACTCAATATGATTACGAACAGAGGGATCAAGGTTTTTCCTGAAGGGTTCAAAGAAACCTTCTGCACGGATCATTGGCGATGCCGGTTTAAACCCTCTGAAAATGGCTTTATCTCCAAATCTGACATCATTGACCTTTTGTCCGGAGCAGATTTACAAGGCATAGACGTCATCAAAACGGAAAACCTCTACGCCTTCGATGGAACGCCCGCATTTTCCCTGGGACAAGGTCAATAGTAATAGTATTAAACACTCAAAAATCAGGATCATGATCGCGAAAATCAAAACCTTCTTTCTTTTCTTGCTTACCATGGCATTCCTGGCACTCGCTTTCTCTTTTGACTCTCCAGTAGAAAGCCGCCTGTTTTTCGGGCTGTCTATCATTTCCGGGCTTTTGATCTTCAAGCTCGCTTCAAGACCGGTGCCGGCCCCTGCTCCCAAGAAGGAGAAAACCCGGAGGCTGGTACACGAGTATGCCCACCAGGAGTGCTAACGTTTCAGACCGCTCCCATAGCGCATAGTTATCCAATCATCTTAACTCGAAAAATTTCACAACGATGAGAAATCAATTATTCCTGGTTTGCCCGTTTTCATCGGTCGAACCGTTCATCAGGAGCAGGTACGGCAATAAGGCTTTCTTCCTGACTGCCCCGGCCGGCTTTTTCAAATTTCAAGAGCAAGAATACCTGAGCGAAGTCAGGAATTTCATTGCCCGCAACCGCCCGGAGCACATTTACATCGTGAATGATTCCTCCTGCCGTTTTCTCAATGAAATTGTCAGCAACCCGGAGCAACCTGAAACGCCTTTATGTAAACCCGTTCAAGATGTATTCCATCGCAATTTTCGCAAAATCATGCGGGCCCCAACGCTTAAAAAGAAAGCGGAAAGGCTGGCTAAGTTTTCCATTACTCAACAAGCAGTTATTTTGATGCAACCGGACGTGCTGGGTAATGAGATAAGAGAGTACGGTATTCAAATCAGGGGACTCATAACCGACAGGCGAAAGGACAAATGCAACGAGATGGACCTCAACCTGATCTTAGACGGACGACAACCGGCATACTCCCAAAAAACCACGGCTGCACTGGCTCCTGAAACCGCCCACTGATGCCGTTCTCTTTTTTTCAAAGTTTGACCTGAAAGACAGCGGAGGGAGCATTATTCCCTCCGCTTTTTCCCTTTTGCCGCCGGCGCCCTCACCAATTGCATTTCATCCACCAAATGCTTGGCGCCGCCGAACTTGTCGATGACGAAGAGTATGTAGCGCACGTCCACTACAATGGCCCGGTTGATCTCGTCACTGAAGTAGTAGTCGCTTATCACGCCCTCCCAGGCGCCGTCGAACAGCAGACCGGTGAGGTTGCCGTATGCGTCGAAGGTGGGGCTGCCGGAGTTGCCGCCGGTAGTATGGCTGGTGCTGATGAACGCGACCGGCATACGGCCGTTTTCGGCATAGGTACCGTAATCTTTCGCAGCATAGAGGTCGCGAAGTTTTTTGGGCACATCAAACTCGTAGTCGCCGGGTTTGTATTTTTCCATCACGCCATCCAAGTAGGTCACGGGCTCGAAGTACACGGCATCGCGGGGCTTGTAGCCGCTGACCTTGCCGAAGGAAGCCCTCAGGGTGCCGTTGGCGTCGGGGGCAAATTTCCGCTCCGGGAACACTACCATCAGCGCCTCCATATAGCGGCGTTGCAAGGGGGATATCTGTTCCTGCAGTGCGGAAGCCGGGCGGAGGATATGTTCGGCGCCGGCCTCGTTTATTTCCCGGTAGAGGCGAAGCGCCGGATCCTCGAGGAGTTCCTTGAGCGCTCCTTCCCAGTTGGACTCCAGCAGAGCCAGGCCGTTGCCGGGGTTGCTCAGCAAGGTGGAAGCAAAAACGGCCTCGGTGAGTTGAGCGGCGTTGCGGCCGTGTTTGTTGTACAAATTGACGGCGTATGCGGCTTGCGCTTCTGCCGGCACCTTCTCGAAGTAAATGGCCATGAGCCGCTCAAAGAGTTGGCGGTCTATCTCAACGCGGTAGTTTTGGTAGTAGTTCTTCATCGCGCCGATCAATTGACCGGAGCGCGCCTTGGCAGCTTCTGCGCCTTGCGTTTCCGTTATGCGGAGTGCCTGATCGATGAAAGATGCGAGGCGGAACAACTCGATCTGGCGGGTGCTCTCGTTGAAATAATCCCGGGAAGCAGCCAAGGGCCTGAGTTCTCCATAGAGCCGCTCCAATTCGGGAAGCAGGTTGCCGTAGGCGGTATTCCATGCCGGATTGGCAGCTACCCGGCGTTTGAACTCGGCCTCCATGCGGCGCTTTTCATCCAAGCCCTTCACCCGTGCAAGCCCCTGGGTTTCGCCGATCCATTTTTTCCATGCATTGGATACGCCCGATTGCTTGGAGGCATATTGCAATTTCACCTCTGCATCGGCGCGCATGGCGGCATCCAGGATGGCGAGCACCTGGTCGCGCACACCCACGCGAATGGGATTGAGCACGTTCACCTGCATATCCACTGCGGCAGCGGGAAGGTACATCGCAGTACGGCCGGGAAAGCCGTAGGTAAGAGAGAAATCGCCTTCTTTGATCCCGGAAAGGGAAACGGGGAGCACGTACTTGGGGCGGTAGGGCACGTTGTCGGGCGAATAAGCCGCCGGGCGGTTCTCTTTGTCGGCATAAATGCGGAAAACAGAGAAGTCGCCGGTATGGCGTGGCCATATCCAGTTGTCGGTATCGTCGCCGAAATTGCCGATAGACTCGGGCGGGGCACCTACCAGACGCACGTCGTTGTAGGTCTCTGTGACGAAAAGGAAGTACTGGTTGCCCTCGTAAAAGGGCCGCACAAAGACATTCTGGTAGCTTTCTTTTGAAGCGCTTACGCGAATGGCATCTACATTTTTATCAATTTTCGACTGGCGGTCCCGCTCGCCCATTTCCTTGGTCACACCGTCTAAGGCGGCCTTCGTCACATCCTCAATGCGGATGATAAAAGTGACGAAAAGCCCGCGACTGGGCAATTCCTGCGACAGGTCGGCGGCCCAGAAGCCGTCTTTCAGGTAGTTCTGTTCGGGTGTCGAAAGCGCCTGTATGCGCCCGGCGCCGCAGTGGTGATTGGTGAGCAGCAAGCCCTGGTTTGACACGATGCCGCCGGTGCAGCCGCCGCCGAAACTGACGATCGCGTCTTTGAGACTGCCTTTGTTGATGCTGTAAATGTCTTCTGCGGACATCTTCATGCCCAATTGCTTCATCTGCGCTTCGCCCAACTGGCGCAGCAACAAGGGAAGCCACATGCCTTCGTCGGCGCGCAAGGAGCCGCCGAGCAGCACAAAGAGTAGAACGGCTATGGAAAATCGTCTGATCATGATTGTTTGGTTTTATTCCTGAAACGGGCGGCAAGTTAATACATGTGGGAAAAGATGCCGCAGATGTGCACAGATTATTTAACGCTGAAAGACGCTGATCCTTATGATTGGTTATGTTATGTTTAGTCTTGGACAATGAGGGATGCTGATCTGAATGTTCGATTGTACGGGCCGCCCTTCCAGCTATCCCAACAAAAAAGCGTCGAAGTTTTCCCGGTTTATCAGCGCTGTTTCACTGCCGGGGTACGCTTCCAGGAAGGATTTGGGAAAACGGGCTGCCGCATCCGGACGCCATTTGAATTCAAAGGCGTAGAGCTTGCCACCGTATTCCTCCACATAGTCTATCTCCTGTTGGTTGGTCGTGCGCCAGAAAAAAGTATTGCAGTTATAATTCCGGTAAACGTTGCGCTTCATTCGCTCTGTAACCAGAAAGTTTTCCCACAAAGCTCCGGTATCCTGCCTCAAGGCCGGTGGATTGAAGTTTTTGATTACGGCATTGCGAATACCGTTGTCGTAAAAATATATTTTCCGCCCCTTTTTGATTTCATTTCGGGCATTACGGCTCAGTGAAGGCAAGCGAAATAACACAAAGGTCTGTTCAAGGAGGTCTATGTAGCGCTCTACAGTGGCAGGGTCTGCGCCAATGAGTTGGGCAACTTCATGGTAACTCACCTCGCTGCCTAATTGAAGTGCCAGTGCCTGCAGCAACTTGACCAAAAGGGACGGTTTCTTGACCTGATCCAGCGTGAGGAGGTCCTTGTACATCAACCCGTCGCTCAGATCGTACAAAGTCCTTTCTGCCCGGTTCGCATCATGCGTGACTACCTCCGGATAATAGCCGTAGATGAGGCGCTGTTCCAGTAGCCCATACTCTTGTATGAAACCATGATGCCGGCGCATTTCCTCGAATGAAAGCGGGAAAAGGGGGTATTCCATTTTCCTGCCTACCAGACTCTCTTTGGTTTGAGCGGCCAGATCAAGTGAGGAGGAACCGGTAACCAATAATTGTACATCCGGAAAGTGATCTGTGATGAGTTTCAGGGTCAGTCCGGCATTGGTCAGGCGCTGCGCTTCGTCTATGACCACCACCTGATTTTCGCCAATGACTGCTTGCAGCCTGGCTAAAGAAATGTTTTCAAGTGTGGCGCGCGCAGCGGGATCGTCACCTGTGAGCCACAGCGATGAGCGGTTCAGCGCCGAGGATATCTTTTGTACCAGGGTGGTTTTGCCCACTTGGCGGGGGCCTGTAATTACGATGGCTTTGCCCTGGTCTATCCATTCCAATATGCGCTGTTCCTGAAGCCGCTCAATCATGTTTTTGATGCAAAATAAGCGCAAACACCTATCAAATCCAAAAAATAGGCATTTTTTTGCGATTTGAATCGAAAAATAAGGCTATATTTTTAGATTTGCAGGCATCTTCAACGCTGTAGCGACGGGGTGATGATCAATGCCACGGCTGGGCAAATCACCCCTGCTGGCGCGAGATTCTATC
>CAZNYK010000056.1:0-3904 GCA_964577215.1 uncultured Saprospiraceae bacterium
CGGTAATGGTGAAGGATTGCTGCGGCCCGGAACAGCCGTTGAAAACCGGCGTCACCATGATGGTCGCCGAGATCGGCGCGCTGCCGGCATTTATTGCAGAAAAGGAAAGGATGTCGCCGGAGCCGTTAGCAGGCAAGCCGATGCTGGCATTGTTGTTGCTCCAGTTGTAAACAGCGCCGGCCACAGAGCCGGAAAAAACTACATCCGTAGTGGACGCGCCGTTGCACAATGTTTGGCCGGCAATGGGGTCCACAGTGGGGGTGGGATCTACCGTAATGGTGAAAGTGATGGGCGTGCCTGTGCATCCGTTCGCTTCGGGTGTTACGGTGATGGTGGCGAAAATTGTTGTGTTGCCTGCGTTGGCTGCTGTGAAGATCGGGAGGTTACCGGTTCCACTGGCAGCTAATCCGATGGCTATGTTATCATTAGTCCAGGTAAAAGTTGTTCCGGTACCTGAAAAAACCATCGGGGTTGTAGTAGTGCCATTACAATGCACTTGGTCGGCCACAGGATTTACAGTGGGCACAGGCTTCACAGTGATGTTAGCAGTAGCTGAATTTTCACACCCGTTCATATCTATGTACACATACGTAATAACATGCGTACCCACCCCTGCAACCATTGGATCAAAAAAATCTCCTGTAACGCCCGGGCCGCTGAAGGTACCTCCGACAGGGGTTGCCGTCAGGGTATAAGGAGAAGCGTCAAAGCAGATATCAGGGAATGGGCCGATGGTGATGGTTGGCAGCGGATTCACCGTCACATTATACACCGTAGGCATTGCGGCAGTGCATCCATTTATATCTGTATAGCTAACGCTTATGGATTGCGGCCCGACACCTGTCCAGGTCACGGTCGCCGTGTGGTCGGTTGGCCCGCCGCCGATTGTGATGGAGCCGCCGATGACATTCCAGGTATAATTTGAATTGCCGGGATCAGTGGTGTATATATTAGGGGTATTGACGCAGGCAGAAGCGGGGCCGGAGAGGGTTGGGGTTGGCAGCGCATTCACCACCACCTCAATACTCGCTACATCCATATCATTATTCCCATCCGTCACCGTCACCGTGTAAATGGTAGTAGATGCCGGGCTTGCTATCACTACATCACCTGTACCCGCAGCAGGGCTCCAGTTGAAGGTATAACTCATATCTCCCCCGCTCGCCACAGCCGTCAGCGTCACCGACTGCCCCTGGCATATCGTTTCCGTGGCATTACCTCCATTGATCTCCACAGTCAATGTCTGTGCATGCCCAACAACTGCCCACCCCACCATCAGGGCCGGCAATAAAAGTGTAGTTCTTAGTGGTAGAGTTCTTTGTTTCATAAGACGAAGGGTGTACGCCTACCCCTGCGCCCTCTTTCCGGAGCATACCAAGATCGCTCCGGAAAAAAACAGGATGCCCATACTAAAAAACAGTACAGTTCCACGTCTCCGAAAGCCGGGGGTAAACGGTTTTTTGTTATTGAAAGGAACTTTCTTTCTCCGAGTGCAGGCACAAAGTAGTTAAATTCTGCGATACGCACAATACCCCCACGTGGGTATTACCGCTCATAGTCCCGCCAAAGCCCGTTTGACAAGGAATCCGGAATTGTTAAATGTTTGTCTTTTTTGTTTTTTCGAAAAATATCCCGGGAAAAGAGTCAAATCCAATAAAAACCAGGAGGTACTGCACGCCTTGCATTGTAAGCCGAAAACTGCTTTTCATCCCAAAAAACTCAACAACAAACCTGCCACCACCGCCGAACCGATCACACCGGCCACATTGGGCGCCATGGCATGCATGAGCAGATGGTTGTTGGGGTCTTCGCGCAAGCCCACCATCTGCGCTACCCGCGCGCTGTCGGGCACTGCCGAAACCCCCGCCGCTCCAATGAGCGGATTGATGCGGTCCTCTTTCTTGAGAAACAAGTTCATCACCTTGGCGAACAGGACGCCGCCCGCCGTGGATATGGCAAAGGCAAAAGCGCCCAGCCCGAAGATCATGATGGACTGAGGGGTGAGAAATACATCGGCTTGCGTGGAAGCTCCGACGGTAAGCCCCAATACGATGGTGACAATATCGATGAGGGAGGTGCGGGAAGTGTCGGCCAAACGCTTGGTCACGCCGGACTCCTTGAGCAAATTGCCGAAAAACAACATGCCCAGCAAGGGCAACGCGCTCGGCGATATAAAGGTGGTGAGCAAAAGCCCTACGATGGGGAATAACATCTTTTCGGTACGCCCCACCGAACGCGGAGGCTTCATGCGTATGAGCCGCTCGCGTTTGGAAGTGAGCAGGCGCATGATGGGCGGCTGTATCACCGGCACTAAGGCCATGTACGAATACGCCGCGATGGCAATGGGGCCGATCAGGTTCTTGGCATAAATGGGATCGCCGTTCAGCGCATGACCAATTATGTTGGCGCCGTTTGCCAAACGCGACGACAGGAAGATGGCCGTAGGCCCGTCGGCGCCGCCGATGATCCCGATGGCGCCCGCTTCCGCAGGGTGAAAGCCCAAAAGGAGCGCGCCGATAAAGGTAGTAAATATACCGACCTGCGCCGCAGCGCCCAATAACATCAAACGGGGGTTGGACATGAGCGAGGAGAAATCGGTCATAGCGCCGATGCCCAGGAAAATCAGCGGGGGATAGACTCCCTTTACAACGCCGAAATACAAATAGTTCAGCACGCTGCCTTCCTCGTAGATGCCGATCTTCAAACCGGCGTCGATCGGAAAGGGAATATTCCCTATGAGAATGCCGGTGCCGATTGGAATGAGCAAAAGCGGCTCGTATTCGTATTTGATGGCTAAAAAGATGAAAAACAAGCCAACCGCGATCATCACAAAATTGCCGGTTTTCGCATTGGCAAAGCCGGTATAGTGGAAGAAGGTGCGAACGGCTTCCATTACGCCTTTCCCATTTTCGTCGGGTTGCTCTACCTGGGTGGCCGGCGCAGGTTGGCTGGAGGTATCAGGCTGCTGATCGGTTCGGGCCAGTACGGCATGCAGTACGGCCAGTATGGCGACAACAGTGAGGAGCGTGGCAAGTTTTTTCATGTTCATTCCACTTCGATCAACACATCGTTCTGCAGTACGGAATCGCCGGGCTTAACCTTCACGGCAAGCACTTTGCAGGCTTTCTCGGCATATATGCTATTCTCCATCTTCATGGCCTCGATCTTGAGCAGTGTAGCGCCTTTTTTCACGGCATCCCCCGGATTGACCAACACGCTGAGCACCGTGCCGGGCAGAGGCGCCTTTATGGCGGTTCCTTTGGAATCTTTTCGGGCGATGACCGTTTCTTCGGGCTTGGGCGGCGGCACCGCGGAGCGCACCAATACGGGGGTTTTTGTCTGCTGCGGTATTTCCCTGTTCACTTCTACGGAATAGTGCGTACCGTTTACTTCCAACTCCGCGCGGTTGTGTTCTACAGAAATTATCTCTACCTCGTAATCGTGGCCTTTGATGCGAAATTTGAATTTTTTCATGCCTCTTTCCATTGAACTGCAAACTGCCGGCCGCAAGTCCGCACCGGGCCGGTAGCCGCAGGGTGTTATCTCCGTATCGGGTTCCTCATGCCAAATATCTTTGAACTCCAGGGCGAATATGACTTCGGTATTTTCCTGATGGTCAACTTCGTGGATTCCTCATCATGCAATTCGCTGAAGTACATGTGCAATGCCATGGCAATTGCCGCGCTCACATCCCCGGGAATGGTAAGCTCCTCCTTGTGATTGACGATTTCTCCCATCTTGCGCAACCGCGCGCGAATGGACATATGCAGAATATCAGGCAGGTACCGGAATGCATAATACAACAACGCCAGCGTCAACAGGGTCACGGTGTACCCCACTACCGAAATAAGCAATCCGTATTGAAGTTCAGGCCAGGAGATTAAGAACATGTGGTTTTATGGTT
>CAZNYK010000056.1:4004-10532 GCA_964577215.1 uncultured Saprospiraceae bacterium
AGCAATCCGTATTGAAGTTCAGGCCAGGAGATTAAGAACATGTGGTTTTATGGTTTTATGGTTTTGTGGGTTGTCGGTTTACTCGAGAGAGACTGTTCATTTTCCTGTTCCCCGAAAAGGCTGCAAAGAACACTAAGCATTCATCATCAGCTCTTTATATTGCATGATTTGCGACAGAGACACCCTTTGTTGAACAGTCTCCGCCCAAATCTAAAATCTCTTCTCATCACTCCCAGTCTCCCAGTCTCCCAGTCTCCCAGTCTCCCCCTCTCCCAGTCTCCCAGTCTCCCAGTCTCCCCCTCTCCCAGTCCCCCCCTCACAACGGAATATTCGCATGCTTCTTCGCCGGCAGCACGTCCTTTTTGGTAGCCAAAGCGCGCAAAGCCCTGATGATGCGTGGGCGGGTGCTGCGTGGCTCTATCACATCGTCAATATATCCGAAGCGGGCAGCCACGTATGGATTGGCGAATTTCTCGCGGTACTCATCCTCCTTGACGCGGAAAAACTCGCTGCGTTCTTCAGGGGTTTTGAGTTCGGCCAGCGCCCTGCCTTCCAACACTTCGATGGCGCCGTGCGCGCCCATGACGGCGATCTCGGCGCCGGGCCAGGCGTAGTTGACATCTGCGCGCAACTGTTTGGACCCCATCACATCGTGGGCGCCGCCATAGGCTTTGCGCAGGGTAACGGTGATCTTGGGCACCGTGGCTTCGCCATACGCGAAAAGGAGCTTGGCGCCGTGCGCAATGATGCCGCCATACTCCTGGAAGCTGCCGGGAAGGAAGCCCGGCACATCCACCAAGGTGACGATAGGCACGTTGAAGGCATCGCAAAAGCGCACAAAACGACCGGCCTTGCGGGCAGAGTCAATGTCCAGTACGCCGGCGAGGAAATTGGGTTGATTGGCCACGATGCCGCAAGGCATACCGCCGAATTTGGCATAGCCGATCACGATATTCTTGGCATAGTGCCGCTGGATCTCCAGAAACTCGCCGTGATCGGCTATACGGTGTATGATGTCATTGACGTCGTAAGGCTTGTTGGGATCGGCGGGGATGACCTCGTTGAGTTCATCGTCCATTCGATCCAGGGGATCGGTGCAATCGGTGGCTATAGGGTCTTCCATGTTGTTCTGGGGAAGATACTCCAAAAGCTTCCGGATGAGCAACAAGCCCTCGTCCTCGGTTTCGGCTTTGAAATGCGCCACGCCCGACTTGCCGGTGTGAATGCTTGCGCCGCCGAGCTCTTCAGAAGAGATTTCCTCCCCGGTGACGGTTTTGGTCACTTTCGGGCCGGTGACGAACATGTGGCTCGTCTTGTCGCTCATGATGATAATGTCGGTAAGAGCCGGGGAATACACCGCGCCTCCCGCGCAAGGACCGAAAATGGCGGAAATTTGAGGCACCACGCCCGAAGCCATGATGTTGCGGTAGAAAATCTCGGCATAGCCGGCAAGGCTGTTGACCCCCTCCTGTATGCGGGCGCCGCCGCTGTCGTTGATGCCGATAATGGGGGCGCCTACTTTCAGCGCCTGGTCCATGATCTTGCACACCTTCATGGCGAAGGTTTCGGAAAGGGCGCCTCCGAAAACGGTGAAATCCTGGGAAAAAACGAATACTACGCGGCCGTCTATGGTGCCGCGCCCGGTGACAACCCCATCGCCGAGGTATTTTTCGTTCTCGAGGCCGAAATCCGTACACCGGTGCGTGACGAACATGTCGTACTCCTCGAAACTGCCTTCGTCTAACAGCTTTTCGATGCGTTCCCGCGCCGTGTATTTGCCTTTGCTGTGCTGGGAAGCGATGCGCTTCTCCCCGCCGCCGAGCCTGGCTTGCTCGCGGAGTTCTACTAATTGCTTGATCTTATCGTGTATGTCCATGCCGGTTATGGTGCTGCGGGGATTGCCCGGGAGAGGCTTTCCTGTACCATGCAAAGGAACGGCAAAAAAACCGGCATTAAAAATAAAACCAGGACTAAATGGGCGCAATTATTCAAACACGTCTTGCAGGGGAAAAGAAACTTCCAGCACCGGGTCATTCAGCGTTTCGTCAGACCTGAATATCTGGTACTCGCCCGGGGAGGTGAATACGTATATATTGCGCAGTGGAGGCAATACGATCCAGCAGGACCGCACGCCGTGCGCGAAGTAGCTGCGCGCTTTGGCGGTCAATTCGTTGAGCGATTGGGTGGGAGATATGATCTCAATGACGCAAAGCGGCGCTTCTGCCACGGCAATGGTGTCATTGTCTAAGTCTAAGGGTTGCTTGGGCAGTATGGAAAGGTCGGGTACGGAGGGCCATTCAGACAGATCGAGACTCAACTCGGAAGCAATCCGATATTTTTTACGCCAGGGCGCTAATTCCATGATCAGATTAGACTGAATGGCACTGTGGTTGAGAGAAGGCATAGGCTTTCCGCGTTCAATTTCATAACCGGATACGGCAACCATCGGTATCATGGCAGTTTTGGATTTTCGACAAATATAAGGAATCTTTCCGGGATTTCAAAATCCCGTACACGCAGGCGCACTTCAATTACATCAAACGCAAATAACCCCCGGTTGCTGCCCGGAACCATGTACCGCATACTGCATACCGCATTCCCGCCTTACTCCTCCTTCAGATTCTGTATCTTGTTGAGCAGCAAAGCGCCCTTGCGCAGGAAGTCCTCATGGAACATAGTGTATTCGTTGTACACCATCATGAGGCGGGCCGCATCGTATGCAGCCGACTTGGGGATGATCTGGCGTGCAGCGATCGGGTGAAGCCAGTATTCGAGGTTATTGGAGCGCAGGTAGGAGTTGTCCAATTCGAAGTTGATGACTACCGACAGCTTGTTGAGCGAAAAGAGGTATTCGGTTTCCTTGTTGAGCACCTTCTGGAGGTCGAGTATGTTGTACCGCATGAAATTGACACCGGCGCGCTCGCAGAGGAACACGTCCCTGCGGCCGTCGAAGGTGATGATGTCCCTGAACTGGTATTTCTTCAGGTTCTTTAAAAGAAAGTTCTTGATGGCCATTTTGGCGGGATGGAGCTGTTTGAAGGCGTACTTGAGGTCCATCTCCTCCATGCGGAAATCTTCCTTGTAGGGTTTGCGCCGGCGGGTTTTCAGGTTCACCACTTCTTTGGCTCTGCCGACGGTGTGCCCCAGTTCGTTGACCTTGGGATACACGTTGACGATCTCGACATTGGCGTTGTTGACCCAGCTTTCGAGAAATATCCGGTTGGAGCCGTTTTCAAAAACCAGGAGGGCGATTTCACTGATGGCGTAAAAATTAGGGTATCCGCCGTAGATGTTGCCATACTTTAACTCTAAAAAAGCGACGTTAGTGTTCACGGTTAATGGATTTGGGAGAGTTGGTTAATGATTTTGGGAAACTATTCAATGTTTCGTGTTTCTTGTTTTCCTTACCCGCCCGCTTGTCGCCATAGCTTTAGCGGAGGCACAAGCCTTGTCTGATTTGAAGGGGAGGCGTAGGCGGACGGTTTCGTGTCTCATGTTCGTGTTTTACTAAAAACTCCCTGCCGGCAGGGTATGCGATGCGTCTTTTCGCTCTGCAAAATACAACAATAGGAGTTTTTTGCAAAAAGATTGCAAAAATAAGTGCTCTAATTGAAAAAATCCACTATTCGGGCAAAGTGTTTGCGTCCAGGAATAAAAAATTGCCGTTTTCGTAAATTTTCTCGTCGTCTGCAAAGATCATTCCTCCATTCATCATATCGGCTATCATATCCCAGTGTACTGCCGATTGGTTTTTGCCGCCGGTTTGCAGGTAGGACTGCCCAACCGCCATGTGTATGGTACCTCCTATTTTTTCGTCAAACAGGATGTTTTTGGTAAAGCGGTTGATGCGGTAGTTGGTCCCCACAGCGGCTTCCCCAAAACGGCGGGTGCCTTCAATTTGAAACACGTCGTCGAGCACCTCCTTGCCCCGGCGGGCCTCCCACTTTTCGATATAACCGTCCTTCACCCAAAGGGTGACGCCTTCCACCTCGCGCCCGCCATAAATGGATGGGTAGGTAAAGTGCACTGTTCCGTTCACCGAGTTTTCCACGGGCGAGGTATAGACTTCGCCGGAAGGCATGTTGGTCTGGCCGTCGGAGTTGATCCAGGTGCGGCCTTTGGTGGAGAAGCGGATGTCAATGCCGTCGCCTGTGTAGCGTACAGATTCGCGGCTGTTGAGCAGATCCACGATCTGCTGCTGGCTCCGGCGTACCGCCAGCCAGCTTTCCATGGGGTTGTCGTCGTACAGGCGGCAGGCGCTATATACAAAGTGCTGATATTCCTCCAAAGACATACCGGCCTCCTGGGCGCCCGCATCGGTGGGAAACAGGCAGAGGTTGCGCTTGAGCGCCCGGGTGGCCGTGCGGCGGAAATAGTCCTGCTGCATGGGCTGAAGGGCCTTGCGGCGCATGCCGGCATTCTCCGCGTTCAGGTTCTGGTCTTCGCGCAGGTTGAACGGCGCCTTGATGTTGAGAAATGCCTCGTATTCGGCCATGGCCGCGCGATACACCGGCGACACATGCTCCTGCGCAAAAGGCAACCCCTCATTGATGAGCATGCGGTTCTTTTCGCGGAAGTCCATATCTACATCCACGGCGGCGCCGGCCTTTAATGCCGCGCGGTACACTTCGCGTATGAGAGGCTCGGCCAGTATGGTGCTGCTCACGTACAGCCGGTCTCCCGGCTTGATCTCCATGCAGTAGTGCACGAGCAGGTTGGCGTATTTGGTCAGGATTTCACTCATGTCGATGCGTTTTATCAAAGTTGGTTTTTTCTTTCATATCCCGGAATTCTTATCCTTCCGGTGGTTTTCAAACATCTCGATCGCGCTTTTCAAAATGCCCACATACCCGATCCCCAAAACGAGAATGCCAAAGGACACTTCTTTCAGGATATCGTTTTGAGAAAGGTGAAGCCCAAACAAGCCGAATGCCATGAAGCCGGTAGCAATCAGGAATATTACCGCCAACGCAACTTTCCCTTTTGAGGGGCTTTCCCATATTTTTTTGGAAAAATTATTCTGGGTCTTCCGGGTGTCTTGCAGCGTGGAGAAACTGATCCCCAGCCCGGCGAATATCAAAGCCTGGTTGAAATTTTGCCAAAATGAATCGAACCCTTCAAAGTAAGGCCGGAATATAAACAGCAGCGCAATGCCCATAAGGGGGTACTGCGCATAGCTGACATAGTGAAACAGTGTTTTTGCTTTATTCATAGCTTCTTTCTCCTGGTTCTCTCCAAATAATCCCGGTGAGCTACTTCCACTGCGCCGCCCGGTACGGGTACCGGACCACATACTGTTGCCGGACGAGGCGCTCTAATTTCTCCCTCAATTCCCCCAATCCCTCTTTGGTAACAGCCGACATAAAGATATTGTCTTTTCCGAAAAGGTAGCGGAAATTTCCTTTCAATCCGTCTTCTATTTCCTTGCGGGCCTCTTCGTCCACATAAGGGTCGTAATTCTTTTCGCGGTAAAGGTCTATTTTGTTAAACACAAGCAAAGTGGGTTTGTCCTGTGCATCGAGCTCACGCAGGGTTTCCTCCACGGTGCGTATGTGGTCTTCGTGCTGCGGGTGGGCAATGTCCACCACGTGAATGAGAATATCGCTTTCGCGCACTTCGTCTAAGGTAGACTTGAAACTCTCGATGAGGTGATGCGGCAATTTGCGGATGAAGCCCACCGTATCGGAAAGCAGGAAGGGCATGTCGCCGAAAACTACCTTGCGAACCGTGGTATCCAAAGTGGCAAAGAGCTTGTTCTCGGCAAATACCTCAGACTTGCTGAGCAGGTTCATCAGGGTGGACTTCCCCACGTTGGTATATCCTACCAAAGCCACGCGGATAAGCTCGCCGCGGGTTTTGCGCTGGGTGGCGTTCTGGCGGTCTATGACCTGCAGTTTTTCCTTGAGCTGGGCTATTTTGTCCTTTACGATGCGCCGGTCGGTTTCGATTTCCTTTTCACCGGGTCCGCGCAGACCAATACCGCCGCGCTGCCGTTCCAAGTGGGTCCAAAGACCGCGCAAGCGAGGCAGCAGGTACTGCAGTTGAGCCAGTTCCACCTGGGTCTTGGCCTGCGCGGTTTGCGCCCGCCTGGCGAAAATATCCAGGATCAGGCTGCTGCGGTCGATGATCTTCACGTGCAGCGTTTCTTCGAGGATATTGACCTGCTTGCCGCTGAGATCGTCGTCCATAATGACCATGTTGATCTCTTCGTGCCGCTCGATGTACTCGCGTATCTCATCCAATTTGCCTTTCCCGATGAAAGTGCGCGGATCGGGGTGGGTGAGTTTTTGGGTAAAACGCCTGACGCACTCGGCGCCTGCCGTCAATGCCAGAAATTCCAGTTCGTCCAAGTGTTCATTGACCAACTCCTCGGTTTCATTCTGCTGAATTACGCCGACTAATACCGCATGCTCGGTTTCCCTGGCGATACCTTTATTTTGTTTTTCTCCGAGTGACCATTCTTTTCGCATAGTGTCTTGTATTAGTTTTGGGTTTCGTCCCGACCGAGGTCGGGAGGGTTTCGGGTTG
>CAZNYK010000056.1:10632-15653 GCA_964577215.1 uncultured Saprospiraceae bacterium
ATCAACACATCTACCTAAGCCACGACGCCGGATTAAGGCGGGTCTTTTCCCGCCATACCTCAAAGTGGAGGTCTTCCTGTCCCAATTTGCCCACGGGCTGCCCGGCCTTGATTTCATCACCGCGCTGCACCGACAAGCTCGTCAACCGTGAATATACGGTATAATAAGCCCCGTGTTGCACGATGACCGTATTTTGGTATCCGGGCACAAATTGTACGCCGACCACCTTGCCGTCAAACACCACGCTCACCTCGGCGCCTGCGCTAGAGTGTATATCCACCCCGTTATTGGGCACCGTTACATCCCTGAGCGTTGGGTGGGGCTGCGGCCCGAAAGGCTTGCTGATCCTTCCGCCGCTCACCGGCCAGGGAAGTTTGCCCCTGAGTACGCCGAAGGTGCTCTGGTCAGCGGAGGCCTTTCCTGCCGGAGCAGATGCCGCCCTGGAAGGAGAGACGATGCCCGCCGTGGTGCGCGTCTCCTTTTTCTTTTGGGCTATTTCTTCCCGGATGATGTTCTCAATGGCTGCGCTAAAGCGCTCGCGCTCTCTTTCATTGCGCTCCAGTTCTTTCACTAACCGGTTTTCATCCACTTTGAGTTCCTTCAGGGTCCGGTCTTTATCCTGCATTTCCGAGCGGAGGATTTCGCCCTGTTGCTGGGCGGCGATCAGAAGGCGTTGCTGCTCGATTTTGTACTGCTCCAACTGCGCCACTTTGGCTGCCAGGGTTTTTTGCGTCTCGTCGATGAGCGCTGCCTGCCGGCGGCGGTATCCCTCATATTGTCGCAGGTACTGCCGGCGCTTGAATACCTGGTTGATGTTGTCGGCTGAAAAAATGAATGCGACCCAGCTATACTGGAGTTTCTGCCGGTATGCGGCGCGAAGCATCCGGGCATATTCGCTGCGCAGCCGCCGGATGTCATCGCCGAGGGCTTCCATCACCTCGCCGCTGCGGGCGATGGCAGAGTCTGCATGCGCAATTTCCTCGCGCATGGTGACGATCAGTTGCTGCCGCTTGGCCACCTGCGATTTAAGCACCAGGTAGCGGTCAAGGGTGGCAGCCTTTGTCTTTTGAGTATCCTGGAGTTTTTTGTTGGTGCGGTTGATCTCCTCGATCAGCTTCAGGCGTTTATCTTCCAATTCCTTGCGGGATTGAGCGCCGGCTTGGGGAAGGAAACCTCCTGCAAGGAGCAAAAGGATCAGGAAAAAACGTAAGATACTCTCTCTCTCCCCTTTCAACATACCCACATATCCATATGCCTTTCGACTTGTTTCGATATGCACTTCAACTTCGCTCCCAACATCGCTCCACACAAGCCGCTCAGGGCAACGCCTTACGCCGGGCGCCGTACACCGTACACTGTACACCGTACGCCGCAAACCGTACGCCGGAAAAAACTCACCTTGCGCCAACGCGTGTGTATTTGTCGGGTATCTCAAATTTTATTTCCTTTGGCACATCCAATTGCACATCGGAAAACTGAATGCCCACCGACATGCGGCCGGTAGAAGGGCTGTCCATTTCCAATGAGCGAAGATACGAAAAATTCCGGTTGCCCGCGACCGGCGCGTATTGAGCCAGCTGATATTGCACCCGGCGGCTGCTTTCCTTCTCCTCGAAATCCATTTGCTCCAACATCAAGCCCTGCGTGTTGATAAGATACCGGCTCTCCATGCCTCCGCCTTTGCCCGCCAATTGGTAATGGGTTCCGTTTTCTTCAAACTGGAACCCGGAAGTAGAAAAGAAAACGGGGTTTCCCAGCAGCAGGTTTTGAAGCGCTGCCAAATCGGCGGGGATGTTGTATTCGCGCTCTATGTATTTCAGCGGCTCGGCATAAAACTCATTGTTCAAGCGGTTGATAATGAATACGGAATCTTGGCGGATGAGCGCGCGGCCCACCTCGAAGCCCAGTTTTTTTATAGAAACCCACACCAGCTCACCCTTTTTCATGCGGATGGTCGCATTAGCTTTCACGGACTGGCTCCCGTCTGAAAAATCCAGTTTGGCCTTGGCCTCAAACCATTCCGCGTCGAGCTTGCGGGAGGCAAGGACCCTAAGCAGCCCTTCCGACGATTTTTCCTTTAATGTGGTTGCTTTTCCCGCTTTGCGCGCCGCGCCGCAGGAAGTTGCACCAACGGAGATGCCCAAAACGATGGCAAGTAAGATTGTGTTTTTTATCATGTCAATTATCCGTTTCATCACGGCTGTATTGATACAGCCCCGAGTCTTTCACTCATACCACTTCCGCTCTGCGATCTTCCTTTCCAGGACGGAAGACCGCGCGCCCTTGGCCTGCGCCTTGTTCCAGTACTTGACAGCGCCTTCGGTATCGCCGGTTTGAAAGAGGAGATCGCCGTAGTGTTCGAGTAAAAGCGGTGCCTCCTCCTCATTATTGTCCAATGCTCTTGCGAGATACTGCCGGGCTGTCGCGAAATCTTTCTTTTTCATGGCTGCCCATCCCAGTGCATGGTCGGCGCGTACGAAACCCGGCGTGATCCGGGCGGACTTTTGAGCCATGGCCTCCACTTTTTCCTGTATGCCGTTGCGGGTGCATAGATAAAAGCTGTAATCGGCAAGTACATAGGCAGAATTGGGGTCCAAAGCCAGAGCTTCAGAGAAAAGTTGGTCTGATGCTTCGTAAGCACGGCGCGCATGCGCCATAGCGCCCTTGAGGCCGAGAAGCAAAGCCCGCAGGAACTTGTCATCGCCTGCCATTAGCATCGCCTGCTCCACAAAATCCTCCGCATCGGCTACTTTGCCCAGTTCGAGCAGTGCGGCAGCGTGAAAGAAGTGCGCCATGGCCCGGTTGGGAAAGTAGTCGAGCGCGTCTTCGGAAACTTTGAGTAAAGCGGCATAGTTCCCCATCTCATAACGGATGGCCATCAACTGCTCCCACACTGCAAAAACGGACTTGTCTAATTCCAATGCCTGTGTATATTTGGCGAAGGCTTCCTTCCTCTGCCCGGAATGATAAAGCACATCGCCCGCAGCGGCAAGCGGTTTGGCCTCGCCGGGGTGGACTTTTTCCAGCACCTGCGTCAACTCCAGCAATGCGGCGGCCAATGCAGCATCGCGGGTATCGGCTGCTTTTTGCACCAATGGCAGTATCCGGCCAATCTTGAGGTCTATGTTGCCGCCCGGGTTTTCAAAGACCGGCTTGAGCGAATTGAGATAGCTGATGTCATCCGTGGCGGCGCCGCGCCCGCCGGCCAGTGCCAGCGCGGCTTTAGCGTCGTTGGGGGCAATGCGGAGTATCTCCCGGTATTCGGCCTGCGCTTTGGCTTTGTCGCCGATCTGATCGTAAAAGCTGGCCAGCAAATGCCGGTACTCCACCCGTTTGGGGTACGTGCTGATGAGCCGCTGCAATTCTTCAGCTGCCTTCTTATTGTTGCCCATGCCGATGTATAGGGAATGCTTCCTGCGCACAGACTCCTCGTTGGTGCCGATGCGCTTTTCCAACTCATCATACACCTTGATGGCGCGATCCACGGCATCGGCTTTCACCAGGAAATAGGCCCATTTGAAATAGTAGTTTTCGTTGTTGGGTTCTTTTTTGACCAACAACTCATAGATCGAAGCGGCAGCCAGGAACTTGCTCGTCTTCTGGTACACGTCTGCCAGGAATTTTGCGTACCAGTCGTTGTCCGGGGCTAATGCAACAGCCGAAAGCAGCAGGCGCTCGGCCTGCTCCGGCTTGTTTTGGGCATCGTACACGCGGGCCAGTTCATACATGGCCGCATGGTTTTTATTGTCTTTTTTCAACAGGTCTTCCAGCAAAGGAATGGCCTTTTCGTAATTGCCCACAATGCGTTCCCGGCAGGCATCCACGAATATTTTTTCAAGGTCGGCGGCTGCCTGACTGACTTGCTGGGCCTGGGTAGTGCCGGTGTGTAGCGCTAAGCTGAGGTTGATCCCAAGAACCAACCTGATCAAGGTAGTTTTGCTCATCGTATCTGTTGCTGTTACATCTTCGAGTAGTCGCCCAGACTGATCTCCGACGCTTCTCCGGAATAGTCAACGCTGTTACCTATTAAAGAGTTGACTAAGTTGGCGTTGTGAATGACCGTCTCGCTCTGCACGATACTGCTGCTAATAACGGAGCGATGCAGTTCTGAATTGCTTCCCACCGACACATACGGCCCTACCACGCTATGGCGGATCACGGCCCCGGGGCCTATGGAGCAGGGTGGGATGATGACGGACTGCAGGATTTCCGCGCTCGCGTCTATGAGGGTTTCTTCGTCTTGTTTGATCTCCAGCATGCGGCGGTTGGTGGCCAGCACGTTTTCTTTGTTGCCACAGTCAAGCCATTCCTCGATGGGGGCCGAGCGGAAGCAGAAGCCTTTGCCGCGCAACTGCTCCAGCGCGGTGGTCAGTTGAAATTCGCCCTTGTCCTTGATGTTGTTGTCGAGCATGAAGGCCAGTTCTTCCCGCAGCTTTTCACCTTCGCGGACATAGTAAATGCCCACGATGGCCAGATCGGAAATAAATACCGGCGACTTTTCCACAAAGCCGGTGATGACGTTGCCTTCACCCACTGTCACCACGCCGAAAGATACCGGGTCGGGCACGCTTTTCACCCAAATAATGCCGTCTTCCTCCGGGTCAAAAGCGAAAGCGGCTTTAAACAGCGTGTCGGAAAAAGCGATGAGGCAGCGCCCGGCCATACTCTCGCGGGCGCAGTACAGGGCGTGGCCCACGCCGAGCGGTTCGTCCTGCTGATAAATCCGGCAGCGGGCGCCCAACCCCTGGGCGATGCGGCAGAGCCGGCCTTCCACCTCCTTGCCGAAATCGCCCACCACGAAGGCGATCTCTTCGATCTTTTCGGGCAGGGAAGCGGCAAAGTCTTCCACCAAACGCTGTACCATCGGTTTGCCGGCAATGGGCAACAAAGGCTTGGGCACGGTGAGGGTGTGCGGGCGCAAACGCGAACCTCTGCCGGCCATGGGTATGATCAAATTCATGAGGGCGGTTTAATGCAGGGCAAAGGTAGTGAATTTTGAGGTTGTGGGTTGTGCCCGCCGA
>CAZNYK010000056.1:15753-16814 GCA_964577215.1 uncultured Saprospiraceae bacterium
CCCGCCGCCGCTACCCCATTCACTACTATCTCAATGCGATGCACCCCGGGATAGTGCTTGCGCGTGGTAAAATCCTGGAAGCGCTGCGTGCGGGAGAAGGACTGCGCAGCGCCGGGCGGCAATACGAATTCACTGATCTTGAACACCTTCCGGGAAGTCTTGCCGCTCAGGGTGCAATAGTCTATCGCATACTCCAAACGCACATTGGCCGGAGTGTCATGGATATTGCGCAGGCTGAAGGAAAAGTCAAGGCGCCCGCCAATCGGCACTTCCGGCGTACAAGTCGGCGCTTCTACTTCCACCCCGTCCAGGCCATGCTCAAAGCCGAAGAGCGCCAACGCATCAGGATGCCCCCTTTTGAGCAGGCCGCGACAGGCGTGGCGCACGATCCAGTCCGTTCCGGGATGATGGCCCATCCAGCGGGCAGCAATGTCCAGCACCAGTTCAGGGTGGTCTTTGGCGATGTCGTTGAGGTTATTGGCCACCGAACGGCGCACGGTTTCAGATGGGTCGTTTTTCAGATTTTCCAGCACAGGCAAGATCGGCGAGGGGGCTTTTTTCAATACCGGAATACCCATACCCCATGGCAGGCGGGGCCGGAATCCTTCGCTCGACAAGCGGCGCACCATGGGGCTTTCGTGCTGCGACCAGTCGAGCATCTGCGCGTACATGCGCTCCGGGTAGCACAGCAGGTAAGGCCGTACGGCAAACTCCGCGCTCGTCCAGCGGGTCATTTCCCCCAAAGCGGGAATGGAAACTTCCGGGGCATCCAGACCAAACTGCTCCACGAAATCCGGGATGAACATGTGCTCAAAGTTCATCGTTTCACCCCTGGCAGCTACCAGGCGCCGGGTGCTTTCCGTCAAAATACCGGCGGCCCGGGCGTAATCATCCGGCAGCACTTCGCGTAAACAGGCACTGATGCGGCGCATGCGCTGCTTGAGTTCCAACTGCTCCCATTGGGCATCGAACGTCAATTCCAGGAAACGGTCCCGGGAAAAAGGCGCCCATATCTCCGTCAGCAGCCGGCCATATTCCTCCAGCAGCTCGCGGGTGTAGAT
>CAZNYK010000056.1:16914-24988 GCA_964577215.1 uncultured Saprospiraceae bacterium
AGGCGTGCGAAGGCGGGGTTTTACCCGCCGTAGCGCGCCATAGGCGTGCGAAGGCGGGTTGCACTGGTTTTTGATATGTTGATTGCCATAGGAAGCACATTAGCACATCACCCCATCAGCACATCAGCATATTGTTTGGGCAAATTTCCGGTATAAAGCCCACGAACCGTAATTTTTTCTGTATTTTCTGTGTAATTTACCAAAACGAGTAAACTTCCGATCCGCTATTCCGTCAAACCACCATTACAAGTCTGCAACCATGAAAGAACGCTTATTCATTTTTGCATTTTGCATTTTGCATTTTGCCACCACCATTGGTCTGGGCGGTTTCGTTTCCGCCCAATCCCTCTACTTCCCTCCCCTCAGCGGCAACACCTGGCAAACCGCCTCCCCCGCTGAACTGGGCTGGTGTGTAGACCAATTGGACTCTGTCTATCACTTCCTCGAGGAACGCAATACCAAGGCCTTCATCATTCTCAAAGACGGCCGCATCGCTGCAGAGCGCTATTTCGGCGCATTTACACGCGACAGCTTCTGGTACTGGGCCTCCGCCGGAAAAGTCCTGACTGCATTCATGGTCGGACAAGCTCAGGAGGACGGACTTTTAAATATACAACAGCCTTCGTCCACCTATCTCGGCCCCGGCTGGACCAGCCTGCCGCCCGGCAAAGAAGCCCTCGTCACCATACGCCACCAACTCACCATGACCACAGGCTTTGAAACTGACACCCCCGACTCGGACTGCACGCTCCCAGCCTGCCTGCAATACAGGGCCGATGCCGGTACGCGATGGTTTTATCACAATGCGCCTTACACGCTGCTCACCGATGTGCTGAGCAACGCCACCGGGCAAAATTTGAACCCCTATTTCAATTCCAAAATCCGCAACCGCCTCGGCATGAAAGGCCTCTGGCTGCAGCTCGGCTACAACCAGGTATATTTCAGCGACGCGCGCAGTATGGCCCGCTTCGGACTCATGATACTCAACCGCGGCGCATGGGCTGCCGATACCCTCCTGCACGATGCCGCATACTTCAACGCAATGGTGAGTACTTCGCAAAACCTCAACCAATCCTACGGCTACCTCTGGTGGCTCAACGGGAAGGAAAGTCACAGGCTGCCGGTATTGCCGTTTCAATTTCCCGGCCCGCTTATCCCCAACGCTCCGTCTGACCTGATCGCCGCACTGGGCAAAGACGACCAGAAGCTGTACGTCATTCCTTCGCTCAATATGGTCATCGTGCGGATGGGAGAATCCGCAGGCGGTGTTGTGCCCGCGCTCTCCGGCTTCGACAACTCACTATGGGCCAAGCTAATGGATGTATTCTGCAATGTGAGTTCCCATCGCGAAACTGCCGCAGCCGTCCCGTTCCGGGTTTTCCCCAATCCCGCCCGGAATCGCGCCTGGATAGACCTGCCCGATCCGGCTCAAGCCTTCGAAGCCATCCTGAGCGACCGCATGGGACGGCCCGTGCTCCTGCAGGAAAACCGCCCGGAACTCGACTTGCAAAACATCCCCGCCGGCGTTTATTTCCTCACCGTGAAACAAGCATCGAAGCAATCCACCCAACGACTTTTGATAGTCAATCAAAAATAAACTTCCGATTACAGCGCAGCGATGAACTTCCGATTACAGCGCAGCGATGAACTTCCGATTACAGCGCAGCGATGAACTTCCGATTATTCTTACTTTTGCGTCCATGAATTTCTCCTCCAAACTCCTGGAAGAAGCCGTACAGGCTTTTGCAGGCCTGCCCGGCATCGGGCGCAAGACCGCCCTGCGCCT
This sequence comes from uncultured Saprospiraceae bacterium, assembly GCA_964577215.1. Classification (GTDB taxonomy): domain Bacteria; phylum Bacteroidota; class Bacteroidia; order Chitinophagales; family Saprospiraceae; genus UBA2329. The sequence continues at coordinate 18,701 of CAZNYK010000056.1, forward strand.
GGCTTTGCATTTGGTCAATCGCGAAGCGGAATACACCCAACACCTCGCCGACTCCATTCTGCGTATGCGCCAGGGCATCCGCCCCTGCGAGGTATGCCACAATTTAGCCGATGACCGCCTCTGCGCCGTTTGCGCCGACCCGCGACGCGACCGGTCCATAATTTGCGTGGTGGAGAGCATCCGCGACGTAATGGCCATAGAGGATACCCAACAATACAGGGGGCTTTACCACGTGCTCGGCGGCGTCATTTCCCCCATTGAAGGCATCGGTCCCGAACAACTTCACATAGATGACCTTGCCCAACGCGCCGCCTCGGATGAAGTGCGCGAGATCATCATGGCCATAAGCCCTACCATTGAGGGCGATACCACCATTTTTTATCTAAGCAAAAAACTAAGGGAATTCCCCCTTCGCATCACCACTATCGCCCGGGGTGTCTCCTTCGGCGGCGAACTGGAATATGCCGATGAACTCACCCTCGGCCGCTCTATCACAGCAAGGGTGCCTTACGCGCTGGACCAAAACAAAACCTCCTGAGATGAAAAGAAAAAGCGGAGCTTGGAAAAAGCTCCGCCATGCGGTGGGTATCAAGTCACTCCTATGAAACACCTCCCACCTGATGTCTTTCACAAGCCGGCTTCCCGGGTAAACAGGTCTTTACTGCGCTCTCATAGTGTTTTAATAGTCGCTGCTTCCCTACTACCCAAAACCATGCCAAAAAAAGCCCCCCTCCCGTTACCGGGAGAGAGGCCATCCCAAAAACCGATTTAATCTTGCGTTTGAAAACGGTCTTTGTGAATTACATACAATCCAATCGCCTGAAAAAAATGCTGAAAATAGCCCGTCGATAGCCGGATATTACCCGATACTTTTGAGAGCGGATAACCGGCTCCATTCAAAAGAGCGAAAAAATGAATTACTTTTCCACCTGCATTGTCAGCCGGTGGGCGGCAAGATTAGCCTCTCGAAGATCTGGCGCACAGCAAAAGGGCATGTGGCTGATTGCCGATGTGTATTTGGTATGAAACGTATACAAAGGTACAAAAAAAACAATATCCACAACACACAGAACATGCAGTTTTTTTTGCACCCAGACGAAAAACAAGCACCAGCTGTCTGCAAGCCTCGGTTTGCGGTTTGAAAAAGGCCCCTCTCCGCCAAAGCAGAGAGAGGCTACCCCAAAAACCGATATATCGTTTAAAATTTCCTTTCCGTGCGGTTCTTCGAATTGAAGTTCAAAGCCACGGTTACCTCGTGCGCTCCGCCGTTGAACTGTTGGAAACGCTGGAAGGAAACGTCGTAAGAATAGTAGAGATTGAAAGGCGCCACCTGAGTGCCCAGCATAACTCCCAGAACACCCAGAGAGCGGTAAGAAATTCCCGCAAGCAGTTGGTCGTCCAAAAAGCCCGCCTTCAGGTTGATATCCATCTGGAAGGGTACATCCCGTATCTGCCGGATCAAAAAAGAAGGCTCGAGTGTGAACTTGAGATCCTCCACCTCAAACCGGTGCCCGAGGAAAAATGTGTAATAGTTTAAAAACGATTCCCTCTTGTCGTTACTGCCTACGTCGTCCAAGCGGGAGCGTACCAAATTGGTAAATGCCAGGCCGCCGAAGGTGTTTTCCCTGAAGGTGCCGTACAACCCCACGGCAGCATCCAGGAAACGGGCGCCGTCCATATTCGCGTTGATGATGCGGTCGCCGAGATCGAAAAAACTGCCTTCGGCAATATCGTTATTCAAACGTATCTGGTGCAGTTCGGTAGAAAACCCGGCAGAAAACTGCCAGTCTTCCTGTATCTGGAAACGGAAAGCGTAGTTGAGTTGTGCACGCAGGCGCTGTATCTCCGAAGCCGATTCCGTCAGGACGCCCAGCCCTATACCGAAGCTTCGGCTCAATGGCCCGTTGTATTGTGCCATGAAGGTTTTAGGCGCGCCCGGAAATCCCACCCACTGCATGCGGGCATTGAAGAGCGCCTGGTGTTGGCCCCCGAAGCCCGCCGCCGCCGGGTTGATCAAAATGGGACTGATGTTGTAGTGGGAAAAAATAGCCTGATCCTGAGCGCTCAGCCTGCCCACTGCGGCTATGAATATAGCGAGTAGAATAAGTTTTTTCATGATGTGGTAAACCGGTTAATGGTGAAAAAAAGTTTTTGAGATTGCGGCGATGCGCCGGACATGCCGGCGCATCGCCATAACTTTGGTTATTTCCGTAAAACAGTAATGGAACCGCGGATTTGTTGCCTTATTCCATCTATGTCAGTGTACTCAAAAACATAATAGTACGCTCCGTCCGGCAGGTCAGACCCGCTGCGCGTCGTTCCGCGCCAGGTATTGTCGTAATTGTCCGTTTCAAACACCAACTGCCCCCAGCGATTGTATATCTCCAAGCGGTTGTTGTTGAATTCATCGACGCAACTGATGAGAAACTCCTCATTGAGGCCGTCTCCATCCGGCGTGATCACCACGCGGGCCTCAAAGCAATCCGTTCGGCGATCCCTGACAAAGCCCGAGGCTAAGTTCGGGTCCGGGCGGCACCCCCTGCTGTCTGTTACCATCACGAAGTACTCGCCGGGGCAAAGGTTCGTAAGCAGCGGTTCTGCCGTCACTTGCCCGTTAGACCACGTAAAGGTGTAAGGCGCCGTGCCCCCTTCAACTACCGCGAGGATAGAGCCGTTGCAGCCATCCATTGCAGGGGTCGTATTGACCGTGACCGTGATAGGCGCCGGGTTGGTCACGGCAAATGTGGCCGTTACCGAGCAGTTGTTTACGTCGTTCACCGTCACGGTGTAGTTTCCAGACCGAAGGAAAGTGATCCTCGGCCCGAATGCGCCGTTGCTCCATTCATAGGTGTAAGGCAGCGAAAATACGCCGCCGGTCGCCGTTGCAAATATCTGGCCGTCGTTGCCGCCGACACAGCTCGGCGATATGGCGTTGGCCGTAACGGCAATTGCCTGCGGCGCCGAGAGCGTAAGGGTTTCTGACACCACACATCCCAAACCGTCCGTCACTCTCACTTCATATTCCCCCGGGGCGGCATTGCTGAGTACGGCGCCCGTACCGCCAACCACGGCTCCGTTGCGACGCCATTCAAATGTATAGGTCCCTTGCCCGTTGAAGGCATTGGCTTCCATAGCCCCGTCGGCGGCGTTGTGGCAGCTCACATCAAACCCGTTGAAGTTGGTAGTCACCTCTACATCCAAAGCAAGAGCAGATTGAGAACCCACCGTGAAACTGCGTATCAGCACGTTGCCGGAGCCTTCCGTCACGCGCACCGTGTAGGTGCCCGGAGCCGCATTGCCCAAATCTTCACTCGTGGAAACCACCGCTCCGGCAGCGTTGCGCCACTCAAATGTGTATGGTGCGCGACCGCCGCTCACCAAAAGGTCTAAAGCCCCGGTTTCATCCGAAGGACAAGTGGCCGGCGTAGCCGATGCGGACAAAGAGAAAGTGTTCACTTCAATAGCCGGCGTCACAAATACACAACCGGCGGCATCGGTAACCGTTGCCGAAAACGTCCCTTCACAGAGGTTATTGACCGTCGTACCACCCGTATTCGGCGTATTCCATTGCAGCGTGTAGGGAGAGGTCCCCCCGGCCAAAGTCAAGGTTATGGAGCCGATGCAACCAGGCTCTTCCGTGTCGTGAACCACCTGGGTATTGTTGATGGTAATGGCAGGATAGGTATCCACCACAAAACTGCCCGCCAACTGTTCTCCTGATTGGTCCGTCACCGTGACGTTGTAAGTGCCTGCCGGAATGCCGGTCAGGTTCGGCGAGGTGGCGCCGCCGGGGCTCCAAACGTAGTTATACGGCGGAGTGCCGCCCACTACGCCTAAGTCAACACGGCCGTTGGAGGCTCCGCTGCACGTGCGTACTATCTGTACATTGCCGAAACGAAGGCGCTCAGAAAGCACTGTGCATGCTGTGGCCGTACACCCGCTGTTGTCCGTTACGGTGACGCAATATTGCCCGGGGATATTCAAGCCGCTGAGGTTGGGCTGAATAGAACCGCCGAATCCCGGAGGGCCGCTCCATGAAAATGAATAGCCCGAAGTGCCGCCGGTTACCGTGATATTGATGGCGCCGTCGTTCCCGTTATTGATGTGAACAGGCGTGATGGAATTTACCTGAAGCGGCGGATTTTCTCCCACCGTCATGGTACGGGTAGCTGTACAGCCGTTAATGTCGGTTACGGTAACCGTATAAGTGCCGGCAGCGAGATTTGATACCGTGGACTGGTTGGCCGGCAATCCGCAGCACCAGTTGATGCTGTATTGCGGAGTACCGCCGGAAATTGAGATCGTTATACTCCCCGTGGAGGCTCCCGCGCATACAACCGGCTGCACCTGGCTGGCAATAGCCAAAGGCGACCCTGTGGGCTGGTTGATGGTAATGCTCTGCATTGTCGTGCAGTTATTGGCGTCGGTAACGGTTACCGAGTAAGTGCCGGCAGGAAGACCCGTTTGATTGGGCGTGCCGTCAGGCAGCGAACCGCTCCAGTCATAAAGGAAAGGCGCCGTACCGCCGGTGACGGTCAGGTTAATGGCGCCGGTGGATGCCCCCACACAACCCACGTGAGTAGGCACAGCGATCGCATTGAGGGCCGCCGCGGGTTGTGTCACCGTGAAAGAGCCGCTTGTTGTCAGCCCGGTCTGAGAGTCCGTTACGGTCACGCTGTAGGTGCCCGCAGGTATTGCGCTCAGATCCTGGGTTGTGCGGTTCTGGTAGCTCCACATGTAAGTGTAATTCCCCGATCCTCCCTGCACGGTGAGGTCAATTGCTCCTGTGGAAGCGCCGAAGCATCCCACATGGGTTATCGAAGGGGGAGAAACGATTACCGGGGGATCGCCGGGAACCGTCATGCCGAAGTTCACCGTACCCGGCACGCTGTTGAACGGAACCGTCTGCAATGCCGTATTCGTGATCTCTATGGCAGTGGGCGTACCGCTGAACATCACCGCCGTGGTGCCGCTGTTTACCAGTGCCGAAAAACACAAAGTAAAAATGGTGGTACCGTTGGCTAAGGTCTCGCCACTCAGATCGCCGTCCGTCCAGGATACGGTGATAGTTCCGGGTGAAGTCAAACCCGCTCCGCCCGGAATGGGAAGGCCGAAATTGCCGCCGGTCGTCATGCCGGGCAAACCAAAGTTTGTCACCGAAGTCAGTTGCAGCATCCCGGGATTGTAGTTGATGCTGAATTGCATTCCGATGATATTGTTGAAGTTAGCCGTCGTCACGTTCAGGCACACCTGCTGGCCGCTCATCACGTTGGACGCGCTGCCCACTATTAAAGTAAACCCTGTGGGGGCGCCGAAGCTCACCGTGCCGGGGTTGCCCGTCACTTGCACGGTTTGGCCTCCGGCATTTGTTGCGGCAGTATTGCTGGTATTCACCATAGTAGAACCGCCGACCGCTTGAGCAGTAAAACAAATATTGAACAAGACCGTGCCGTTGTTAACTGTCTGGCCTCCGGGGTTCGTCCAACTCAATGTAACGGTGCCCGGCGTGCCGCTGTTAAAATTGCCTGCTGCCAATCCCTGCAACCCGAAACTGCCCACGGAGGTAAATTGCAGCATGGCGGCGTTGTAATTGACCGTAACTTGCAGCGAACTGATATTGGTAAAGTTATCTGCCGTCACATTGAGACATACCTGCTGGCCGACCACCACATTGTTTGCACTGGCAATATTAATGGTTATCGAACCTACCGGGGGAGACGAGCCGAAGTTCACCGTACCCGGCACGCTGTTGAACGGAACCGTCTGTAATGCCGTATTCGTGACTTCAATGGCCGTGGGCGTACCGCTGAACATCACCGTGGTGGAACCACTGCCGGTAAGCGCCGTGAAGCACAGGGTGAAAAGCGTGGAGCCATTGGCTAAGGTCTCTCCGCTCAGGTCGCCGTCCGTCCAGGATACCGTGATGTTGCCGGCGGTAGTCATCCCGGCGCCGCCCGGAATGGGAAGCCCGAAATTGCCGCCGGTCGTCATACCCGGAAGCCCGATGTTTGTCACCGAGGTAAGTTGCAGCATCGCCGGGTTGTAGTTAATGCTGAATTGCATCCCGAGGATGTCCGTGAAGTTGGCCGTGGTTACGTTGAGGCACACCTGCTGGCCGTTCATTACGTTGTTGGCGCTGCCCATGGTCAGCGTAAATCCCGTGGGATTGCCGCCGCCACCGCCGAAGCTCACCGTGCCCGGCACGCTGTTGAACGGGACCGTTTGCAGCGCCGTATTCGTGACTTCAATGGCCGTGGGCGTACCGCTGAACATCACCGTGGTGGAACC
>CAZNYK010000057.1:0-3142 GCA_964577215.1 uncultured Saprospiraceae bacterium
TAAAGGGTATCAAAAGGGAGGTGGTTGCGAGTCCCCGGCCTTATATAATTGAAGAAGTTGGAAGTGAAGGTATAGAGCTGGAGTTGGCGTATGTGTCTTGGGGCGTTTTCAAAAAAATTAAAAAAAACTGCAAAAAACTTGACACGGGAAAAAAAGGGTTTTTATCTTTGCACTCGCTTTTGGAAAAAGCTACGCGGACATAGCTCAGTTGGTAGAGCGCAACCTTGCCAAGGTTGAGGTCGCGAGTTCGAATCTCGTTGTCCGCTCAAGTGATAAAAGCCGTTCCTGTGAGGAGCGGCTTTTTTGTTGTACCGGCTACTTCAGTCGCTGGCGCCGCTTTTGGAACACGGGGTTTCTCAGAGTCAAGAGGCGTTTCACAGAGTTTTTCCCCGTGTGCCTCGTGTTCCTAAGATGCGGAAAGGGATTCAGCACACAGCGGCCTGGCCTTGTATGGCGGAACTCCGTTCCGCCTGAATGCAAGCGGAACGGAGTTCCTCTATACATTACAAACCACTTGCGTCACCGGGCAGCGCAGGGAATTAAAACAGCTCCGGTATTGTTGTTCTCCAAGTTAAAGTGTTACCTTTGCAGCGCAGCTCGCAAAGGCGGGCGTCGCACCCTTGTTTTGCCCGGGTGGTGGAATAGGTAGACACGCAGGACTTAGGTAGTTCTGTGCTTTGAAATACTGACCAAAGGCAAGGCTATCGCTATGAAAAAGAAATGGTCTGTAAAAGACAGAATAGCAGATGCTGATTTCGTAGAGGCTTGTAATAGAGCAAAAAGCATGGCTGAAGCGGCTTCAAAATTGGGAATCCACTTCAATTCTTTCAAGAAAAGAGCATTGGAACTGGGTTGCTATCGCCCAAACCAAGCCGGGATAGGGATTCGAAAGAACTCTCCTAAAATCCCGATAAGCGATATTATCAAGAGAAATTTGCATCCTCATTATCAGTCTTTTAAGCTCAAAAAAAGACTTATTGAAGAAGGAATTAAAAAAAACAAATGCGAAATTTGTGGAATTGATTCTTGGAACAATAGGCCGATTGAGATGGAGTTGCATCACAATGATGGTAATCGAACCAACCATTTACTTGCTAACTTAGCGATTTTATGTCCTAATTGCCATAGTCAGACTGATACTTTCAGAGCAAAGAACAAAAAAACTTGAGTGCTTCCAGGGAAACTTGGAATGCAGAACCTCTCAAATTCGGGGAAACCTTATCCTTCAAAGGATTGGCAATCCCGAGCCAAGTTCCAGTAGAATACTGGAAAAGGTGTAGAGACTTGACGGGAGGCGCCTAAGTTTCGGTATATTACCGGAATATGGCGAAGAGAAAGTCCAGACCACAAATCCCCGGTTCGCGGTGCGAACCGGCGGAGGCGGCGAAAGCCGTAGTTGGTACGAAAATCCTGTGGCCAGCAATGGCCGTGCGGGTTCGATTCCCGCTCCGGGTACTCTTTTTACACATTAAACCGGAAGTGCATCACGTCGCCATCCGCCACGACGTACTCCTTGCCTTCCACTTTCATTTTGCCGGCCTCTTTTACGGCGTGTTCTGAGCCGTAGTGGATGAAATCATCGTACTTGATGACCTCTGCGCGGATGAAGCCCTTCTCGAAATCGGAGTGGATCACGCCTGCCGCCGCAGGTGCTTTATCGCCGCGGTGTATGGTCCAGGCGCGCACTTCCTTTTCGCCGGCGGTGAAGTAAGTTATCAGGTTGAGCAAATGATAGGCAGCGCGGATCAGGCGATTCACTCCCGGCTCGTGCAGCCCCATATCTTCCAGGAACATCATCCTTTCTTCCATCGTCTCCAACTCTGCAATTTGCGCTTCGATCTCCGCACTGATGAAGATCACTTCCGGATCGGGTTCGTCTTTGAGCGCATCCTGCATGAAAGCCTGCGTGTAGGCATTGCCCGGCAGCACCGATTTTTCGTCCACGTTGCACACATACAGGATAGGCTTGGCCGTGAGCAGAAACATGTCCTTCAGATAAGCGGCTCCCTCGTCCTCCAACTCCAGCGATCGGGCGGGTTTGCCTGCGTGGAGGTGGGCGAGTATCTTCTCCCCGATCACGAGTTCGTGGGCAGCATCCTTATCCCCTACCCTTGCGGCCTTGCGCACCTTGTCAATGCGCTTTTCGGCAGTTTCCAGGTCTTTGAGGATGAGTTCGGTGTCTATGATATCTTTGTCGCGCACCGGGTCCACCTCGCCGTCCACGTGCACCACGTTGTCGTCTTTGAAACAACGCACCACGTGGATGATGGCGTCCACTTCGCGGATATTGGCAAGAAACTGGTTGCCCAAGCCCTCACCCTGGCTGGCGCCCTTGATGAGGCCGGCGATGTCGAGTATTTCAATGGTGGTAGGCACCGTGCGCTGCGGCTTCACGAGTTCGGCCAGCTTGTCCAAACGCGGGTCGGGAACAGTAATGACGCCGAGGTTGGGGTCTTTGGTGGCGAAAGGATAATTGGCTGCCAGGGCTTTCGCCGAGGTCAATGCATTAAAAAGCGTAGATTTGCCCACGTTAGGCAAGCCGACAATACCGCACTTGAGGCCCATATTTTGTTTGGATTTTTTTGAAGATTCCGAAAAAACGGCGCAAAGATAGCTTTTTATGAATTTCCTCGCTCATTTGTTACTGACCCACGACGACGAAGGCCTCAGCATCGGCAATTTCATCGGCGATTACGTGCGCAACAGCGAGTTGGAACGCTATCCCGAAGCCGTACAGCGCGGCGTGTGGCTGCACCGCCGCATCGACAGCTACACCGACAACCACCCCAGTGTGCGACACAGCCTGAGCTTCCTGCGAACGGCGCACGGCAAGTACGCCGGCGTGGTATGGGACGTACTATCTGACGCGCTTCTATCCAATAACTGGGAGCGCTTTCACCACCAATCTCTGCGCGATTTTACCTGGCACATGTACGCCGTGCTGGAGCGGAACCTCCACCTCCTGCCCGAAGGCCTGCGCAGCCGCACCCCGCTGATGATCGCCGACGACTGGCTGATGCGCTATGCCCAGGACGAGGGCATCAGCTTCACGCTGAGCCGCTTGCAAAGGTTGGCCAGCAAGCCGGAATTCCTGGAGGGCGGCGCCGGAAGCCTACGCGCGCATTACACTGAGTTGGAGGCG
>CAZNYK010000057.1:3242-14025 GCA_964577215.1 uncultured Saprospiraceae bacterium
TCACCCTTCTACCCTTCGAAGTGAAAAGAAATGGTAAAAGTGCGGGAGAGCAGTTTTTCCAGGATGGTGGATTCCTGCAAGTTGCGGTTATAGAGCAGGGTATTGCCTATGCCGTGCGACATCTTGATCTCCGGCGAGAAGATGAAATAAGGCAGGTAAAACTGGATGCCGGTACCGACCTCGAGCGCAAAGTCGTTGGGCGCAATGCGCACGATGCTCTCGGCCTGCCGCGCCCGGGAATCGCTGGCCACATCGAAGGAATATTTCACCCCGCCAATGACGAAGAGCCGGAAATCCCGGTATGGCGCCGATTTGTAGCGCAAATGGAACGGCGCTTCTACGAAAACCGACTCCACCCTGCGCTGCGTGAACGTTGCCGTGCGCCCGCGGCGGTCGTAGGTGATGTTGCGCTCAGCAAAAGACAACGTGGGCAAAAAGCGAAAATCGAAATGCTCGCCTATCTTGATATTGGTGATGATGCCGAGGTTGAAACCCGGGCCGGTGGCGGATTCTACCCGGAGGATGCTGTCGCTTTCGAGAAATCCGGTGGATCGGAACGGCTTGTAGCTCGAGCTGTTCAACCCGAGCGTGATGCCGAAGTAGTAGGGCTTCTGGTTGAAATCGAAGTAGTTGTAGTTGCCCCCGCGCGTGGGTTGTGCGGACAGTGCAGAAAAAGTGGCGAAAGCCAACCCTGCAGCGAGGAGGGCTACTTTTGCCCGGCGTAGATGGAACAAATTCCGAGAGTGAGCGGTATGCATCGATTGTTTTTGTAACCTGTTTTTCGGAGCACCTCCAGAAACGCGTCGCCGTCCGGGAAAGCCTGCACGGATTCGTACAGGTAGCGGTAGGCTTTGGGGTCTTTGGAAGTGATCCTGCCGATAAAGGGCAGGATGTGCCTGAAATAAAAATGAAACAACTGTTTGAACGGAAACGAGGTGGGCCTTGAAAATTCTAAAATGATCGCCTGCCCTCCCGGTTTGAGCACCCTTTGCATTTCGGCCAAGCCCTGCTCGAGATGCTCAAAATTCCGGACACCAAAAGCAACGGTAACGGCGTCAAACGTATTGTCCGGAAAGGGAAGATTCTCGGAATCGGCTTCTTCCAGGGTAATGACGTGGTCCAGGCCGCGACGGCTGATCTTTTGGCGGCCTATGGCCAGCATATCGGCGGAGATGTCCACCCCGATGATGGAATCAGGCGAGAGGCGGCGGGCCGTTTCCAGCGCTACGTCGGCGGTGCCGGTAGCTACATCGAGGATGTGCCTGGGCTTGCTGTCGTTGAGTAACTGAATGGCTTTTTTGCGCCAGGAACGGTCAATCCCAAGGCTGAGCACGCGGTTGAGCAGGTCGTAGTAAGGCGCAATGCGGTTGAACATGGAAGAAACCTGGCTCTTTTTGCTGCCTTCTGCGCTGTATGGTTTTACTTGTTCTTTCATTTCGTTGCGTTGTGGGGCGGAACTCTGTTACGCCTTGATGTTTTTTCGGGCTGCGGAACGGAGTTCCGCACGTGGGGCGGGACTCCGTTCCGCCTTGATACTTTTTCGGGCTGCGGAACGGAGTTCCGCACGTGGGGCGGAACTCCGTTCCGCCTTGATACTTTTTCGGGCTGCGGAACGGAGTTCCGCAATACAGGGCGAAGCGGAGTTCCGCGATACGGCCGCGAAACTAAGACGCAAACGGCGCATTTTGTTCAAACCGTTGCGACTTTCCCTCCAACTTGCGGGCAAGCAACACGAATCCAACCCAGGATAAAGCGCACAAAACGATCAGCAAAAGCCACAAGCTATTGTAGCCGGCGTGAGCCGCCACCTGCATGCCGATGGTCGGCGCCAACACGTGCGCAACAGAATAGGCTAAGGAATACACCGCCATGTACTGCCCCCGGTTTTGATCGGTGGAGCGGTTCATGGCAAATGTGCTCGCAAAAGGCATGGCCAGCATTTCTCCCAGTGTAATGACGACAACCGACGCGATGGCAACGGCCACCCATGCGCCCGGGATCAGGTATATCAGAAAAGAAACGCCCACGGCAATGACGCCCCATTGGATGAGGCCGAGATGCCGGAAACGCCCCTCGATGGAATACACAAACGGCATTTCAAACAGGGCAATGAGCATGCCGTTCAGCGCGAGCAGGGCGCCGATCTGCCCCTCGTTGAGCAGGAAATGCTCCTTGAAATATACTGGTATCACCGAGAAAAATTGCATAAAAGCTATGGCCCAAAGCGTCATCATGAGCGCAAAAAGCAGGTACGGCCCGTCGCGGTAAGGCGAAAGCGCTTTAGGCGCCGGGGCAGCTTCAAGTGCAGGTGATTGCTTTTCTACCTTTTTCGGTTTGAGCATAAAGCGAAAAAGCAAAGCGGCGGCGATACAGGTAATGCCGTCCACCAAAAAAAGCCAGTCGTAACCCAAGGTATGCGCCAGCAGGCCGCCGATGGCCGGTCCGATGGAAAAACCGAGATTGACGGCAAGGCGCAGCAGGGAGATGGAGCGCGTGCGCGTTTCCGGCACGCTATAGGCCGCCACAGAACTGGTGTTGGCCGGTCGGAACGCCTCGCCGATCACGCTGAGTACAAAGATGGTAATGCAAATAGCCGCAAAACTGTGCATCCACATCAGCAGGATAAACATAAAACCCGTGATGAGCAGCGACCAGAACATGACGCCGTAATACCCGTAGCGGTCCGACAAGCGCCCTCCGGCTATCGTCCCCAGGATAGAGCCTACACCGAAGCAACTCATTACAATACCCGCCTGCTGAAGGGAAAAGTGCAATTGCTGGGTGAGATACACGGTCATAAAGGGAATGACCATCGTACCGGCCCGGTTGATGAACGTGACTAACGACAACAGCCACATATCCCGCGTGAGTCCGCCGAAGGAATTGCGGTACAGATGTACAGTGCGTGTGAGCATAAAGCAGTCGGGTGAAAAACAGAGGGCATGGCGGCCTCTGCACGAGGGAAGCAACGCGGAGAATGTGCGGAAAGTTTCCGGCGGCGGAAAAATTGTGCGATGCATAATCTGCCCTGTTGCATACCTTTGCCTTCAACCATGAAAACCCTCCTCCTTATCGGTGCGGGCGGTTTCGCCGGCAGCATACTGCGCTACCTGTTGGCACAGGCCGTTCAAATGCGGGCGATGACCACTTTTCCCTACGGCACGCTGGCGGTCAATCTCATCGGCTGCTTTTGCATCGGCGCTGTGTTCGCCCTGAGCGAACGGGGCTACCTGAACCAGGAGATGCGTCTGTTCCTTGCCACGGGGCTGTTGGGCGGTTTCACTACATTCTCCGCTTTTTCCAATGAAACGATCGGCATGATGCGAGAGGGGCAATGGGGCTCTGCTGCCGTATATGTAGCGGGAAGCCTGCTGCTGAGCCTGGCGGCCACTTTCACAGGGTATTCCTTCATCAAAACGCTCTGAGCCATGCAAAACCATTCCAGCAAAGTGAGCAAACACCATTCATGAAAGGGATCACCCGCACTTTATGGATTCTCTCATTGGTCAGCCTGCTTACCGACACGGCAAGCGAGATGCTCTACCCCGTCATGCCCATTTACCTGAAGCACATCGGTTTCTCGGTGTTGCTCATCGGCATTTTGGAAGGCGTCGCGGAAGCTGTGGCCGGCCTCAGCAAAGGTTACTTCGGGCAACTTTCTGACAAGAGCGGCAAGCGCGTGCCGTTTGTGCAGGCGGGATATGCCCTCAGCGCTATTTCCAAGCCCATGCTGGCGCTTTTCGTTTTTCCACTCTGGATATTTCTTGCCCGCACACTTGACCGCTTCGGCAAAGGCATTCGCACCGCCGCCCGCGACGCACTGCTCTCCGACGAAGCCACGCCGCAAACCAAAGGCAGGGTGTTCGGCTTCCACCGCTCCATGGACACACTGGGGGCAGTGCTCGGCCCCTCCCTTGCATTGATATACCTCTATTTTTTCCCTGAAGACTACCCTACCCTCTTTTTTATCGCTTTTTTGCCGAGCCTTTTGGCAGTAGCTGTTTCTCTATTTTTGAAAAAAACAGGCAGGAAAATTTCGTCTGAGGAAAATAAAATTAAGTTATGGTCATTTATTGGCTATTGGAAATCCGGCACTCCGGAATACCGGCGCCTGACGGGGGGGCTGCTGGCTTTTGCCTTGATCAACAGTTCCGACGTGTTCCTGCTCCTCAAAGCCAAGCAGAGCGGATTGGACGATACGGCGGTGATCGGGGTGTACATTTTCTACAACTTAGTGTATGCGCTGTTTGGCTTTCCATTGGGTATATTAGCCGATAAGATCGGACTGCGGAACATGCTGCTCGGCGGCCTTGCCGTTTTTGCCGCGGTTTACACCGGCATGGGCATGAGTGCCGGTTTTCCTTCCATTGCCGCGCTGTTTTTCCTGTACGGCGTATATGCGGCCGCCACGGAAGGCATTTCCAAGGCATGGATCAGCAATGTAGCAGCCAAATCCGAAACGGCTACCGCAATAGGGGCATATACGGCCTTTCAAAGTGTGTTTGCCCTGGCGGCAAGTACGATCGCCGGCCTTGTCTGGTATAAGTTTGGGGCGGAGACGCTTTTTGTACTTACCGGCGGCGCAGCCCTTCTGGTTATCGCTTATTTTGTCATATTTACCCGGGCGCCGAAAGCAGCGGATTTTCATCGGGATAACTGATGGCCAGTAGTTTGCAAAATTGAAATTTGCAAACCATGGCTACCGGGTATAAATGCTCTATCTCACTACATTTTGCGGGTTCCCCTCCAGGAATGCCTTCACATTCCGTACGCTGATGTCCATCAGCCGGCGACGGGCCTGCGCCGAAGCCCATGCTACGTGTGGGGTGATAATGCAGTTGGGCGCCCCGATGAGGGGATGATCTGGGGGCGGCGGTTCTGTGGAGAGTACATCCAAAGCCGCGCCGGCGAGAAAGCCCTTTTCCAACGCCCGGCGAAGGTCGGGTTCATTGATCAGCCCGCCGCGACCGGTATTGATGAGCAGGGCGGAAGGCTTCATTTTTTCGAGCAATGCCGTATTGACAATCCCGGCATTGGCTGCGCTCAGGGGAGCGTGAAGCGAGACGATATCGCTCAGTGCAAACAACTCTTCGAGAGAAACGAATCGCACGCCGGGCCGGGCGTCGCGTTCCGGGTGTTTATGCGTTGCAATTACCTGCATCCCAAAAGCTTGCGCCACCTCCCCCACCCTGCGGCCGATATTGCCGAAGCCGTAAATGCCCATCGTTTTGCCCGTAAGTTCTTCAATGGGATGCAACGTATAGGAAAAATGAGATTGCCGGGCCCAATCGCCGGCATGAACGGAGCGGCTGTGGGCGCCGGCGGCGTTGGTCAATTCCAACAGGAGCGCAAAAACATGCTGTACCACCGCTTCTGTGCTATACCCCACGGCATTGCACACGGTGATGTTGCGCGCGCGGGCTGATGCTACATCTATGTTGTTATAGCCGGTAGCTGTGACGACGATGCATTGCAAGTCAGGCAAAGCGGCGATTTCATTCAAACCTATTACCGCCTTGTTTACCAGTATGATATGTGCGCCGGCAGCGCGGCCCGCCACTTCTCCTGAAGGCGTGAAATCAAAAATCTGCACATCGCCGAGTGCATGTAAATCCTTCCAACTCAGATCCCCGGGGTTGAGGGTATGGCCGTCCAGAACAACAATTTTAGGACTTTGCTTCATGGTTATTTCCTACTTTTGAAGCCTCAAAGAAACGCAATGAAGGAGAAACTTACCGCCATAATCAAAGATTGGCGCACGGCGGCTGTGCTTTGCCTTACGCTCGGTCTGGCGCCTTTTTTCCCGGAGCCGCATATCCTGGGGAAAATACGCTGGATAGCCGGCGGCGCCGTAGGCATGGAGCTTATCGACTGGTTTGATTTTTTTATGCATGGGCTGCCCTGGGTGTATCTATTGTACTTACTTAATAAGAAATTCTTTGCGTAAAAATTTTCATACCAGATCATGACCTATTGGGAAACTTTACTCCGCGGTTACCGCGGCTACGCCGGCTACCTCTGGAAGGAGATCAGCAATCCGGGCTGGCACAATTATTTCTACTGGCTCGTTTTGGTGTCGGTTTTTTTCCTGTTGCTGGAATGGATCAGCCCCTGGCGCAAAGAGCAGCCCAGATTCCGCAAGGACTTCTGGTTAGATGGCTTTTACATGTTTTTCAACTTTTTCATCTTTTCGCTCATCGTATATAATGCCGCTTCAGATGTAGTGGTGCGTTTTTTCAACGACGCCATTCTCGGCCTTACCGGGTTCAACCTCAGAGCGTCCAACCCCATGCGCTTGTGGCCGGCCTGGGCCGTGCTGCTCACGGGCTTCGTGGTGCGCGATTTCATACAATGGTGGGTACACCGGCTGCTGCATCGCTCCGACCGGCTGTGGGAGTATCACAAAGTGCACCACTCGGTAGAGCAAATGGGTTTCGCGGCGCACCTGCGATACCACTGGATGGAAACGTTGGTATATCGCACCATCGAATACATACCGCTCGCACTCCTGGGCATTGGGCTGCACGATTTTTTTGTCATACACATCTTCACCCTGGCGGTGGGGCATTACAACCATGCCAACATCAGCGTACCCGGTTATGTGACGGGCGGCGTACTGGGGCTGCTCATCGGCATCGCGGCGGCCAACGGCTTGTACGATGTCGCCTTGTTCGGGATGCTGGGCGCCTGGCAAAAGGCAGTTGTCATGGCCGGCTTCGCAGCGGGCGGCGCCCTTCTCCTCGGCCCGGTGATGAAGCGCATTTTCAATCACCCGGAGATGCACATCTGGCACCACGCCCACGACCTGCCGCACGAGCGGCGCTACGGGGTCAATTTCGGGCTGACGCTCGCCATCTGGGATTACCTCTTCGGCACGGTGTACATGCCCCATAATGGCCGGGATGTGCGTTTGGGCTTTCCGGGCGTGGAGCAGTTTCCACATTCGTTTTTCCGGCAGATCGGGCATGGGATTTTACCGGATAAGAAAAACGGCGGGAATACTGCCTGAACATGGAAAGCAAACCAAATTAGTAGATATCATTTTTTTTCTTTCCTTTGAGACTGCCTCGTTTTACTTTTGCACTTCAACTTAGCTCAGTGCAGCGCTTTTTCTTTTTTCTCTCAACTTTATCCTCCCGACCCTTGGTCGGATTCGACTTTTTCCTTTTTCCTTTTTCCTTTGCCCATGAAAGATTTACTCCTCATTCTCGATAAAACGCGCAGCTTGATACAAGCAGGCGATATGGCCGGGGCCTTCGCGGAATTGCTGCGGTCGAAAACCGATCTTCCCATTTGGGCCATTGCAGCCATAGAAAAGCTAAAGGAACAGTGGGAGGCCCTGCTTCAAAAACAAATCTCCCATACTATTCCTCCCGGAGAGGCAGACCAGGAGGAGCAACGCCTTCGCCAAGCCCTCGCGGATACCATTGACGACCTCGAGCGGCTCCTCTCACCCCCTATTCCCGCACCGCCGGCATCGCCTGTGCCTGGCCCTCCTCCCCGCTCTGCCAGGCCCCGTTCTGCCTGGGAAACATTGGTCGTGGACCCCATCCGGGAAATGTTAAAAAAGACTCGGTCTATCCCGAAAATGGTGGAGAACGAGCCGCCTTCCTCAGGCGCCGAACCCCCGGAAGAAGTCATTGCCCCGCAACCCGTAACGCCGACCCGCGATACAGGGGAGGAAAAGCCGGAAAATGCCGGGCCGGCGGCACTCCAAAACCTCCAACCCGAAACGCCCGGCGATACGGTAGTGTGCAGCGCCTTTGCGCCGCCGCAAGCCAAACCCGGAGAGGACATCATGGTGCAAGTATGGGCGCACCTGCCCGAAAAACGGGAAGAAGCCATCACCTATGCCGCCGGGTTCGATCCCGGCGCCGTCATGCGGCAATTCCGCACCTTGTCGGCGCCGTTTGAAAAGGGCGACGAGATCACTTTTGTCCTTTCTGCCAAGGGCATAGAGATAGAAAACAATTCCCAAAATCTCACCTGGACGGGGCAAACAGAATCGGTGCAATTTGTCGTTTCCGTTCCAAATGGGTTTGCCGGGAGCAAATTGTTTTTTACGCTGACAGCCTTCAAAAACACCATTCCTGTGGGGCAGTTGCTCTTCACCATGGGTATAAGCCAGACGCCGGAGACAGAACCCGCTCCCTTAGGCGACGAAGCCCGCCGGTTCCGCAAGGCTTTTGTATCCTATTCCTCCAAAGACCGGCCGGAAGTGCTGCGCCGGGTGCAGATGCTCGGCATGTTTGATGTGGATTACTTCATGGATTTGCTTTCATTGGAGCCCGGAGAGCGATGGGAAAAGGGATTGTACAAAAACATCGATTCCTGCGACGTATTCCTGCTCTTCTGGTCCGGCAATGCCAAAGCCTCCAAATGGGTGTTGCAGGAACTGGAATACGCCCTCGCGCGCAAGCAGGGCGACCCGAACAATCCCCCCATGATACAACCCGTGCCCATCGAAGGGCCTCCCATCGTTTCACCGCCGCCGCAATTGGGGCACATGCACTTCAACGACAAAATACTCTACTTCATCGCTGCGGGATCGGGCAAGCCGTAAGCATCAGAAAGACTTAGGCTCTTCGCCGGGGAATTTCACCTTCAGTATGCCGGAAATGCGCTCGTCCTGCTGGTTGAGTACTACGATACTCCACTCGTTGCCGCGGGCTACATGCCGTTCGGTGACATTAAACTCAATTCTTTGCGGACTGACGCCGTCTTTGCGCAGGTAGTAGTTCATCTGGCCGGGGCCGTAGAGGATCAGCACACCGGGCTGTTCCTGCGGCGTCCATTCGGCATCTGCGTAAATCGTGCCGGGTTCGGCAACGGTGAACTCAATCGTAGCGCGTTCGAGACAGACCAGCGAAAAAGCGGTTTGCATTTCTTTCTCCCCTGCCGGGCGATCGGCCGAAGGCAGGAAAGCCATGCTTGCAAAAATGAGCAGGACAAAGGCCGGGAAACCCCATGCGCGTTCCCGGATCCTTGCCGGATGGTTGTTGCGCGGTTTCATCTGTTAAGGGTTTGATTCAGGCCGGACTATTCCGGCACTTCAACAATACAGGTTTTTTCCCTGATGTGCAATGATTTTTGTCATTGCGGCAATGGGCAAAAAAAGCCCCCGGCCTGTTAAGATTTCTATTCTTCGAGATACATATGCAGATACTACCCGGTCAGAAATGGTTTGAAAAAATTATACCCGGCGAAAAATGGTCTGCGAAAAAACATAAACCATTTTTCATCGGGATAACTGATAGCCAGTGGTTTGCAAAACCCAAATTTGAAGAAACGTCTTTAAATTTAATTTTTCGTATTTTTCGGGCAAAAACTGCCGCACGTGATAAAGCCTGCCTCAAGCCAAGCCGAGGATATCATCGACGCGCTTCGCTCCGGAAACTTTGGCGTTGTGGAAATGCTCTATTCCGCTCACAGGGAAGCCTTCTTCCGCTGGGCGGCACGTCGCTTCAAGGCTACCCGGCAGGATTTTGAAGACGCCTGGCAGGATGCCGTGATCGCTTTTTACCAACAGGTGCAAAGCGGAAAAATTGAATCCCTCCGATATGGGGTGAACACATGGCTCTTTGCAGTGGGATACAAGCGCCTGCTCAACAACCATCGCAAGCTGAAGCGCATACATTGGAGGGACCATATTGACGACGCGCTGTTGGGCAATTACCTGCCCGACGATTTGCACCAGGAAGCGGTAGCGCCGGAAAAGAAGCAACATTTGGAAGCCGCCATGAAAATCATATCGCCGCAATGCCGCGAGATGCTGGTACAGCGCTACTACTTCGAGCAAAGTATAGAGGACATCCGCAGGGAATGGGAGTTGCAAAATCTCAACACTGCGAGCGCCACGCTGTCGCGCTGCCTGAAAAGGCTGAAAGAGATCATTCAAAAAACGCTCAATGCCGGAGGATAAAAACGGATCAATGGAAGAAAAAGACATAGAACAGATCGAGCGGTATTGGCGCAATGCATTGGGAGCGCAGGAGCGAACCGGTTTTGAGCGCCGCATGGCAGCGGATGCCGGTTTTGCAAAGGAGGTACAACTCTACCTCCTCGCCTTGGAGGCCGTTCGTATGGAAGGCGAATCGCAACTGCGCGCCCGCCTGGCTGAGAGAGGCCGTGAATCAGACCGTCAAAGAACCGCCCCAAGCCGCAGAAGATGGTTTTGGGTGCTTCCCCTCGCGCTGTTGAGCGCCCTGGCGATCTGGCGCTTCGCCGGTGCGCCTGCCCAAACAGAGCCAGTGCCTCCCTCTCCGCCGCCGGCAGCCCCGGCCGTTCCGGCGCAGGATAGCTTGCCCAATGCGGCGCCACCAAAAAACGAGCCTGAAGAGAAAAGGCGCACAGATGCCGGGAGGGAGGACCGGGAGGTATTCGCCAAATGGTTCCAGCCATACAAGGACGAGTCCTTGGAGCCGGCGGTGCGTGGTGAAGGAGAAGCCACGCCCGAGGAGGATTTCTACGAGTTCTACTGGGAAGGCCGATACCGGCAGGCGCTCGTCGCTTTCGATAAACTGGAACCGGAGTCGAAAACCAAGGGCGACCTGCGCTTTTTGAAAGCCAACTGCCTGTTGGCTACCGGGCCGGCCGGCGAGGCCATACCGCTTTTGGAGAACCCCGGGCGCACCCGTTTCCTGCCGGAGGCGGAATGGCTGCTGGCGTTGGCTTATTTGAAAAACGGGCAGCGGGAGAAGGCGGCGGCGCAATTCGGCGCCGTAGCGGCCAATGAATCCTCATCCCGCAGAGAAGCGGCGAGGCAAATTTTGGAGAAAATGAA
>CAZNYK010000057.1:14125-23352 GCA_964577215.1 uncultured Saprospiraceae bacterium
GCTCAACATACTCCGCACGGAGTGTTGGACAGCCTGTTCCAGGAAGCAGGGAAACACACGCAGGCCAGGGCCTTTGAAGAAGCGCTGGAGATCATGGCCGGCGCGGAAGTGCTTGCGAGGCAGGCTTTCGGCGAGGAGTCGGCGGAGTATGGAAAGTGGAATTTTCACAATGGCTTGGTTTATCATGCCAAAGGGGATTATCCGCAAGCAGAAAAATGGCTGCTCCGGTCAAAGTCTATTTTGGAAGAGGCGCCTGGGAAAGAAAACATCGATTATGCGACTGTACTGCACTATTTGGGGGTAGTGTATTACCACATGGGGAATAATTATGAAAAATCGGAATTTTTTTATCTCGAAGCTAAAGCCATAAAGGAAAGAACGATAGGGAAAGAGCAAATTGACTATACCACCACCCTGACCGGCTTGGGCGATATTTATTACTTCACCGGCAATGTCGAACTCGCAGAAAACTATTACCGCGAAGCATTGAAAATCAGGGAGAAAATTCTGGGGAAAGAAGATATTCTTTATGGTGAGTGTTTAAGGAAAATGGGTAATGTCAGCGCTGCAAAAGGTCAATACGAGGAAGCAGCACGGTACTACCGGGAAAACATAGCCATCACAGAAAAACGAATCGGAAAAGAAAACGCAACATACGCTGTGGCCATAATGAACCTGGGAGGGGTATATCTTGGAATAAAAAAATACCCGGAAGCAGAATTATATTTTTTGGAAGTCAAGCGGATATTGGAGGGAATCTCTGACTATACCGAGCATCCGCATTATATGACATGCAATGCCGCCCTGGGAATTTTATACTATGAAACCGGTCAATTTGAGCTATCCGAGAACTATCACCTCATAGCAAAAGACCTGCGCGGACGCATGCTGGGGAAAGAGCACCTTTCCTACGAGATGAGCCTTGCATTTCTTTCCGACCTGTACTGGAAGATGGGCAAATACCCAAATGCCGCACAATGCTTCTCTGAAGCCTCAAGCATGCGCAGAACGTTTCTTTCCGATGCTACCCGTCATTTTTCGGAGAAGGAGGTATTTTCCTACGTTGAGCAATTTGAAAAAGAATTAGACAAGCATTTTTCCTATGCCTGGGATTTCTCCGGAGAAACGCCGGCCTTCAGCGGAAACTGTTATGACAATATTCTTTTCCACAAGGGCTTCTTACTCGAAAGTTCATACCGTTTCCGCAAAGCCGATGCCCATTATCCGGGATTTGATGCGAAATTTGCTCCATACCATGCCTTGCAAAAGCAAATTGCCGCTGAATATGCCCGTTCTCCAGAAGAAAGAAACGGTGTGCATATCGCAAAGCTCGAATCCCAGGCCAACGCCCTTGAAAAAGACCTCGCCCGCACCGTTGCCGGCTTCAGCGAAGCCATCCGGCAGGTGAACTGGCAGGAAGTGCAGGCTGGACTTGCCCCTCATGAGGCAGCGCTGGAGTATGTCCATTTCAAATACCATACGCCTGATCCTACCGACAGCGTGCTGTACGCCGCCCTCCTGCTGCGGCCCGGCATGGAAACGCCGCGCTTCATCCCGCTATTTGAAGAAAAATCGCTGGAGGCGCTTTTGCCGGCCTTGGAGAAGAACCGCTCCGAGTACGTCAGCAAACTATACCAGAATGAAGCAGCTACCCGGCTGGTATGGTCGCCGGCAGAAGAACACCTGCAGGGTGTGCGCACAGTGTATTGCGCGCCGTCGGGCTTGCTGCACCGCCTGAACCTTGCCGCGCTGCCTCTCCCGGGCGCCGTCGAGGGGGCCATCCTGGCCGACCGCTATGACATCGTCCTGGTGGGCAGCACCCGGCAATTGGCGCATCGCACCAGCCTTGTCCATAGCGATGGTACTGACGGCGGCAGTACATCCGCCGATGCGGCCGTTTTCGGCGCGGTGCGCTACGATATGGACAGCACAGTCATCCAACCCATAGATACGGACAACCCAAATACCGTTGACCATCGCGGGTTGTCCTTTGCGGAAAACGATGCGGCCCTGCGCGGCGGCGAATGGGTACACCTCAAACACTCCGGGCGGGAAACGGCCAACGTGGCCGCCATCCTGCAAAAGGCCGGCATGCAGGTGGAAATGCGCCAGGGATTTTCCGCTACGGAGGAAGCCTTCAAGCGCCTGGGGGAATTCGATCCCGAGCTTTCGCCGCGCATTGTGCATTTCTCCACGCATGGGTACTTTTTTCCGGATCCGGTTTCAGTGGGCAGTCGGCAGTCGGCAGTAGGCCAGCCGGTGTTCAAGCTTGCCGAGCATCCCATGATCCGTTCCGGATTGATCCTTGCCGGGGCCAACTATGCCTGGATCAACGGCAAGCCCCTGGGCAAGCGGGAAGACGGCGTACTCACCGCCTACGAGATCAGCCAACTCGACCTGCGAAATACCGAACTCGTGGTGCTTTCCGCCTGCGAGACCGGTCTGGGCGATATCCGCGGCAACGAAGGCGTCTATGGCCTGCAACGGGCCTTCAAGATCGCCGGCGCCAAAAATCTCATCATGTCGCTCTGGCAAGTGCCCGACTACCAAACCCAGGAACTGATGACCGTCTTTTACCAGAAATGGCTGATGGAAAAACTGCCCTTGCGACAGGCGCTACAGGCCGCCCAGAAAGCCATGCAGGATAAGGGGTATGAGCCGTATTACTGGGCGGGGTGGGTGTTGGTGGAGTAGGAATAGCCTGTCTGCAAAAAAAAAATAAAAAAAATGCTCCACCTGTTAAGATGCTCTTCTCTCAAGGTATTAAGTGGTGAACCTATACAGTACCTTTCATGAAGAGCACCTATACGACCTGTTTGCTGATAAGCCTGGCCATTGGTTTGCATGCCCAACAGGGGGTATGGGAAACGATTAGCCCGATGGCTGAAATCAGCTATGTCGCAGCGTTGGGTGACGCAGTGTTGACGGGCACTTCAGGCGCCGGCCTCATACATTGGGACGCGGCTGGTGCGAGTACCTACATCCATACTTCCAACTCCGCTATTCCGGGAGATACCATCGGCCGCGTGGCCATAGCGCCCAATGGGCACTGGTGGGTACAAACGGAAGCCGGCATTGGTCAGTTCGATGGCAGCAATTGGTTCAACTGGAGTCTGGAAACCATCGGGTTGCCTGCCAACACCCCCATCAACAACATCCGGGTGGCGCCGGACGCATCCGTCTATGTGCTCACCAATGATGGCTTTGCCCGGTATAACAGCGGCGTTTGGACTGTGCAAAATATGGCCAATTCCACGCTGCCCAACAACCAACTCACCGATGTAGCATTTGCACCTGACGGTAAGGCATACTTCGGCAGCCGGGGAGCGGGCATCCTGCTGCTCGATAATAAAAATTGGACGGTTTACAACAGCGCCGCCACCAGTGTAACGAATATGAACACCATTTTGGGGTTGACTTTTGATCCCGACGGCATTTTATGGGCCATTGGCGGCACGCTTTCAATCCGTTTAGTGAGTTTTGACGGCAATACCTGGACCGGCCTGAACGGCGCCGGCATCGGAATCAACGCAAGTCCAGTATTTTTTCGAGCCATTGCCGGCCATCCGACGCAAGGCGTATGGCTGGCTCATTCAATGGGTTTATCGCGCCTGCAGGCCGGCAATTGGACGCACTATACCCAAGAAAACATAGGTTGTCTGCCGCCAACCAATACCTCCATTGCGCTGGAAGGAACAGGTCAGATATGGTACACAAGTACATGCGGTTTATTGCGGTCCAACGGGCAAGGCTGGAATTATGCGGATGCCGGGCTGCCGGGCTACTGTTGGGGGCTGAAATTAGAAGCGGTAGCCGAAGGCTCGGACGGCAGCCTATGGCTGGGCGCCAACGAGAGCGAGTGTATCACCCGGACGGACGGGGTCTATTGGGAACATTACAATCCGCTTGCACTGGGCGCTTCCATTTCCAATATCAACACCATATTCACAGACCGGCAGGGGCGAACCTGGTTTGGCATGGACAATAGCGAACTGCTCCTCTACGACCAAGAGCAGTGGACACTCACAGATACCTGCGCCGCCGTCTTTCCCGAGCATTGGATTCGCACCATCACCGATTCGCCCGGCGGCGATATTTGGCTGGCCATGGACCCTTTGCCCGGCGCCAGCCAGCTTTTTACCGGAGTGGCCCGATATTCAAACGGAGCGTGGTCGTTCTGGACCTCGATGGAAGTGCCGAACCTGTTAGGTTTTATTCGGTCGTTGGAATCCAATGAAGACGGCGTTCTGTGGGCCGCCGTATCGAACAAAGGGCTGCTGCGTTTCGACGGCACTACCTGGACGCTTTTTAATACATCCAACTCCGGCCTGCCGCACAATAGTATCTTTGACATCACCACTGCAGCAGATGGAACCCTCTGGTTGGCAACTGATGCCGGTTTGGTCAGTTACAATGGCCAGCAATGGACGGTGACCAATACCGCCAACTCCGGCCTGCCGGCAGATCGTTTGCGAAAACTGGCATTTGATCTGGCCGGAGGACTGTATGTGGGGTACCTTCCATCCACTACAGGCCAAATTATAGCTGTACTTCGGGATGGGCAATGGACGGAAATTTCTCCTCCTTCTGTATCTGCCTTTTCAGGTTTTGATCCCATAACAGCCATGATAGTGGACAGTCGCAACAGGATGATATTCACGACCGTCTCCAGTGATTATTACATCTACGACCCCATGCTGGTAAGCGTGACAGACTCCCGTCAGGTGGGTGCAAACTGGTCGGTTTTCCCTAATCCCGGTACAGACAGATTCTATTTGCGCAGCGCCGGACCGTCAAAAACCGGTTATTTGAGTTTGTACGACCTGCATGGCCGGCAGTTGCTGCGAATGCCCTTGCAGGATGGAAATACCCCATACCAACTGGAACGCCTGCCCGCCGGTGTGTATGTCATCGAGGTGCTTGTTCCCGGCGAACGCAAGGAATACTTGAGGTGGGTTAGGCAGTAAGGAGTGCATTGAGTATCGCTTGAGGTAGCAGATACGCCAATAATTTTCATATGAAAGTGGTATTGCGAAGGCCTATGCGCCGCTTTACCTTTGAAATACAACCCTTCCCCCCAGGTTCGGACTCAGTTTTTTTATTCACCATTCAACATTCAACCATTATGAACAAACATTTTTTTTCCCTGATCGCCTTACTGGCACTTACCTTGGCCTTCAGTTGCCAAAAGGAAGAAAGCGCTCTCACTCCGGTTGACCAAACCATCGAAGAGCGCAGCGGCAACCCCAATGCAAGGGCTTTTCCGCCTACTGCGCGCCCCTATGGAAAATCACAGGCCGAGTGGTCGCAAGATTGGTGGACCCATATGTGGTCCTTCGGTTGCGGCAATTTTCCTCTCTTCCCCGATAGCGATGCCTATCAGGCCAGTTTGAACACAGATGGTCCGGTGATCTTCCTCCCCGGCACCTTCAGCGCCCCCCCTGTGAGCCGCAGCATTACCGTGCCGCACGGCAAAGCGATTATGTTTCCCCTTGTAAACTTCGTGTGGATATACAGCGCCTGCTATGAGTCAGCCGCCGAAGACGAGGCATTGGCCAATGGCACGCTCGTAGAATACATAACGTCGTTTATAGATCCCATACTCAGCGGGCCGGACGTCAATATTTCGGCCACCCTTGACGGCGTTGCATTCAACAACCTCAGGAATTACCGTTTCACATCCTCTGGTCTGTACGATTTTAGCGCCAATTCCGACCTGGCAGAATGTTTAGACCCCTGCCTGAGCGCAGATGACCTATTGGGGTTTGCCGACGGCTACTGGCTCACACTCAAGCCTTTGTCCCGTGGGCAACACACCCTGAACTTCCAGGGCGAGATAGAGGAAGTCGGGTTATCAGTGAATGTGACTTATTACATTACCGTGGAGTAGAACCAAACCTGGTCGGATTCAGAGGCGGTGTCAACAGAAGGAAAAAGTAAAAAGTAAAAAGTAAAAAGTCAAAGACCCCGATGAAGTCGGGGGAAAAAGCTTGCCCGCCGTGGCGGGGAAAAAGCAAAAGGGCCACTCAGGCGCTTTGACATATATCCAGGAGCCACAGCGCCGGAAGGGTATATCCTCCGGTTGCTGTGGTCTTTGTCAACTGACCGGCTCCTTTTAATAAAAATGCCCTGACACTTCAAGGCTTGGCCACGCTTAGCGGTAAGCCTCTGAATGCTATGTGCGAAAGCCTCGCCGCTACGCTTGAAGTGGAGGTACTGGAACAAAGGGCCGATACCTTGGGCGGCAAACCCGCCTGCCGTGTGCACTACTCCTTCAGAACGAGCAACAACCGCCTGATAAAAGAAACATTATACCTGACAAACATGGGCATGGGCATGATGTTCTATTACTTTACCCTGAGCGGCAATGCGCCTGAACTGGAACGCATCGTGCGTTCGATCCAATTCAAGTAAACGCGGATATTTTGGAGGAAGGGAACTCCGCACCCTGTCCCGGGCGTTTTCGCCTCCATAACGCATCTGCCATGCCCAAACCCTTCAATATCCACTTCGAACAAGCGCCACAGGTTGAAGAGATGTGGCAAAAGATCGCTCAGGCCCGCGGCCCGAAACCGCATGGCTGGTACCTGAACCTGTCGGCCTTGTCGCTGCTCGAATTGCCGGAGGAGACCGGAGCCCTCACGCACCTCAGATACTTGAACCTGTCTGCCAACGAACTCCATCATTTGCCGGAATGTATCGGAAACCTCGAAGGGCTGACCCACTTAGACCTCTGCTACAACGAACTGAGCGCATTGCCGGCAAGCACGGCGCGACTGACGCAACTCACCACGCTGAAACTGAGCGGGAACCGCTTCTCCAAACTACCCGGAACGGTTCGGCACATGAAAGCTTTGAGTTGCCTGCGCCTGCAGCAAAACCACATCCGCAGCCTCCCGGAATGGGTCGGCAGCCTTGCCGGACTACGGGAACTGGATTGCAGCATCAATGTATTGCGCAAGCTACCGGACAGTCTCCACAAGCTCAAGGTATTGACCGTGCTGCTCGCTTTCCAGAACCGGATCAGGGAGATGCCGGAATGGCTGGGGGCGCATGCAACCCTGGAATGGGTGAGCTTAGACGGAAATATGCTCCAATCCCTGCCGCCTCATTTTTTGAAGAACAGGAGCATCCGGCTCCTCACCTTGTCTGATAATCAATTGTCGGCATTGCCGGACGATATTGGGCAAATGCGGCAGATGCAGCAATTGCTCCTAAGCCGCAACCGCCTGAGCGAACTGCCGGATAGCATTGCGGAAATGGTCAACCTGAAGCGCTTAGACTTGCGATACAATCAATTCAGACGCTTCCCCAGGGTACTGCTTGATCTTCCGTTCTTCAAGCTCGATCTGTCTTTCGGCGGAAAACAGCCCCGAAGCCGGGATAAGGTGGTGTTTCTTGAGGGAAACCCGGTTGAGGATGTGCCTTTGGAGGTCATGGAGCAAGGGATGGGGGCGGTGAGGGCGTATTTGGTCAAGTAGCTGTGAGCTGTGAGTTGTCAGTTGTGAGTTGTGAGTTGAAGGCTGCATAATGTTAAGCACCTTTCTCAATGGAAAGCAATGCTGAACTTTCATCGTGAACGGGATTTAATTCCAAAGCGGTGGATTTTTTCTGGATGCTCGCGGCTCGCCCTGTGTGGTCGTGGTTTTTGAGGGGGTCAAAATAGTTGCAAGAATTCACATGAACGTTCAAATCCTCGTTTTCCCCTCCCGCGACGCCGCTCTGCAGGCAACGACCTTCTTCGTGGAAGAATCCGGCCGCGGCTGCTGGGTGCAAACAGACGCCGTCGGGATAGCGTCAGACCTTTATGAACGCCGGTCCTCGAGCCGCTACGCACTGCACATCCCTTCGCAGACGCGCCATCATGAGCCCTTGCCGGAGGAGCAGATCCAAGCCTTCGAAGCGGCAGCCCGCGCGATCGGGCTGGAATATATCAGTCCGGCCACCGGTTTCTGGACGCTGGACAGCGGCATCCTGCAGGAAGAACCCCTGCGCATCGCCTGGTCGGAGGCGCCTGTGGATGTGGAGGCGCTGGAAAGATTGGCATATCAGGTACTGACCGAAAGCGAACAGGAAGCCGTGGCGATGGAGGTGGGGGGCCGGGTGGAAGTGATCCGGGGGTGAAATTTTTCAGCCGTGAATTCCGATGATACGTTTACGAAACTTTCAAAGTTTCCCCAACGTTGTGCGAATCATGATCGCCTGCCTGGATACCGACTACCGCGACGACAAGGCCCAGTGCGCTTGCGTGGTGCTGGAGGATTGGACTGATACCAAGCCTTTCAAACTCTATCGCGTTGAAGTGGACCCCGTGGCGCCTTATGAGCCGGGCGCATTTTTCAAACGCGAGTTGCCTGGGCTGTTGAAAGTTCTGTCGCTCGTAGCAGAACCTCTGGATTTTATCGTAATTGACGGCTTTGTCCTGCTTGGTGAAAATCGATCCGGCCTGGGCTTGCATTTGTTTCAATCACTCCATGGCCGAACACCGGTGATCGGCGTGGCCAAAAGCAGCTTCCAGGGCGCGGAAAATGTAGCGCATCCGCTGATCCGGGGTACAAGCAAACAGCCCCTTTGGATCACCGCCGTGGGAGCAGAACTGGATGAAGCGGTGGCGCACATCCAGCGCATGGCCGGCCCCCACCGGATCCCGGCGATGCTCAAGGCGGCAGACGCGGCCTGCCGGGAGTGGTAAGTTGACGATGAAAAAAAGAGGATGTCTCAAAAGATTAACACTTGAAAAATCGACAAAATAAAATTATATTGAACGAGCGATCAACAGGAATTTACAAAATGATTGCGCATTTTCTTTCCGATCGCCCCACTTTTTACTTTTGCCCCGCCACGGCGGGCAAGCTTTTTCCCCCGACTTCATCGGGGTCTTTGACTTTTTCCTTCTTTTGACACAGCCTCTCTACATCGCCGATTCACCCATTCCCACCGCTTCCATCCATCTTTCCAGCATGGTTTCCGTGGCTGCATCCAGCGGCGCATGGTAAGGCCCGGCCATCTCTTCGATGATCCCGTTGCTGATCGTGAAGGTGGCAAGGCGCTCTGTTTCGCCATTGGCGCGCAACCTGCGGAGCGACCAGAAAGAGCGGGAGTTGTTCATGGCCATGTCCAAGTGGTCATCGTCGCCGAGGCAGTGCCCCATGGCGGCGCCTTCATCCTGCATGGCTTGTGGCGTATCGAGCAATACAATGATGTAACCCTCTCCGTCCTCCGCGAAC
>CAZNYK010000058.1:0-5074 GCA_964577215.1 uncultured Saprospiraceae bacterium
TCGCAAGCGTCGGCGTCACCGGAGGCGTCACGTCATCCACGATCACCGTCTGCGTTGCCGTAGTGCTGTTGCCGTTGTCGTCGTCAAAAGTCCAGGTGATGGTGAAGGTACCTTGCGTGTTGTAGGTCAAGGGGTCATTCGTCGTGCCCGTCACTGTGCCGGAGCAGTTGTCCGTGGTAGTCGGCGCAGTGGCGGTTACGCTGCACTCGCCCGTCAGGGGCGCAAGTGTAGGCGTCACCGGAGGGGTCACGTCGTCCACGATCACCGTCTGCGTAGCCGTCGTGCTGTTGCCGTTGCCGTCGCTGAAGGTCCAGGTGATGATGAACGTGCCCTGCGTATTGTAGGTCAGCGGGTCATTTGTCGTACCCGTCACCGTGCCGGTACAAACGTCCGTGGTGGTCGGCGCCGTGGCCGTCACGCTGCACTCGCCCGTGAGAGCGGGAAGCGTCGGCGTTACCGGAGGTGTCACGTCGTCCACGATTACCGTCTGCGTAGCCATCGTACTGTTGCCGTTGCCATCGCTGAAGGTCCAGGTGATTATCGTCGTGCCTTGCGCTGTGATCGGGAACACGGTGGTGGTCGTGCCCGTGATCGCGCCCGCGCAGTTGTCGGTTGCGGTAGGCGCGGCAGGCGCATCTACGGAGCACTCGCCCGTCAGATCAGGCAGGATCGCCACATCAGGTACCGGAGCCGTCACATCATCCACGATCACATTTGCCGGACAGGTGCTGGTGTTGCCATTATTATCAACCACGGTCAGCGTCACAGGTACAGTACCTGCCAAACCGTGCAAGCCGAGGTCATCGCTATTGTCGGTCGGCGCTCCTATCCATTCCGTAGCCAGGGTGGGGAATTGCCCATCGGGCGGATTGGTCGTCACACCGGATTTGACCGTGCGCTTGCGGCGCAGGGTTCGGTCTAATGTGCTCAGGCCGGTCGCCGTCCAGGCAGTACCGGGATCGGTACCGATTTGACCAAAAATATCCACGAAGGCGCCGCCGCTAACCAAACGAAGCGCTACTGCGTCGTCGCCATTGAAGTTGATGTTGCCGCTGGTTGCGTTGGCTTTTGCCAAGATGGCTGTATTGGAGTTTGGATTGGCGATCACAAATGTCCTGCCGTGGGCAAGCGTGCCGCTCAAAGCAATATTTGTAGGGGTAGTGGAACCGTTAGAGTAAACAGACAATTGATAATCACTCAAATTCACCGCAGCACCCGTGCCGTTGTATATCTCAATGGCTTTGTTGTTGCTGCTGCCTTCGATGTATTCGGAAATGATGAGGTCGGTAGCAAAGCCTATGTCGGCACAGGTAAAGGCGGATACATCGAGCGACAGGGAAGCGATCCCGCATGCGTCGTTCGAGCCGTTGTCAATCTGCGCGGGGGTGATGGAGGCGTTTCCCGTTGCGTCTAAGTCCACACTGATATCCTGGCATATGGCCTGGGGCGGAGTTTGATCTTCCACCGTCACCGTTTGAGTGCAGACTGTGGTCAACGCGGCGAGGTCGGTAAATGTCCAGGTAATGATGGTAGAACCCACCGGCCAGGGATCATTCAGCGCCGCGTTGTCGCTCCGGGCGCCGGCGGCCGTAACGGTTTCGCCGCAGTCATCGGCGGCTACCGGCGGCGTGATGTCGGTATCGTTGTTACAGGTTGAAGGATCGGTGGCCAAGTTAACCGTCGTAAGGGTATTGCAGTTGAATACAGGCGGCGCCTGCCCCACCAAAGTTGGGTCTGCGGCGTCAATAAGCCCGTTGCAGTTGTTGTCTACCCCATCGCACGTTTCTGGCGCCCCTGGATTAATAGCGGGGTCATTGTCGTCGCAATCGCAGTCTGAACCGTAATTATCGCTGTCATTATCAGGAGAAGGCGTCAAAGGATTGGGATCGATGCCATCGGGGCAACCGTCGTTGTCGTCGTCCGGGTCAATATCGTCGCAGAGGCCGTCGCCGTCGGTGTCTCCGGAGCCGGGATCGCCCTGGCACTGAATGGTGATATCCATAGGATTCGCCACATCGAGTACACTCTGGCCTGCATAGGCGATCACCGAGGATGGGAAAAGCGCCAATTCATGCGTCACCTGGGTCAAGGGCGTAGTGGCCTTGGCCCTGAAAGTGATGGTCAGCAGATCGAAGGATGTCGATGGGTAGGGGCCAAACAGGCGGAAAGCCCCGTAGTCAATAGTACCTGCCGTATTGTTGAAAGCCGCAGGAACAATGACCAACTCCATCGGCTGGCCCGCTCCTACCGGCGCTGGGGAAAGCGATACTACTTCCAGGAAGGCGGTATTGAACTTCATATGCACCTCTGCCACCGAAACGGGATTCCCGTTGATATCCACGCGAACCGTTACGGAAAACACGTCGTCGAATGCCACTGTGCTTGCAGCGGGCACATTGACAAAATCCGCGTAAGGCGACTGTGCCAGGCTGCTCAGCGCCATTGTAAATCCGAAGAAGAAGAGCCAAAAGACCTTTAGGCGGCTCCAGGCTTCAAAACGCAAACGGGGGGCAGTCAAGGTTGTAAAGGGAGATTTCATTGTTCAAGTGTTGTTGTGTTCCAAATATGGTTTGCTTTTACGGGTTCCCCGGCTCATCGCCCTGGATATTGTAATTGATGATCAGCGCAGAAAGATCCACCCCTCCGATCGTGCCGCTGCAGTCGAAGTCGGCAGCCGGATTGTAAGCGGCATCTCCATTTACAGTGTTGTAGGCAGCAATTATGGCCGACAGGTCGATAGCATTGATGTTGTTGTTGTTGTCGATATCGCCGGCTAACAGCGCTCCGAAAGACAAGTTGGTCGCGCCTGCATTTATCGTCTGACCGGCCAATCCTTTTTGCAGGTAGCCGTTCATTTTGACAAATACATCGTAAGTACCGGGCGCAATTCCCGATACACTGAACTCGCCGGCAGCATTGATAGCGATGGTCTCGGTCATTACAAGGTTGGTAGTCCCCGGCTCGTACATCCTGAGCGTAACCGTTCTTCCGGCGCAAGATGCCGGTACGGCTATGGTGCCGGTCAGGGTTTGCACAACCGGTTCCTGTACGGTTACTATCGCTGTACAAGTACTTGTTAGTCCGGCGGCATCAGTAACGGTAAGGGTCACCGTGTTCGGGCCCACATCGGCGGTGGTGAAACTGTTCGGCGCCACGCTCATGCTCGCAATGCCGCAGTTGTCGTTGGAGCCGTTGTCGATCTGAGCTGCCGTGATGGTTGCCGCGCCATCCACCAACTCTACGGTAATATCCTGGCAAATTGCCGCAGGCGCCTGTGTGTCTAAACCAAGGGTCACCGATCCCAGGTTCGGCCCTGTATTGGAGCAGTTGGCATCGGCGATCTCCGTAAGCGTGAAGCTTAGCGGCACGGGCGTGAAGGCCACGTCCACCCAGTAATTGCCATTATTGAAAGAATAGGACGGAAATGGAAATCCGACATTGGCTCCAGGGGTTTGGCTATACACATAGACCCCATTGGGACCGTCGGGGTCAGATCCGGCCAGAGCCGTCAAAGGTGATCCTGATTCGTTGTATGCGTTTTGGAAATAATTGCCTGTGGCTACATAGTTGCCCTCAGGCGTCAGGAAAGAAGCTATGTAAACCGTATTGGCCTGAATGAAAACGGGATTCTGGAAGTCCACTTGTTGCCATCCGGTCTCTGCATCACCCAGGGAGGCAGATGCCTCCGCAAGGATAGTGCCGGGCGAACTCTGAGTGCCGTTGCTCCACAAACGCACCACGTACGTTAGCGGGCCTGCATCATTCCAGCCCTTGAAAAACCTGATCCCGGTAATGTACCCGGTTGTTGAGGATTTGAACTTCACACCCAAAACAATTGCCTCATTATCGTCAATCAAACTGGGCGTAGGCGTTACGGACCAAATGTTGGCAGGCGCCTGAGCCGGGGTATTCAGTATGAAGGGCACGCCGCTCTGAACGCCGGCATAGGTCTCCCCGTTGATGACAAGGGAGTAAGGGCCGTTAGTGCCGGGATCGGCAGTAAAGGTCGCTTCAGGGTCTGTACCCGGGCACCACACCGGCGAGACAGGAGCTAAGACGCCAGTGGGTACGGGAGCCGGTGTAAAGGTAACCTGGCTTATCGGCGTGCCGGTCAACGTGCATCCGTTTGCGGCGGTCACACTTGTCAGATTATATTCGGTAGTCTGGTCCGGCACCTGGAAAAGTACATCCACCCAATAGTTGGCGTTTGATCCTCCATCCGGGAATCCACCTCCATATTGAAATACGCCGTTGGGGCCTTCGGTTCCGGAGGCCAGGGCGGTCAAAGACCCATTGCTCACCGCAGCGGAAAGACCTCCGCTTGTTATGGCAAAGCCGCCATCTGCGGAGAAATAGGATGCAACATAGGTCGTATTGGCCGTGACCGGCACACCTGTGCTGAAGCGTGCCTCCTGCCATCCTTCCGGAGTTTCCCCGGTGAAGATGACACTGGCCAGCAAGGCGCCGCCTGCGGTGTAAAGATTGCCGGTGTGTTGCCCCGTATTTCCAACGCCCTTGTAAAAGCGGATACCGTTAATTACTCCATCAACGGAAGAACGGAACTTCACCCCTATCTCGATAGGCTGTCCGTCGTTCACTGAGGGGTTTGCCGGAGTAGCGGTATTGGGCCAGATGCTTTGTTCAGGGTTGGAACTGATCACCCCGAATACCTGGTTGTCGTTGATCCCGGGATAGGTGATCCCATTTATGACCAGATCAAAGGGGCCTGATCCGCCGGTTGCATCGAGTTGCAATTGGCGCTCGTCATCCGGGCAGAGTGCCGGGTTGACTGCTGTAATGACGGCGGCAGGTAATTCATTTACCGTGAGGGTAGCCGGGGTGGATTCCGCCGGCGTTCCTATTCCATTGGAAAATACCGCGCGGTACTGGTTGCCGTTATCGGCAAGGGTTGCCGCAAAGACGAGCGGGTTGGCGGTGGCGCCGTCAATGTCGGTCCAGGTATTGCCTCCGTTCGTACTGATTTGCCATTGGATGCCGGGGGCGGGCACGCCCGTTGCCGTAGCGCTGAATGTCGCATTCCCGCCATCGCATACGGCCAAGGATTCCGGATGCC
>CAZNYK010000058.1:5174-23344 GCA_964577215.1 uncultured Saprospiraceae bacterium
GTAGCGCTGAATGTCGCATTCCCGCCATCGCATACGGCCAAGGATTCCGGATGCCCGGTCACTTGGGGCGCTTCTTCTGCAGAAGGAGAGCATTCAATAGAGAATGATGCCAGGGCAGGTGTGATCAGTGGATCGGTAGTGGAGAAATCTGCGCGATACTGAATGTACCGGCTCGTTGCCCCGAGGACGGCCCCGTTGGAAGGAATCGGGGTAAAGCCCGTCCAGGATCCGTCCGGCACGGCGGTATTCCCCTGGCGGTAGAGCAGTTGGATGCCGGATCCCACTGGAGTCTCTGCCGTCCAGTTTGCCGTCCCCCAGACAACAGTCTCTCCTGCATCGAATATGCGGGAAGTAAAATCTCCTGATGCGGCATAAGGCGCTACGCGTATCCATTCTACCTGTACTACAGGTCCTCCGTTATTTAAATCAGAAATGGCCGGCCGCATGGTTCCTGCCACGGTGGCAGGTTGGGAATGTACCTGTACCCCGTCCACAAAAAAATTGAAAGCGCCGTCCAGCCATTCAATGCGGTAACGGTGGGAACTGCCTATCAAACTTTGAGGAATGGGGGTGTCAAAACTGGTAGCGCCGTCAAAAACGCGGGCGTACAAGGTGTTCGTCGTATTGAATGTGCTGAACATGGCCCAAGGCGCTTCTCCATTGTATATACCGCCTGAACCGGTAGCATCCGTACCGCCTCCAAACCCGATATGCTGGAAACCGGTCGCCCCGAAAGTGGCCGCACATTCGATGGCCGACCCCAGCCCAAAGGTCAGAGAAGTGTTGGTATTAAACCTGGCGCCGTCCACGGTCAACACGCCGCCGGCCACGGTAGAAGTACCTCCCGTCCAGGGGAAGCTCTGCCATTCGCTTGAGGGCAGGGTTTCAAACTCTGACGCTACAGCCGGCGCGAGGATCACTTTGTTCTCGTCAGCGGCAAGGTATGTTCCCGACAATGTGCCCAGGGCAAAATCCTCCGCTGTTGCATCTTGCACACAGGGAAGCACCGGCGGATCGGGCATGGTGAAAGAGAGTACGCCCGGCGGGGTCGGCGATTCGGCATTGTTGCCGGCCGCATCCATACCGCTTACCCTGAAGTCATAAGTGGACCCTAAGGTCAGCCCGCTAAGGATTATACTGTGGTCAGTCACGGTAGCTGACGCCGACCCATTTTGATCGAGCGGGGCGCCTGTAAGCGCGTAGTCAACTCTTGAAGTGGCCGGCTCATCGGTATTCCAGGTAATGGTGGCCGTGCCATCCAAATTGGGCGTAGCTGTAATGTTGGTTATGGCCGGGGGCGTATTGTCCACTCCGTAAGACGCAACGTAGCTGCC
Source organism: uncultured Saprospiraceae bacterium (assembly GCA_964577215.1). Taxonomy (GTDB): domain Bacteria; phylum Bacteroidota; class Bacteroidia; order Chitinophagales; family Saprospiraceae; genus UBA2329. The sequence goes on from CAZNYK010000058.1 coordinate 6,509, forward strand.
CGCACTTGCAGGGAAAAGAGCGTAACTGATCCCCTTTACCAATTCCAGGTCATATGCAACCGGGCTTCCATTGAGAGTGATAGATATCAGCTGGCCCGAAGCTGACTCTGCCGGTAACATGCCGTAGAGATTATTGGCGCCGCTTCCCACGCTTACGTCGAAGCTCAGATCATTGCCGTTCCAGGCCATGTTGCCGAAGGTGGAGCCGTTCCTGCCGTCCAACCATTCGAGCATCTGGCGGGAAGATACCACCGGCACGCTGCGCTGTTGGGCAGCGGAAATGATCTGTTGGGCAAGGGTAAGGGAGGAGGAGTTATCCGTGTGCATATTAGCGCAAAAAACCCCGTAGTACTGGTTTGTCCCTACCGCGTTGTCCAATAAAGTCGCAATGTGCAGGGGAATATTCTGGCCGGACTCATCCGTCAGCTGTGTATTTACCTGGTAACAATCTATAATCTCGCCGGTTTTTTGGGCAAAGCGCATCGGCAAGCCCGACCCTGTGAACAGGCCCGGACGATCCAGTATCCAGCTTGCAGGCCAGTAATAGTAATTCACGTCTAACCTGATGCCGTTGGCAGCTTCTACCTGCGGCTGGGTATCGTAGTCGCTCCAGGCAATGCAGTGGGTGCGATGGCTGCTCGGAGGGAAGATATTGGGAAAGTTTGTCGCAAACTGTGCCAATTGCGAAGTATAGTCATTATTGAGCGAAGCCGGCGTCCACACCCCACAACCGGTATTGACGTGGATACCGACCTCAAAACCCTGATTCTGGTATGTCAGAGCGTTGGGTAACGGAGTGTTGGTATATACATACGAACTGCCCCTGACCGCTTGCCAGTTGGCCACTGCTTCCGGGGTATTGGAAGAACTTAGCGTGGTAAAAAGATCAAAAAACTGGTTGGTAAGCCCCACGCCGTGATCGTCGCCGGTCATCACCACGGCAGCTTTGAACTTATTGGGGAGGAACCAGAACCTCGGCAACGGCTTGCGGTGCAAGTTGCCCTGCAGGATGATATTGCTGAGCAGATGCATCTGCTCGTCGGCCTGCGGAATAGCCGCCTTGTCTAAGTTTACCCAATCGGGCTGCGGATCGCCGGGGGCGTTGCCAAAGAACAAGTCATTGGGCCGTATTACGCCATCTGTGCCGTCCACGTCCCTGTTTTGACCTTCCCATGCAGGGTTGCCCTGCCGGGTATAGACGATGGAACGGGCCAGGTCGTAGGTGAAAGCTGCCGCCTTGCCTCCGTTGGCGCCCACATTGCGGAGCGTGACCGCTGGGTAAACAGTCGGGGTAGTCGCGTTGGAATACAAAGTGGCCAAAGCCGTAGCGCCGCTCAAAGTGTAATAATCGGCTGCTCCATGGAATTGAATGGTTTCATTTACGATACCGGAACCCGGGCCCGATGCGGTATTCACCAGCAGGTATCCCTCCGATAAAGTGCCGCCGGCAGGAGTGATACCGAGTAAAGATGCCAATTGCGGGTCCGGTCTGAAAGCGATCAGGGTGCCGCCGGCATTTACCCAGTTCGTCAGATCGGTCACGTTGGATGAAGAAAGCGGGAATTCTCCCAATATCACCACGTCGTGGGCATCCAGCACTGCCGGCGTGACCAACGAAACGTCCATTGCCGTGAAGTCATTGTGGCCCTGAGCCCGCAGTATCTCCACCGGATAGCGGCTGAACGGGTTGGTTGCACTGCTTATCACAAGGATCGGCCCGCCGGGACCTTCATTGGGCGGGGGCGGGGGCGGCGCAGCAGTAGTGAACGACCAGGCGAAATCGGAGGCAAGGGCATTGCCGGCCAGGTCTGTAATGCCCGCGGCTCCTCCTGTGAGGGTTGCTGTGTAGAGGGTGGAGTATGCCAACGGAGCGGAAGGCGTAAAGGTGGCCGTTTGGGTAGCTGGATTGTAAGATATAGTTCCCGCTATGGCCCCTCCCCCGTCATCCACCGAAAAGGTGGAGGAAGACAGGGTCTGCTCATCTATCTCCTCGCTAAAAACAGCCTGTATAGTTGTGTTGACGCTCACGCCCCCGGTATTGTCGGGCGGAACCACAGAAAGCACAGCCGGCGGGGTCACATCCGTGCCAGTATCGGTCAAAAAGACAACATCAACCCAGTAGTTGCTCGCCTGAAAGGATTGAGTGGGAAATGAGCTTGCCGCACCGTAGTTGTACACGCCGTTAGGCCCGTCGGTCCCATTGGCCAAAGCCGTCAGCGGCCCGTCCACAACGGCGCTGGTAAAATAATTGGAGGTAAAGGCATAACGCCCCGAGGTGGTGTGGTAAGATGCTACATAGGTTGTGTTGGCCGTGATGGGCACCGGGTTTGAAAAAATCACCTCCTGCCACCCCGATGGCGTTTCGTTGGTGAATAACGCGGTAGCAAGGTTTTGCCCGGAGCTCGTCCATAAGTTGCCGGTGTGGACACCGGTGTTGGCAAGGCCCTTGTAAAATCGGATCCCGGTAATGACCCCATCCACACTGGCGCGAAATTTCACGCCGAGTTCCACAGGTTGGGCATCATTGTTGGAAGGCACGCTGGGTATTGTAGTCGAAGGCCAGATGGTGCAGGGGCAGTCGAAAGGATCGGGCGGCCCTATAGTTATGGTGATATAGTTGGGCTGTCCTTGGGTGGGTACTTCCTGGTTCTGGGAGTTGTCTGTTGCCCGGGCCAGGATATTGACGGTGCCTTGAGTTGTCGGGGTCCAGCTATATGTCCAGTTGGTCGTTCCCGTTGCCGGTTCCCAGGTTGTTCCTCCATCTACAGAAACCTCCACGCTGACGACCTGGCCTTGAATGTCGAGAGAATTGCCGGAAATGACTACCTGGTTATCTACTGGTAAGGTAGCTCCGTTTGAGGGGTTTGTAATACTCGTCACGGGAGGCGTATCGTCTGGGCCGGCCTCCGTCACGAAGATCACGTCCACCCAGTAATTGCTTGCCTGGGAAGACTGGTTGGGGAAAGACCCCGCGGGGCCGTAGTTATACAGGCCGTTCGGCCCGTCTGTCCCGGTAGCCAATGCCGTCAGGGGATTATTCACAAAGGGGTTATTAAAATAAAAGGGATCCAGTGCATAGCGTCCTACTGTAGTATGGTAGGATGCAATGTAGGTGGTATTAGCAGTAATCGCCACCGGTGTGGGGAAGAGCGCCACCTGCCATCCGGATGGGGATTCGTTGGTGAATTCGACCGAAGCGAGGTTCAGTTCGTTGGTGGTCCACAAATTTCCGATGTGAACTCCCGTATTCAAAGAATGTTTGTAAAATCGTATGCCTGCAATGTAGCCGTCAATATTAGAGCGGAACTTTACGCCAAGCTCCACCGCACTTTGGTCGGGACTCGGGGACCCGGCAGGATCAAACCCGGCGGGCCATATGTTGCAAGGGCAATTGAGGTCGCCTGGAGGGCCCACCGTCACTTCAATGTAATTGGGCTGGCCTTCCGCAGGGGTTTCCAGGTTGCCGAGATCGTCGAATGCCCTGGAAAGAATAGTAACGGGCCCCTCCTGGGTCGGTATCCAGTTAAAGGTCCAGTTGGTCGTTCCCACTGCCGTTTGCCAAGTCGTTCCTCCATCAACTGATACTTCTACGCCGGCAACTACCCCTTCCGTATCAGTTGCAGTACCCGCAACAATTACCAGGCCGTTCGCCTGTACCGTTGCCCCTTCGGAGGGGTTCGTAATGACGGATACCGGCGGCGTCACATCCGTGGATTGGACCGCCGCCACCATACCCTGCATCAGGGTTGCCGGCTGCACGCCCATGTCCGCAAAGAGATTGATGGTAGCTTGCTGCATGTCCGGGCTGGGAGGAGCATTACCCCGGTCGTGATTCTCATCCAAACCCCACATCCATTGCACGGTGCCTGCGCCGAATACCAGCGCGCCGCCGGCATGCCGGAACAGGGAAACCTCGTGCAGCAGCCCGTTGAGAATGGTTCTCGTGAGCAGTACCCTGCCGGCGGGATAGGTCGAGGCGTATTGCGGCTGGTATTGATTCCATTCATACCCCAGCGTACCAGACGTCATTATCTCCACATCCCCCGGCGCGAGATTGGACACGTTGGGGCTGTTGCGCCAGAAGCGGAAATCTTTTACCGAGGCCGGCACCTGGATAGCGCTGGTGGAAAGCGTCCAACTGATCTGCCCGGAGAGTATGTTTTCGGGATTGCAGCCCCCGCTGCCGGGAAAGTCGCAACCGTCGCGCCAAAGGCCTGTCCATTCGGGGCTGGGGTCGCATTTTCCGCCGCACGTGTTTTCACCCAAAGTGCCTTCTTTGTAGCAAACCAGTGTGCGGAAGGGCGTACCCGTACCGTCAATGCTGTTTTCCCAGCGCGTGCGCCAATATATCTCATTGCCGCTGAAGAAGGCTAAGTGCATACCCGCATCCCGCGCGGCTTCTACATTGGCCCACTCATTGCCCGACCAATATTCGTCGTGACCTACTGACAGGAATACTTTGTGTTTTAACACGGGATCAGGGCCGGAAGTGAAAAAATAAGGGTTGCGGTCCAGGTCAATATCGGTGGTATAAACCAAGTCGTAGCCGTTGCGCTCCAGGAACCGGATCATGGGGTATTCGCAGTTGAAGAGCCAGTCCTCCTCGGCGCCTCCGCCGCCGCCGCCGGCGCGGGACCAAAAGGGGCGGTTGTAGCTCACCTTTGGCGCATGGCCGCTTGGAAAGCCGGGAACGGTGCCTACATAAAGGCTGTTGCCGCCATATACATTATATGCCTGCCAGGTAGCGTCGGAGGTTTTGAAGATCATATCGGCCGTACTTTCATCGTCTCTTACTACAAAAGCAATATGGCTTGCACCGTTGTTGTTCGTGCGGGTGAGTTTGGCAATGTAAAGCCCAGAGACGGCATTGGCCGGAATGGCCCAGGTAGCCGAGACGGACCAGTTGCCGCAGTCCACCAGGCCCGTAGCCGACTGTGTAATGCATGCCGGCTGATCCACACCGGTAAAATTGCCGAGATCAATAACCATGCGGGCGCCGTTGCCCTGGTAGTAACCCAAGCGATAAATCTTGACGTTGAAGGTGGTAGCCGGCCCGGTAACATCCACTTTGAATTCAGCGGTAGTCCCTTTGTTGTAGCTCATATCGGTGGCAAAGCCCTGAATAGACAGGTCGCCTGCGCCGCTGATATCCCATTCCGATTCAGGAGAGCCGGGAAGCAGGTTTTCCTCTACGATCGCATTCTGCCCCGATACCTGCCACACCAGTAGCGTTGATGCCGCAGCGAAAAGCAATACCCGCATATGGCCCCAAAAGTATCTTGGACCGGCAGTACCTTGGTCAGCCCGGGCAAAGTTGGAAAAAGATTTTCCGGAGCGGGAGAAGAAAGAATTTATTCCTCCGAAGTTCAGGGTGTAATTAAATGTACTGTTCATAAAAGTATGTGCTATAGGTCAATCAATGCAAAATGCACCGTTTTACCGTGGAGCACTGCGCGAAGCGCTCCATAGTTTTTGTAAAAGCATTTGGATATAATAATATAGCGTATCCTCTCAAAGAGGGCCTCTCAAGAACTGATACAACTGGCGAAGGGGTAAAACAATATAAAACAAACGATCAAAGGGCTTTCAATACGGACTCCGAATTCGAAGTACCGCCAGGTTGCTGTTTTCAGCAATACAAATTTTCAGTTGCGCACAAAGATATAAGATAAGAGTTATAAGACAAAAAACTTTCTAAGAATTGCGGGTAAAAAATCGCAAACTACCGGCTATCGGGTATGGAAAATGAAAAGAGGGCCGCCATTCTTCATGTACAGCCCTCCCTGTAAAAGTTATGCAAAAAACTACAATGCGATCAATAGGAAGCGCCCGGCCTGCGCTTGGCGGAGTAGTTCACCTTGAGCTGACCGGCTTTGCGCAATTCTGTTTTCACATCGGCTACGATACCCATGGTGACATTGCCGTCAACCCGCAAGGAAGAGGTGATCTGCGGACGGCGGCTCTCAGGAACCTTTACCCTGAAGGTTTCCAAAAAGAAACGTATATCACGCGGATCGGCAAATTTATCTCCCAACTGGATACGCGGCCTGGTACCATAAATGGGCACAAATTTTTCCAATGGCCGGCCGATATAAATGGTGTTGACCAAGGACTTTTCCTCCAGCTTCGTCAATTCCGAAGCGAAAGGAGTGACCACGTTGACCTTGAGTTCCGCATCGCGCATCTTCGTGACCACCATGAAAAAGAACAGAAGCATGAAGATGATGTCGGGCAGAGAAGCCGTAGAGATACTCGGCTCGGCCTTTCCTCTTTTCTTACTGAATTTTGACATATCGCGTTTTTTTGATCTGCCGCAGGCAGATTAAATTGCTAAAAGGGAGGTATCGATTACTTTTCTTCGCCGAATGCCGTTGGTTCAGCCTCCGAGAGCACCATAGGAATTTCTGACCTGATGGCCTTTCTGTAGGCCAGCGGCAGCTTATCCTCATCGTAGGGAAGCCCGTATTTCTTGAGGCTGGCTTCGTTCCAAAGCTCGTTGTAGGCGCCTTTAAGTTCGTTGTAAACCTCCAAATACGTTTTGTAGCTCGTTCCCCTGTCGTTTTTCAACGAGATGATAGCCATGGTAGGCTTTTCGGAATAATCCTCACGCTTGTAAGGATTGGCAATGAACTCCTTCGCATTGCTGCGCAGATCGCGAATGCTCATTGGTTCGCCGCGCACCAAAAGCTGGTTTTGGGCATTGACCAACACAGAATAAACATTTCTCGTTTTGAGTTGAGTGATATCCGGTTCTTCTTCCGACCAGGGCGGAAGCCTTACCGTAATCCCTTTATCTTCCACAATAGTAGTGGTCACGAGGAAGAAAATGAGCAGGAGGAAGGCAATGTCGGCCATGGAGCTGGCATTGATCTCATTTTTCGATCTTCCTTTCGACTTGGACTTATTAGCCATAGCTCGGTTATTTAAAGAAGTTCCGCAATTCTGAAACCAGGATAGCTGCTGCTGCTGCTAAAGCCAGTATAATGCTGGTAGTGATGCCCCCGCTAATCAACTTGAGGGCATTGGAGGATAAACCGCCTGCGTTCTCCACAGCTTTGGCCAAAGGCCCGGTGGCCTCGCCGCTGGCTGTAGTGTAAGAAACCAGGAAAATGCCTACCAGTACACCTACGCCCACAATACCCCGCAGCGCGGCCTTGGGGTTGGAGGCCATTTGCGCCACACCGAATAGAGCCACTATGATAACGCCAATAATAACCAAAGCGATGGCGGCAAAAATGCCGAAATTAAAAATGGTGGTGTCATAACGTTCAGGGGCATCTTCGGCCAGACTGGAGAATTTTCCCCAACCGGCGCTCATGATGAGCACGTACAGGATGGTGATAACGGCTCCCAAGAGGAATCCTATTCCCTGGCCGTTTTTGGATAGTGTCTTGTACATTGGTCTTTCAGATTACTTTTTGAAGATATTGTTCGAGGCCATGATGTCCACCAATGCGATGGAAGCATCCTCCATTTTATTGACGATGCCGTCAATTTTGGAGACGATGTAGTTGTAGAACAACTGCAGGATGATGGCCACTACGAGACCGAACACCGTCGTCAAAAGAGCTACCTTGATACCGCCGGCAACAACCGTGGGGGAGATATCACCCACTGCTTCGATCTTGTCGAAGGCGCCGATCATACCGATAACCGTACCCATGAACCCGAGCATTGGAGCAAGGGCGATGAACAGAGAAATCCAGACCAGGCCTTTTTCGAGCAAGCCCATTTGTACGCTACCGTAAGACACAATGGCTTTTTCCACGGCTTCAGGTCCCTGACCGGCATTTTTCAAGCCTTCGTACAGGATGCTGGCAGTTGGCCCCTGGGTGGATTTGCATACTTCCATAGCGCCGTTGACGTCGCCGGACTTCAGGTTTTCGTCAATCCGGGCGAGCAGCTTATCTGTGTTTGTGGTAGCGATGTTGAGGGTGATGATGCGCTCAATGCAAAACGCCAGGCCGAGGATGAGGGCGATCAACACGAGGCTCATGAAGCCCGGATCGCCGTCGATGAAGTACTTTTTGAGCAGTTGGAAGCCTTTCACTTCTTCGGCCGGAGCAGAATCCACAACAGGTTGAGCTTCTTCTGCTTCAGCTTGATCGTCTGCCGCCGTCGTGCCGGCTTCTGTGGCAGTAGTCTCTTCAGGTGTCTGGTCCTGAGCATAAGCGACATTGGCGGCGAAAAGCCCCAAGCACAGCACGAACAGTAAGGTCAATAATTTGCGCATAGTTGACAGTAGTTTTGCCTGAAATTTAAAAGATTAAGTTGATTGTTTCGTTTTTTCAAAACAGCGGAGAGAGCGGGATTCGAACCCGCGATACCCTTTAGGGGTATACACGCTTTCCAGGCGTGCGCCTTCGACCGCTCGGCCACCTCTCCTCATTTCATCATTTTGCCTGGGAAAAACTGCCTTTCCACTAAAGCTCTGCTTTCAGAACTGTCGTAAATCGGAGCAAAAATAATTATTCAATAACAACCTCCAACTTCGACGGTGCAAAAATTGCAAAAAGAAGTCGGAAAACATAAAATTTTTTCCTCCAGCCGGTTTTTCAACCCGCACTTTGCAAAGAAACAAAGGTTTCCTCAAATAAGTGCCGTGCATTGGCAGAAGTTTTTTGACCCACTTCCTCCGGCGTCAGAGCGCTGAGTTCTGCCAGCCGCTGGGCAACTATAGATACATAAGCGCTCTCGTTGCGCTTACCCCGGTAAGGGTTGGGCGCCAGGTAAGGGGCATCGGTCTCCAACACTACGTGCTCCAGGCCAAATGCCTCGATAACGGGTTCCAGCCCGCCGTTTTTATACGTGAGCACCCCCCCGATACCGAGGTGGAAACCCATTTCGATGATCTGCTCTGCCTGCGCTACGGTACCGCCGAAGCAATGAAAAACGCCACGCAGGCGATCGTCATGGGCATTGCGCACCAGGTCTATGCACAAGTCCATGGCTTCGCGGGTGTGCAACACGATGGGCAACCCCAGTTCTTTAGCCCATTCCATTTGAATGTTCAAGGCTTCTATCTGCTGAGGCAGGAAGCTCTTGTCCCAGTACAGGTCAATACCGATCTCGCCGACCGCAGAAAAAAACCTGCGGTCCAGCCATTCTTTGGCAATAGCCAATTCATCCTTGTAGTTTTCTTTGATATGGCTGGGGTGCACGCCCATCATGGCAAAGCAGCAATCGGGATGCGCCGCTTCCAGGGCCAGCATGTCTGCTATTGAACTGCTGTCTATATTGGGAAGAAAAAAATGATGGACGCCTGCTGCATGTGCGCGATCGAGCATAGCCTCTCTGTCGTGGTCAAACTGGCGCAAGTACAAATGAGCGTGGGTATCTATGAATGCCATAACAGGGCAAAAGTAATAAATTTTGAACTGCAAAAGCATGAAAGCCTCTACTTTTACCATCTTAAGAAGCAGTTCATGGCAAAGAAAAATAAGTACTACGTAGTGTGGAAAGGGCACCGGCCGGGCGTGTACGGATCCTGGGAGGAATGTAAAGCGCAGATTAATGGATTCGGCAAGGCGCTGTACAAATCCTTCGGTTCGGAAGAGGAAGCGAAAAAAGCCTTGCAGCAAGGCCCCGGAGAGCACATCGGCAAGGGCGCTCCTGCCAAAAGCAAACCTGCCAGACCTTCGGTTTCCCGGCAGGAGATCATCTGGGATAGTATCTCCGTAGATGCAGCCTGCAGCGGGAACCCCGGTGTAATGGAATACCAGGGAGTGGACACGCGCACGAAAGAAAAGTTGTTTTACAAAAAATTTCCGCTCGGCACCAACAACATCGGCGAGTTCCTGGCTATCGTTCATGCGTTGGCGCTCACCCAAAAGCAAGGGTTGGAAACGCCTGTTTATTCCGACTCCCAAACAGCTATGGGCTGGGTGCGCAGGAAACGGTGTAAAACCTTGTTGGTGGAAAACCAGCAGACAGCAGGGCTATTCGATCTGATTCGCCGGGCGGAAGCATGGCTGGCACAAAACGAGTGGAACAACCCGCTGCTCAAATGGGAAACGGATAGCTGGGGGGAAATACCCGCAGATTTCGGGAGAAAATCCTAATTCCAGTTGGCTGTATCGGGCATGAAGGCAATTACGGAATAGGCATCGCCTTTATTATACATCACCTGCTGCCAGAGCATCTCGGGTTTCGACTTGAAAATGTAGTTGGGATGCATGTCGGCAGGCACCCAGGAGCCGGTAGCCATTTCGTCTAAAAGCTGGCCCTCGTCCCACCCGGCGTAGCCCATGAAGAACCTGATATTGGAAGGCATCACCAGGCCGGAGTTGATGAGGAACTTGAGTTTTTCAAAGTCGCCGCCCCAAAATACCCCGTCGGCAATTTTGATGCTGTCTTCCAGAAGACTGCCCACGTTATGCAGGTAGTGAATGGTATTGGTCTGTACCGGGCCGCCCCAGAACGTCGTACTGTCGAATTCCGGGAAATCCTCTATAAGTTCATCAATCCGTCTGTCGGTAGGCCGGTTCATAATAAACCCGAGGCTCCCTTCGGGCGAGTGTTCGCACAATAAAACCGCGGCTCTCCGGAAGTTGGGATCCAACATGAAAGGCTCGGCCAAAAGTACGATTCCGTCCTTGATTTCGTAATTCACCATTGCTCGTTTCCTTTGCATTGTTCCTTTGTGCCAAAAGTGCAGTATTTTTTAATACGAAGCAACTTTTTTTATAAGGCAGATACAGAAAAGGTCCGATCCAGGCGCTTCATCATGCCCTGCAATACCTGGCCCGTCCCCCCCACTTCGATCATCTCCGTGAATCCGTCGCTAATGAAATGTTGCATGGTCTGGGTCCAGCGCACGGGTGCAGTAAGTTGGTTGATGAGGTTTTGCTTGATCCGTTCCGGGTCGGTCTCCGGCAGGGCGTGTACGTTTTGGTACACCGGGCAGGCGGGCGCTTTGAACGGCGTGGCCGCAATAGCGGCTTCCAACTCTTCCTGCGCAGGCTTCATGAGAGGAGAATGGAAGGCCCCTCCCACCTCGAGCATGGTTACCCTTCCCCTGGCTTCGGTACATTTGGCGGCAGCGGCTTCCACGCCCGCGCGGGAGCCGGAAATGACCAACTGGCCGGGGCAGTTGTAGTTGGCCGGCACCACCAATCCATCTACACTGGCGCAGATTTCCTCCACCACATCGTCGGCCAGCATGAGCACGGCAGCCATGGTACCCTCCACAGCTTCACAGGCTTTCTGCATGGCAAATGCCCGTTTTTGTACCAGGCGCAGTCCATCCTCATACGTCAGGGCGCCGGCAGCCGTAAGTGCCGAAAACTCCCCGAGCGAATGCCCTGCAACAGCATCGGGCCGGAAACCGTCGCCTGCCATTACCGCCTTGACCACGGAGTGCACAAAAAGTGCCGGCTGGGTGATCCGGGTTTGCTTCAACTCTTCAGCGCTGCCTTCAAACATCACCTCCGTGAGGCGGTATCCCAATACTTCGTCGGCCTGGTCCATAAGCCGGCGCGCCGTGGCGGAGTTTTCGTACAGGTCTTTGCCCATGCCCTTGAATTGGGCGCCCTGACCTGGAAAAACGTATGCTTTCATATTGCAGTCTTGTTTACTCACAAAAATATTAATGCCGGAAGCCTCGAACTTTGAACAGGGACGGCGGCCCGTTATCCATAGCGCAAAGCCCGGAGTGAATTCAATGCAATTTTGTTCCTATCAAATTCAAAAACTCGGTGCGGGTCTCCACCTGTTGGAAGGCCCCGGTAAATGCGGAAGTGGTGGTCAGCGAGTTTTGCTTTTGTACGCCCCGCATCATCATGCACATGTGCCGGGCTTCTATCACGATGGCCGCGCCCTGCGGTTTGAGCGTATGTTGTATGCAGTTCAATATCTGGTCGGTAAGCCGCTCCTGCACTTGCAGGCGGCGGGCGTACACGTCGATGATACGGGGTATTTTGCTCAGGCCCACGATGTAACCGTTGGGAATGTAGGCCACATGGGCCTTGCCGAAAAACGGAAGGAGGTGGTGCTCGCAAAGAGAGTACAACTCGATATCCTTGACGATGACCATCTCGCTGTATTCTTCGCGAAACATAGCCGAGCGCAGGATGGCCTCGCCGTCTTCCTCGTAGCCTTTGGTGAGGTATTGCATGGCTTTGGCTGCGCGCTCAGGCGTTTTGGAAAGCCCTTCCCTCCCGGGGTCTTCATTCAGCCCTGCCAGAATTTGAGCATAGGCTTCCATGAGTTTTTCCGTAACTTTGCCGTCGAATTCAAGGTCTTCCTGCTGATCCATAAGATATTGAGAGTTTATAATACTCATTTTCCTTCCATGTGTTGATCCTTGTCCTGGCTTTTCGCCGCTAAATTGGCAAAAGCCGGGGACTTCAGGGCATTCAGGCATGAGAAAAAAGCAGAACAAGCCGAAACGGATGCGGTTCATGCCGCTCGCCGGCGCTGTTGGTCTAAATTTGTTATGTGCCGGGAGCGCCTTTAATCAATTTTGCACCATGTCGATTCCTAAGCGGGCACGTTGGATGGCAGACCTGAACAGGCTGCTGAGCCGTTCCTTGAGCCGGCACATCCTGTTTTGGCTTTTCGTGGCCCTGCTGCTTACTGTGCTCGAAGGACCGCAAACGGGTTTCGGGTTTGCATTTTCCAACGAGATCATCAACGTGGTTTTTTACGGGTTGATCGTGTATTTCAACTTCCACTATCTCATACCCAACTACCTGTCGCGGAACAAATTCCTCACCTATGCCGCCCTCCTTATCCTGGCTGCCGTTATCATCACCCCCATCAAGGCCATCATTTTCTACGTGAAATTTGCCGCCCATCCCCTCACCCGTACCGAACTGATCCAAAACCTGAACTGGTATTTCCTGATCCATTTTTTTGTGGCAGGCGCTTCCACCGTGGTCAAAATCATTGCCGACTGGGCCAGGCAAATCCGGGAGCGGCAAGAGTTGGAAAACCAGACCATGCAATCGGAATTGCGCTTCCTCAAAAGCCAGATCAACCCGCACTTCCTGTTCAATACGCTCAACAACCTGTACGCCCTCACCCTCAAAAAATCTGACGATGCGCCTGAGATCGTCATCAAACTTTCGGAAATGATGCGCTACATGCTCTACGACTGCAACGAAAAACAGGTGCCCCTGAAAAAGGAAATCAGCTATATCCAAAATTATTTGGACCTGGAAAAGCTCCGCCAAAGCAAAAGCGCAGATATCCGATTCGATGTTTCGGGCGAGGTTGCCGACCAACAGATCGCGCCGCTGATGTTCATTCCTTTCCTGGAAAACAGCTTCAAGCACGGCCTTACCCATACCATCTCAAAGGGATTTGTGTACATTAACTTGGATGTTCAAGGCCAACATGTAACTTTCTCCATTGAGAATACCAAACCGGATACCAAGCCGTTACAAGATGGTAAAAGGAGCGGCGGCATCGGCCTTGTCAATGTGCGCAGGCGCCTGCAATTGCTGTACCCGGGAAAGTATCAACTAAGTATCAGGGACAACCCGAATACTTATGCCGTAATGCTCGAAATGGAATTGACGTAATGCGGAACGCCTTTCCGCGATGGAAAATAAGGAAGATCAAGAAATAACTTGCAAAACACGCGGAACCATGTTCCGTCAAACAAAACCAAACATCATGATAAACGTAATCATTGTAGATGACGAACCGCTTGCACAAGATGTGCTCGAAACCTACATCAGTAAAGTACCTGCCCTGAACCTGGTACAAAAGTGCAGCAATGCCTTTGAGGCCAATGACGCCCTCAATAACCACCGGGTGGACCTGATGTTCCTGGATATCCAGATGCCGCAACTCACGGGAACTGACTTTCTCAAGACGCTGTCTGATCCCCCGCTGGTCATTTTTACCACGGCATATCCCAACTTTGCCGTTGAGGGATTCGAACTCAACGCGCTGGATTACCTGCTGAAGCCCATTTCTTTAGAGCGCTTTATGAAAGCCGTCAACAAAGCTTCCGAGCAGCTGTCCCTGCAACACAAAGAAACCATAGCCCCCGCTCCCGGCGCTGCGGAAGAAGCGCATGAGTTCATCTTTGTGAAGGCGGACAAAAAGTTGGTCAAGGTCAACTTCGACGAAGTTGTTTATATCGAAGGCCTGAAAGACTACGTCATCATCAAGCTGGATACCAGCCGGGTGATCACCCTGCAAACCATGAAGAGCTTGGAGGACAAGCTGCCCGCTCCCAAATTCAAGCGGATACACCGCTCTTTCATCGTAAATATGGACAAAATCCACGCCATTGTGGGCAACATGGTGGAGGTAATGGAAAAAGGTCAGGCCAAACACCTCCCCATCGGGAAAAACTACCGGGATGAACTGCTCGATCTGATCAATCAGAACCGGATATAGCAAAAAAAGAAGAGGGTATAGCGCGCCGCCTTCACGCTATACCCTCCATTCGTTATATGTAAATCTTATGGATAAACAATTTGCGTTCCGAAATGAATAAAGGGATGGAAAAAAGGTCGCACCATAGAGGTGCGACCGTACGATATTATAATCCCATGAACATATTCAATTTCGGAGGAAACAAGGCCGGGAAGTCGCCCATGAGTCCCGGATGTTTTCACCCGGGACTTCATGGCCGTGTAATTTTATAATCCCATGAACATATCCTTGTTTCGTGTGGAGAATCCCTTTGCATTCTCCTTTACATTCCCTGCTTTTCCCTCTTCACGATACAAATATGCATGTGCCGCCACCGCTAAAACAAATACACATTTGCATAGTTGTGAGAAAAATTAACCTACCAATAAAACCATAAAAGATTGTAAATCAATATAAATTATTAAAAAAATAAGATTTTTCGTGAAAATTTCTTTTAAAAAGCCTGTCTAATTAGTCATTTTTTTTTGTGATTTTTTTTATCCCTGCTCAAATATGGCGCAGCAACCAGAACTCCGATCCTTTGTTTCCTCTTATACCCGACGAAACTAATAGCCAGTCGTTTGCACAAGTCAAAATTCGCAAACCACTGGCTATTGAGTATACAATCCATCATTGCAGCATATGAAAAAACTTCTCATTATAGGATTGCTGGTCTCCGCCTACGCCTGCGCCACGCAACGTGGCATGCCCCCCGCCCTTAAGGAACTCCCCGGATGGAAAACACTCACCGTGCCGGCCACGCCACAGCAATTGGACGGCAACCCGGAGGCAGGGCTGGACTTCCTTATATACGGCAACTATCTCGGTACAGGCCTGCCCTGGCGCATGGTGGAAAAGCGTTTTACCAAAAACATCCGGGATACCGTATGGCGGCGCGAAGGGCCGGCAGCTCATGCGCCTTACATGATGAATGTATTTGAGGCAGCCAACGGCGTTCCCGTCCTTAACGGCAATTGTTTTACCTGTCATGCAGGCGCTTTACAGGGCAAATTGATGCCCGGATTGGGCAACAGTTTCTCCGACTACCGCCGCAGCTTCAAGCCCATGGCCGACATGACAGCGCTGGGCGTCAGCCTCCGCTTCGGCAAAAGCTCTCCCGAATGGGAAGCTTTTGAAGACTTCGGGTATTATTTCCGGAAAATGTCGCCGCATATCCGCACCAACCAGCCCGGCGCCAACCCGGCATTCCGGCTGGCCGAAGCCTGCATGATGCACCGCAATGCCGGTGATCTCAGCTATTCCAAAAAGCCGCTGTACGACATACTCCCCTACCCTGTGGCCACCGACGTGCCGCCGCTGTGGAATGTGAAGAAGAAAAATGCCCTCTACTACGACGGCATCGGGCGCGGCGATTTCAGCAAGCTCATCTTCCAGGCCTCCGTACTGGGCATATCCGACAGCAGCAGCGCCCGGCAGGCGCTCGCCGGGTTCAAAAACGTACTGGCCTGGCTCCACTCCCTCGAAGCGCCGAAGTATCCGGGCTCCATCGATCCAGCCCTTGCCGCGCAGGGGCAGCAGATATTCGAGTCCAAATGCAGCCGCTGCCACGGCACTTACGGCGACAACCCGGCTTACCCCAATAAAGTCGTCTCGCTGGACGTGGTAAAAACCGACCCGGTATATGTGAATTATATCCACAGCTCCGGTATAACGCAATGGTACAACAGCAGTTGGTTTGCCCAAAGCGAACCTCGCTCCTGGTTCGAGCCGCTGCCCGGTTACATCGCCCCGCCATTAGACGGCGTGTGGGCCACAGCGCCTTACCTCCACAACGGCTCCGTGCCCAACCTCGAAACCCTGCTTAACAGCCCGGCAAGGCCGGCGCGCTGGCAGCGCAGCGGCGACAGCAACGACTACGACCTTGAAAAAGTAGGCTGGAAATACACGGAGGCCAAAAAAGCCAAAAAGAAAGGTTGGGTGTACGACGCCACCCTGCCCGGTTACGGCAACCAGGGCCACACTTTCGGCGATAATCTCAGCCCGCAGGAGCGCAAAGCCCTGATCGAGTATTTGAAAACGTTATAGAGAAGCCTATCTTTGCCGCCCATGTGTGCGCCAAATCACTGATCAGCCCCAATGGGGACTTATTTTTGCCGCAAACTATTATTGTATGCAACACGCCATTACCGAACCAGCAACGACCATCGTGGAACATAACATCATCACCCTCACCATAATTGACCGCGAAGGCATCGAACAGCAATTTGAAGCGCCCACCGACATGAACATGAACCTCATGGAAGTGTGCAAAGCGCATGACCTGCCGGTAAAAGGCACTTGCGGCGGCATGGCGCTGTGTTCCTCCTGCCACGTATATGTGTTCAGTGATCACGAACTCCCCGAAATGGGCGCCGACGAAGAAGCCCAACTCGATCAGGCTTTTTTTGTGAAGTCTAATTCCCGGCTGGGATGCCAGGTGCGCATCACTGATGACTTGGATGG
>CAZNYK010000059.1:0-6740 GCA_964577215.1 uncultured Saprospiraceae bacterium
TACCTTTGCAGGCGAAACCAACCAAAACCAAATCATGTCCAACGCCATATTCCAGGTTCCCAAGGCAGTGAACGAGCCTGTGCTGAGCTACAAACCCGGTTCGCCGGAACGCGCAGCGCTCAAACACATGCTGGCCGAACTCAAAAAGACCGACCTCGATATCCCCATGTTCATCGGAGGCAAGCGGGTCAGCACCGGCAACAAGGTGGCCATCCATCCGCCGCATGAACTCAAACACACCCTAGGCCACTTCCACCAGGGCGGGGCCGAGCACGTGCGCATGGCCATAGACGCCGCGCTCGCCGCCAAGCCCGCCTGGGAAGCCATGCCCTGGGAAGAACGCGCCGCCATCTTCCTCAAAGCCGCCGACCTGCTGGCCGGCCCCTACCGCGCCAAAATGAACGCGGCTACCATGTTGTGCCAGTCCAAGAACGTGTTCCAGGCCGAAATCGACTGCGTGGCGGAACTTTGCGACTTCTACCGCTTCAACGCGGAGTATATGACCGATATCTACCGCCGGCAGCCCATCAGCAGCCCCGGCATCTGGAACCGCCTGGAGTACCGCCCCCTCGAGGGTTTCGTTTTCGCGCTCACGCCGTTCAACTTCACCTCCATTGCCGGCAACCTCCCGGCCTCGCCCGCCCTCATGGGCAATACGGTGGTGTGGAAGCCCGCCAATTCGCAGGTGTATTCCGCCGCCGTCATCATGGAAGTGTTCGAAGCGGCAGGCCTGCCGCCGGGCGTGATCAACCTGGTTTTCGTGAGCGGCCCCACAGCCGGCGAGGTCATCTTCGAGCATCCCGATTTCGCGGGTATCCATTTCACCGGGGGTACCAACACCTTCCAGCACATCTGGGCAACCATCGGCCAAAACATACACAAATACCGCTCCTACCCGCGCATCGTGGGCGAAACCGGCGGCAAGGACTTCGTCATGGTGCACCCCTCCGCGAAGGTGGAGCCGGTAGTGACGGCCCTGGCACGCGGCGCTTTCGAGTACCAGGGGCAAAAGTGCTCCGCCGCATCGCGGGCTTATATCCCCGCATCGCTCTGGCCCAAAGTCAGGCAGCGCTTAGTGGAAGAGGTGCAATCGTTCAAGGTCGGTTCGCCGGAAGATTTCCGCAACTTTTTCAACGCGGTGATCGACGCCAAAGCCTTCCGCAGCATCTCCGAGTACATCGACCACGCCAAAAAAGACCCCTCCTGCGAGATCATCGCGGGCGGCAACTACGACGACTCCGTGGGCTACTTCATAGACCCCACCATCATAGTGACGAGCAATGCCCGGTACCGCAGCATGTGCGAAGAGATTTTCGGGCCGGTGCTCACCATATACGTGTATGAAGACGCCCAGTACGAGGAGACGCTGGACTTGCTCGACCGCACCTCGCCCTACGCGCTCACCGGCGCTATCTTCGCCGACGAGCGCCGCGCCGTGATGACTGCCGTGGAAAAACTGCGCCACGCTGCGGGCAACTTCTACATCAACGACAAGCCGACCGGCGCCGTAGTGGGGCAGCAGCCCTTCGGCGGGGCAAGGGCCAGCGGCACCAACGACAAGGCAGGTTCGGAGCTGAACCTGATGCGTTGGGTATCGGCAAGAACGATAAAGGAAAATTTTGTGCCGCCAACGGATTACCGCTATCCGTTTATGGCTGAAGAGTAGTTAGCTGTAAGACAGCACATGCGCTGTCTCCAAAGAATAGCCCCCACCGGGCACAACTCGCTAATAACAAATTGGTGTTCAGGGCTTCTCCGCGTAATTTACAGGAGAGGCCTTGTTTTTTTAGCGATACTCAGAACTCCTCGCGGCTCGTAGCTCGCGGCTCGTAGCTATTTACATAGCCCCATTCGGACCTGACCATATCTACTCCACTTCCTCCACGGCCTGCCGCTCAAACAGCTCGGCATAATAGCCGCCCAAGGCGAGGAGTTCCTCGTGCGTACCTTCCTCAATGATGCGACCTTCATCCATCACGAGGATCTTGTCGAAGCTGAGGTAGGAGTAAATCCGGTGGGTAATGACGATGACCGTTTTGTCGGCCAATATCTCGTTGAAAACGGAGAGTATCTTTTTTTCGGTATTGGTGTCCACGGCGGAGAGGCAGTCGTCGAGCAGGAGGATATCCGGGCGCTTGATGAGCGCCCGCGCAATGGAGATGCGTTGCTTCTGCCCTCCGGAAAGGGTGACGCCGCGCTCGCCCACAATGGTGTCGTAGCCCCTGGAAAGGCCAAGGATTTCCTCATGTATCGAGGCATAGCGCGCGAATTGTTCGATCTCGTCCTGCCCGGCCTCCGGCCTGCCGAAGGCGATATTGGCGGAGACGGAGTCGGAGAACAGGAAGCCGTCCTGGGGCACGTAGCCGGTGCGGCGGCGCAGGTTGTCCAAGTCGTGTTGTTCGATGGGGCGACCGTCGATGAGGATTTTCCCGGAGCTGACGTCGTACATGCGCACGAGCAAATCGGCCACGGAGGTTTTGCCCGAACCGGTACGACCCACGATGGCCATTTTTTGGCCGGGTTGAAGTTCGAAGCTCACCTCATCCAAGGCGCGCACCCCGGTATCGGGATACACAAAGGATACGTTTTCGAAGCGGATATGCCCGTTGAGCGGCCCCGGGTCATGCACCGGGCTGGCGATGGCCGGACGGGTTTCCAGGAATTCGTTGATGCGCTTTTGAGATGCCGCCGCCTGTTGCATGATAGAGGCGATCCAACCGATGGCCGTAACAGGCCAGGTGAGCATGTTGACATAGATGACAAACTCCGCGATGTTGCCGGTGGTAATGCGTCCGTTGACTGCATGTATGCCGCCGACGTACACCGTGATGATGGTGCTGGCGCCGATGAGGAGCAACATGAGGGGATAAAACAACGCATTGATCCTGCCTAAGGAAAGCGACTTTTGCCGGAAGTCTTCCGTCTGCCCGGAAAAGAAGCGCGCCATGGCGTTTTCCTGTACATAAGCCTTCACCACGCGAATGCCGGAGAATGTTTCCTGGGCTGTGCTGTTCAACAAGGCGAGCTGCTGCTGGATGACCTCGCTCTTTTTGTTGATCAACTGGCTGACGTAGTAAATAGAAACCGACAGCACCGGCAGCGGCGCCAGGCAGTACAACGTCAGTTCCCAATTCACCCGCACCATGCTGTATATCACCATGACGAACAGAGAAATGAGATTGACGCCGTACATCAACGCCGGCCCGACGTACATGCGCACCTTTGACACATCCTCGGTGATGCGCGCCATGAGATCGCCGGTGTTGTTCTTCTTGAAAAAGGCGAGGTGGAGTTTTTCGTAATGCTCGAATATGGTCTTGCGCAAATCGTACTCTATCAACCGGGACATCACCACTATGGTCTGCCGCATGAAATACATAAAAACCCCCATCAACAGGGCCATGAGCAACACCAAACCGCCGAAGTATAACAGGTCCTTGGCCAACCGTCCGTACAATTCGGCCTGGGCTGCCGTGCCTTCCAATTCCCTGAAGGTGCTGAGATTCGTTACCACGAGGTCGAGCGCATCCCGGATGAGCTGCGGCTGGAGGATGCGAAAGTAGTTGGAAATAAATACAAAGACGATGCCCGCGATCAGGCGGCGCCGGTATTTGTAGAAGTACTTGTTAAGATAGCGGAGGTGTTTCACTTGTCGGATGCGGATTAAAACCCCAAAGCAGGGCACGAGACGCCGGGCGCCGATTGTGTAAAACCAAACCGTACCCCGGAAGGTTGCATGCATGCAGCAAGTTTTTTCAACAGAATTGTGGGGGTGGAGAAGAGTTAACTTCTTTTGTTAACATTGTCTGTTCCGGGTTTCGGGTTGGTCTGTTCCGGGTTTAGACTTGCCGTAAACCGGATATGTCTTATCTTGCCCCGCGTTTTCAACAGCATGCTCCTTTGCATTTAGAAAAACTCATACTGACCAATTTCAAAAACTACGCCGGGCAATTGCTTGAGCTGTCCGAACGGCTCAATTGCTTTACCGGCCTCAACGGCATGGGCAAGACCAACCTGCTCGACGCCGTGTATTACCTCTGCCTCACCAAAAGCCGATTCGGCCTTACCGACGCACAGCTTTGCTTCAGAGGCGAGGACTTCTTCCGGCTGGAGGGCCACTTTCGCGCCGGTGGAAAACCATACAGGATCGTAGCCAAGGTGCAACCCCGAAAGCGCAAAGTATTGGAAAACAACGATACCCCCTACCCTACCCTCAGCGAACACATCGGGCTGTTCCCGGTCGTATTTATCGGCCCCGACGATACGCTCATGATCACGGAAGGCAGCGAGGAGCGCCGCCGCTTCATCGACAACACCCTCTCGCAAACGGACGCGGCCTATCTTCAGCACCTTATGGCCTACAACAGGGTATTGCAGCAGCGCAATGCCGCCCTCAAGCAGTTTGCCGAGCAACGCGGTTTCGATGAAGCCCTCCTGGGTGTGTACGACGCACAATTGATTCCCGCAGGGAATTACATTCACCAAAAACGCCGGGCATTCATCGAGGCCTTTACCCCGGTGATGCAGCACACCTACGAGCAGATCGCGGGAACGCATGAAAAAGTGGCTTGCGCATACGTATCGAAACTCAATGAGGAGGACTTCGCCACGCGCCTTGCCCGTTGCGTCGAAAAAGACCGCATCCTGCAACGCAGCACCGAGGGCATCCACCGCGACGACTTAGAACTGCGCATCAACGACCTGCCCGTCAAGCGCTTCGGCTCCCAGGGGCAGCTCAAGTCCTTCGTGCTGGCGCTCAAATTAGCGCAGTACCGTTTCTTGGAAAAAGAAAAAAACACCCGCCCCATTCTCCTGCTCGACGATATTTTCGATAAATTGGACGCGCAAAGGGTCAGCCGGCTGTTGCAACTGCTGCACGAAGGCAATTTCGGGCAGGTGTTCATTACCGATACAGACGAACACCGCGTGGAGAACATCATACGCGAGTTCGGGCCGGGATACCGCCGGTACCGCATTGAAAGCGGTAGCGCTCACCTCGTAAACGGAAACGCATGAGAAAGACCAACGAACAAAGCGTAAAGGAAGTCCTTCTGGAAATGTTGGACGCCTACCGCCTCAAATCGCGCCTGGACGAAACCCGCATCCGCGAAATATGGACGGAGGTCATGGGGCCGGTCATCGCAGGCTACACCACCGAGATCAAGCTGCGCCGGCATAAACTCTTCATCACTATTTCTTCCGCTGCGTTGCGCCAGGAACTCAGCTACGGCCGCGACAAGATCAAGCGTAATATGAATGAAGCGCTTAAGGAAGAGGTGGTGAAGGATGTGGAGGTGAGATAGAAGGCGCAACCGGCTTACGCCAAAAAAAATGCGCCCCGAAAGGCGCAACTGTAGAAAAAAAGAAAAAACCGCACAAGTGCTTTAGGAGTATTTGAACCCCTAAACGACAGGATTCAGGCAGCCGGCGTGGTTCGGTAATCCCCTTGTCTTCTCCCGGAGGGAGTCGAGTCTCGTGAGAGATTGAGGCCCGCCCTAGACACGCCACGTCTAACCAAAATGTCTTCAAAAAATGTTGGGTCAAAACTTACGGGCACTTGCGCGGTAAGGGGCTGAAACTTTATCAGCGCCGATTCAAAGATATGGCTGTTTTCCGGGTTTTCCAAGATTAATATGTTAAAATTTGACAACTGGCATCAGCCTATCTTGTAAGTTGTTGATTTTGAGAATACAGCCTAAAACACTTTAACACTTCCGGCCTTTTCCGCTTTTTCCGCATCTTTGCAGCCGTCAAAACAACCGTCATGTCCATCCAAACCACTGATACCCTGCTCATGGTGCGTCCGGCCCGCTTCGGTTTCAACCCGGAAACAGCCGCCAACAATGCATTCCAGGTGAACGATGCCGGCCGCAGCCCGGAGGAAATCCAGGCGGCCGCAGCGGCTGAGTTCGATGAGTTCGTCGCCCGGCTTCGCGCCCAGGACATTAACGTCATCGCAGCGGAAGACAGCCCGGAACCATATACTCCCGACGCTGTATTCCCCAACAATTGGGTCAGTTTCCACCACGACGGCAGCGTCATTACTTACCCCATGTTTTCCCCGCTGCGCCGGCAGGAACGCAGGGAGGAGATCATTGCGCTGGTTCAGTCGCAGTTTGCTGCCGGCAAGCGCATCCACATGGAACAACACGAAGCCGAAGGCCGCTTCCTGGAAGGCACCGGCAGCATGATACTCGATCACGATCATAAACGGGTGTATGCCTGCCTCAGCCCGCGCACCGAAGCCGGGCTGTTGGAAGAGTTCGGCCGCATTACCGGATACAAACCCGTAATTTTTCACTCCACCGATGCCGCAGGGCAAGACGTGTATCACACCAACGTGATGATGGCCATAGGCGAAACCTTCGTGGTGATCTGCATGGACTCCGTGAAGGACCCGGTGGAAAAAGCCATGCTCGAAGCTGAATTCGCCGTTACGGGCAAGGAGGTCATTACCATTACCTTAGACCAAATGAACTCCTTTGCCGGCAATATGCTCCAGGTGCGCAATGCCGCGGGGCAGACATTCCTGGTTATGTCGGAGCAGGCCTTCCACAGCCTCGATCCTGAACAGGTTGCCCGCATTGAAAAGCATACGCAAATACTGCACAGCCCACTTTATACAATAGAAAAATACGGCGGTGGGAGCGCCAGGTGTATGTTGGCGGAGGTGTTTCTGCCCCGGAGTTAAGTTAAGGTTACTCTCTCGAAGAACCGCCTCCTCTCCTGGTGTTGATCAC
>CAZNYK010000059.1:6840-23337 GCA_964577215.1 uncultured Saprospiraceae bacterium
GTTTGGGTGGCCGCGGAGCGAATAATAATGTCTTTCACTTGAGCAGCAGTCAATTGCGGGAAGTAAGAGCGCAGTACCGCCGCGGCGCCCGCCACCATAGGCGCGGCCATGCTGGTGCCGGGAAACTTGCGGTAGCCGTTATCCGGCACGGTGGAGAGAATATCAACGCCGGGAGCGAATACTTCGACGTATTTGTTGCTGTAGTTGGAAAAATCGGCAGCGAGATTTTCTCCTCCGGCCCAGTTGAGGGCGCCCACTTCGATCCAATTGGCAGCGTATGTAGGCCCGAAGAGGCCTTTTGGGGCGAAGCTACGATTGGGGAAGGTGTTGTCTAAGGTATTTTCCTTGCCGTCGTTGCCGGCAGCATGTACGAGGAGGACGTCATGTTTGGCAGCATAGCGCACGGCGCGGTCCACGGCAGATTTTTGCGGGGAAGCGCCCTTGCCGAAACTCATATTGATAATGGAGGCGCCGTTGTCAACTGCATAAATAATGGCATTGGCCACGTCTTTGTCGTGCTCGTCGCCATCGGGCACGGTGCGCACCGACATGATGCGCACGTTATCGGCTACACCGTCGATGCCGGTATCATTGCGGCGAGCTGCGCCGATAATGCCTGCCACATGGGTGCCGTGTTCTGCATCGGGGCCTTGCACGTCATTGTTGCCGTAGAAGCGTTCGTTTACATCGGCGTAGTTGTCGCCTACGATATGGCGCGGGTCGAAGCCGGTATTGTAGTTGTAATGATACTGGTTGTACACCTGTTCATAGTATTCATCCAGGTCTCTTTTAATTTCACCGAAACTTGTGCCGCCGTCGCCCATAATGCTCATCGCTACGCGAGTGGCGCGCGTGATGGAGGGTTTATTGCTTTTAATTTTGGCGATATCCTCCACCGTTACTTCAAAAAGGTCTTTGTCAAAGCTCTTGGCTAATGCCTCGAACGCTTCTGAGATCTGCCCGTAGAGTTCGATGTTTTGCTTGGCCTCTTTGCGCTTTTGGGCAATGACATCTTCATACTCTTTATATTTCTCATAGTCTTTCTTGTCCGCCTTGCTGATATTGGCCGGGTCAGCGTTTTGAAACCTGGCACGGAAAGTTCGGTACAGGCGCACCACTTCCAAATTGTCGGGACCCACATTTTTGCCGTCTTTGCCGCCGAGGAAGTTCCAGCCGTGCACGTCGTCAATATAACCATTACCATCGTCGTCGATGCCGTTGCCGGGAATTTCGCCGGGGTTGGTCCACATCACATCGCGGAGGTCTTCGTGTTTGGGATCCACGCCTGAGTCGAGCACAGCTACTACTACGGTCACCCCTGTTTTACCGCGAAGCGGACCGTTGTATGCTTTTTCGGTGCGCAAACCCGGGAATCCATCTTCACGCGGATCGAGGTGGTACCAATTGTCCGGGGCTTGTTGTGCGCCGGCTGCAAAAATGGTTAGAGCAAAAAAGAAAATCAAAAAACACTTCAGCTTCATCTTAATATGTTGTTTAGAGAATGATATTTGCACCACAATTCAACTTGTACCGGCGCGTTGGTAATAAACGCCAACGGTAGGCATTGTGATTTATACACACAGGCAAAATTTATACCAATTCGATGAAACTATTGAAAATTTCGACTTTACTGCTTCTACCGGTCCTTTTGAGCGGCCAGCATTTTGAGATCGGCGCTTTCGCAGGAGTGTCCAACTACTTGGGAGACCTCTCTGACAACTCCCGGAAGATATACATGCAAAACACGGGATTCAGCGGGGCCCTGTTTGCCCGCTACCACATCAACCACCTGGCGGCCGCCCGTCTCATGCTCGGCTATGCCGGTCTTTCCGGTTCGGATGCCCTGTCTGATAATCCGGCCATCCGGGAGCGGAATCTCAGCTTCAGTGCGGATCTGTTCGAGTTATCGCTTACCGGCGAGTTCAACTTTCCCGGATATGCGCCGTACAACCTCGAACGCCCATTCTCGCCCTTCCTGTTTGCCGGAGTTGCCGTATATTATGCCGAACCCACAGCCAGTTATGCGGGGGGCAGCGTCAAACTGCGCCCGCTCGGCACCGAAGGCCAGGGGCTTCCCGGCAGGCCCGGGCGCTACGGCGCTACCGGCTTTGCCATTCCTTTGGGGCTGGGCATCAAATACGCAGCCACCGACAAACTCAATATTTCATTGGAAGCCGGCGCCCGCATGGCCTTCAGCGATTATCTGGACGACGTAGGCGGCACATACATGAGCTACCCCGAGCTGCTGGCCGGAAACGGCGAACTCGCTGCCGCCCTGGGCAATCGCAGCGGCGAACTGCTGGGCGGCGAACCGGTCACCGTGCCCACCGGCACACCCCGCGGCGACAACAAAACCCGCGACTTGTATTTCATGGCAGGCTTGTCTCTTTCCTACAATTTCTTAGATAACGGCTTGGTCGGCAGCCGGGGACGGGTGAGGAAGAAGGCGGGATGCAGGACATAAAGCTTGCAGCTTTTACCCCATCCCCGTCACCTTCATCATCTTATCCTCCACTTCCTGCACCAACTCGATGAAGTGCGGCAGGCGCTTGGTGTTCTTGTCGCGCACAAAGGGCAGGTCCACATGCACATGTTCCACAATGTGGGAGGGCGGTTTTTTCATCATGTATATATCGTCGCCGAGATATACGGCCTCGGTAATGTCGTGGGTGATAAAGATGACCGTCGGATGGAATTGCAGCCATATTTTGGCAAGGAGGTCCTGCATTTGCAGGCGGGTATTGATGTCCAGGGCGCCGAAAGGCTCGTCCATCAGGAGGATTTCCGGGTTGGCGATGAGGCTGCGGGCGATGGCCACGCGCTGAAGCTGCCCCCCGGATAAGGTGGGGTATTGCGCGTATTTTTTCTCGTGTCCTTCCAGGCCCATGAGCTGGATCATCTCCATGGCGCGCTCCCGGCGCTCACTTTCCGGAACATTTTGATATTTGAGCGGCAGCGCAACGTTCTCCAGCACTGTCATCCAGGGCATGGAAGAGTATTGCTGAAAGACCATGCTCACGCGTTTGGCGGCGCCCACCGGCTTATCGTGGATGAGTACCTTGCCCGACGTCGGCTTTTGCAGGTCGGCGATGTAACGCAGCACGGTGGACTTGCCGCAGCCCGAAGCGCCGAGGATGACAACGAACTGCCCCTGGGCGGGCTTGTCTTCAATTAAGAGATTGAAGTCCTTGAGCACGAAAGTTTTACCGCCGTCGTAGCTCTGGTCCACGCCACGCAATTCAATGATGTTAGGCTGCTCTGTATCTTTGAAAAGGCTCATGTTTTGTTTATTGTATGGCTGCAAGTTTTGGGTTTTGAGCTATCGCTGAATCCTTCCTGGCGTTCATTCCCAATGAATAACCCGGAGCATGGTCAATTTGCCTCCGTTCTCATCAATTTGAATTCTCCGTACAGCATGATCAGGACGGAAGTAACGACGATGATGAGCGCCAGGGTGCTGAACGCACCCGTGAGCGCCGGTAAAAAAGCGCCCTGCATGATGAGCAGCAGCACGGTAGCCAGCAGCGCCAGAATGCCGTATTCGGCCTCCTTGATGCCTTCGCGGGTGGTTTTGAAGTGCTTGTGCGGGAAGAGCCGCTTATCGAAGTAGGCGAAAATGCGGTCTTGCACAAACCCAATGAGAATGATGACGATCAGCACGGCAAATACTTTTTCCAACTGCCCTTGCCGGGCCTTGATGTAAATGAGCGAGCCGATGCCGCCCTTCCTGTTGAGCAATTCGGCAATGATGATGTACGTCCAGGAAATGGCCGTGAGCACGCGGATGTCGTCCATCAGCTTGGCCATCACCGCCGGGAAATAGACGGTTTTGATGGTTTGCCAGTTGGTAGCGCCAAGGGTATAGACCGTTTGCAGATAAACATCCTCCACCTCGTCAATGCGTTGCACCACTACCGGCAACAAATACACGATGATACCGAATGCGAGAAAGGCGATCTTCATCTGGTCTTCTATGCCGAACCAGATGATGAACAAGCCGGTAAGGGCTGTGAGCGGAAGATAGCGCAACGCATCTACCTGCTTGCTGAACAAGCCCCGGAACAGCGGAAGCAAGCCGATAAGAAAACCCAGGGGGATGCAGATCAGCACTGCCCAAAAATAGCCCTGGATGTTGAGCCAGATGGAACGCCATGTATTGGAAGCCAATGCGTCCTCCTTGATCAAAACGGGATAAGAAGTGAACACCCGTTGCGGCGGCGGCAGCAGGGGATAGACTTTTTCAAAGCGGGTGGCATTCGCAAAAGCCAATGAATCAGCGCGCGCTAAGGAATCCCTGTCAATAGCCGCCCCGTTTTCGTCCTCGTCGAAAGAAGAGGGCAGGTAGGTCTCAAATCCTTCAACCACCGGCTTTTGGGCGGAAAACAACTCGGCCAAACCCCACCACACGGTGAGGAAAACGGCCAGCCCCAAAATGCCCAGAATAGCATTCTGTCTTGGGTCTAAACGGCCTCTAAGGGTGAACAGCGACATATTCGACTTAAATTAGCGGCCTAAAAATAGCGTTTTCCCCGTATTGGGGAGATTTTTTTACCGCGCAATGAAAATATCAGAACTCATACCCGCCCTTCAGCGGCGGCTTCGCTTCTACCTCGCGGCACGCACGCGCTACGACCTGCATTCGCCCTTTCTCGCCGAATTAACGGAAGATGTATTGGAAGACCGGCGGGTGTACTACGCCTTTTCCCACATTGAGGTGGCAAGAGAACGCTGGCTGCTCGACAAAGACCCCGTACCTGCCGCTCTATTCGGGGCAGGGTCGAAGACAGGGCGCCCAACGAAGCATACCGCCGGCAGTCTGCTGAGCAGTTCGGCCGTGGATGCGGAAACTGGGCGCCGGTTGTTTCGATTGGCGCTCCGGCAAAAACCAGATACCATCCTGGAACTGGGCACGTCCCAGGGGATTTCCACCTCATACCTGGCCGCTGCCAATTCCCAAACGCGCGTCATTACGATAGAAGGCAATCCGGTCTTAGCGCAAAAAGCCCGGAGCCACTTTGACGAACTGGGCCTGCCGAATATCCGCATCTTCACCGGCAGTTTCGAGGAGCAACTTCCCCATGCGCTTGAAGCAGCCGGAACTGTGGATCTGCTCTTTATCGACGGCGATCACCGGGAGGAAGCATTGCTTCGTTGCGTGCGCCAATGCATGGCATGCCGGGGGGATGGCAGCGTTTTTGTCATAGCCGATATCCATTGGTCGGATGAGATGGAGCGCGCCTGGGAGCAACTATGCGAATTGCCGGAAGTGACGCTGTCGGTTGACCTGTTTCATGCCGGGTTGCTGTTTTTCCGAAAGGAATTCCGGGAGAAACAACACGTGTCCATTGTTCCGGCAAGCTGGAAACCGTGGAGGATAGGCATTTGGTGAGCCGGGAAACGGTACAATATTTGTATCTATTTAGGTAGCTGCGAGCCATGAGCTTGCCTTTTTACTTTTTACTTTTTACTTTTTACTTTTTCACCTCGGCTTCGCACTTCGACTTGGCTCAGTGCAGCGCTCGGTGCGGCGCCTTTTTACTTTTTACTTTCTACTTTTTCCTTTTTCCTTTTTACTTTTTACCTGATACCCCGTATTTTGTCCCCCTGTGTGGCCTTTGTGCAAGCTTAAAAGTATCAAAACCAACCACCTGCCATGAAAAAGCCGGCTTTTTCACTTCTCTTTGCATGTACGTCCCTGTGCGTTGCAGCCCAAACCGCCCCCCGCCTGGGCCTCCATTCCGATCAGGAGCTCATCTCCGCCATGTCGCTGGAAGATAAAGTCCGGCTGCTGGTGGGCATGGGCATGCGCCTGCCGGGAATGCCCACAGATGCTGCACAGGGACCGGCAGTGGGCCAGACCGAAGATAAAGTACCTGGCGCTGCCGGCACCACCGCCGCCTTCGGGCAGTTTGGCATTCCCACCATAGTTTTAGCAGACGGCCCGGCGGGCCTTCGCATCTCCCCTACCCGGCCGGACCAGGCACAAACCTACTACTGCACCGCATTCCCCATTGCCAGCCTGCTGGCATCCTCCTGGGACCTGGACCTCGTGCGCCGCACCGGTGAAGCCATCGGCGTGGAAACCAAAGAATATGGGGTGGATATCATCCTCAGCCCGGGCATGAACATACACCGCAACGCATTAGGCGGACGCAATTTTGAGTACTACTCAGAAGACCCGCTCCTGAGCGGCAAAATGGCGGCTTCTTTAGTCAACGGCATCCAGTCAAAGGGCGTGGGTACCTCTATCAAACACTTTGCCGCCAATAACCACGAGACCAACCGCAACACCATAAATATAAAGGTGAGCGAACGGGCTTTACGCGAAATTTACCTGCGCGGATTTGAAATTGCCGTGAAAGAGGCCATGCCCTGGACGGTGATGAGCAGCTACAACAAGATCAACGGCGTCTATACCTCCCAAAGCGCCGACCTGCTGAAAACCATTCTGCGCAAAGACTGGGGATACCAGGGTTTTGTAATGACCGATTGGTTCGGTGGCGACAATGCCGTTGCGCAAATGGCCGCCGGGAACGATCTGCTCATGCCGGGTACACCGCAGCAATTGATACAGATCAAGCAGGCCGTCAAAAACGGGCAATTGGATGAAAACATATTAGACGAAAACGCAGCAAATTTGCTGGCTGTCATCAGGAGAACGCCTGCCTTCAAAGGGCATCAGCCCTCCAATGCGCCGGATTTGAAAAAACATGCCGGGGTAGCCCGGCAGGCCGCCACCGAAGGTATGGTGCTGTTGAAAAACACCGGCAATGCGCTGCCCCTGCGCGGCAATGCCACTGTGGCTGCGTTCGGCAACCACGCCTACGACCTCATTTCCGGCGGCACCGGCAGCGGGGATGTAAATGAAGCCTATACGGTTTCGCTGCCCGCAGGGCTTCAAAATGCAGGGTTTCAATTACTCAACTGGCTTCAAGGTGCTTATGAAGCCTATATCGCCGAAGAAAAAGCCAAACATCCCCAGAAACACTCCATTTTTCTTCCTCCCCCTCACATCAAGGAATTTCCATTGCATCAGGACATTGTTGACATGGCTTCCAGCGCTGATTATGCCGTCATCACCATCGGCCGGATAGCAGGGGAATTTGCAGACCGGAAAACGGAAAATGACTACTACCTGTCGCAGACCGAGCAGGATTTGATCCGTATGGTATCCACCGCTTTTCGGGCCAAAGGCAAAAAAGTAATAGCCATCCTGAACGTGGGCGGCGTGATAGAAGTTGCCTCCTGGCGCGATCAGGTGGACGCTGTCCTTTTGGCCTGGCTTCCCGGACAGGAGGCAGGCAACGCTATTGCAGACATACTGAGCGGCAAGGTGAATCCTTCAGGAAAATTGCCCACCAGTTTCTTGGTCCGGTACGAAGACGACCCCACTTCAGAAGGTTTCCCCGGCCGGGAGTACGGCGAGCCGATTTTCCTGGGTTTCACCACGGCGCGACCGGCCGAGATCGAGTACAAAGAGGATGTGTACGTGGGCTACCGCGCATTCGACAAAAGGAATATCACACCGGCCTATGAGTTCGGATTTGGGCTGTCTTACACCACCTTTTCTTACACCAGGTTGAAGTTGAGCGCGTCCAGCTTTAAAAACAAGATCAGCGCGAGCATCGTCATTACCAATACCGGCAAAGTAGCCGGCAAAGAAATTGCGCAACTTTATCTCTCCGCCCCTTCCAAAACGATGGATAAACCGGTACAGGAACTAAAAGGCTTTGCCAAAACGCGCCTGCTGCAGCCCGGGGAATCGCAAGTGTTCAGTTTCGACATAGACGCGCGCGCCTTGGCATCTTTCGATTCGGCTACCTCCAGTTGGGTTGCCGAAAAGGGCGCCTACACCGTCAGAGTGGGCGGTTCAAGCCGGGGCCTGCGGCTGCAAGCCGGGTTCAAATTGCCGAAAACGATAGTGGTTGAAACGGTGAGCCGTGCGTTAGTGAAAGAGTGATCGGTTTGGGTAAATATTCAGCATTGTGGATCAGAACTCCACCGGAAGTTCCAGCACCTGCTCTCCGCGTTTAATCTTAATGACCGATCGTTGTCCTTTTTCAAATTTGCTCAGGCCTTCCATATAGTCATAGATGTTTTTGATCTGCATTTCGCCGATGCCGGTGATGATATCGCCTTTTTGAAGACCAGCCTTTTCGCCGGGCCGGCCTTCGGTCACCCCGTCCACGCGCATGCCCTCCCCATCGTACACATAGTCGGGCATTACACCGAGGCTCACTTTAAAGGAAGCGGCGCGGCGGCCTTCTTCCTCGTCCTTGGTTTTGGTAAACGCAAGTTTGCCCTTGCCGTCCAGGTGTTCGATGAGAGCGATCATGAAATCGGTAACCTGGAGAATGCCTTCGTAGTTGATCTTTTCGGAATCGTCTTCCGGCTTGTGGTAGTCTGCATGCTGCCCCGTAAAGAAGTGCAACACCGGGATGTCCCGGAGGTAAAAGGAAGTATGATCGGATGCGCCTACTCCGGAATCAGAAGTCTTTAAAGTTATGCCGCCGGTGGGCATGGCATTGAAAGCTTCTTTCCATACCGGCGAGGTACCTGCGCCGCTTAGCACCATCACTTTTTCCTCGTTGAGGCGCCCTATCATATCCATATTGAGCATATAATTAGCGCGCTTAGTATCGAAAAACAGGGAGTCGGAGGCGAAGAGTTTGGAGCCGATCAGGCCCAGTTCTTCAGCGGAAAAGGCCAGGAAGAGGTAATTATTGCTGCGGGCATTTTTGTTGCCGTTCAGGCGTTGCGCCAGGCGCAGCAGCCCGGCCACGCCGCTGGCGTTGTCGTCTGCGCCATTGTGTATGGCAGGCTCGCCGCGGTGGCGGGAACCGTTGGCGCCATATCCCAAGTGATCGTAGTGGGCGCCGATGATGACGGTGTGCTTGGCTTTGTTGTCAATATATCCGGCCACATTGATGCCGGTGCGGGCTTCGCCGCCGTTGCTGCCGTGCGGGTTGGGATTGAATTTAAAGTCGAATTGATAAAACCAGGACTTGTTGCGACCCGCCGGTTTCAGACCGATCCCGGCGAAGCGGGAAGCTATATAATCTGCCGCCAGGCGTTCGCCCTTGGTGCCGGCTTCGCGCCCTTCCAGGAGATCGGAAGAGAGATAAATCACATCCACCTGAGCTTGTTGCAAGACCGGGTTAGCGGGTTGGGCGGAGAGCCATACCCAGGAGGCAAGCCAGATGAGGATGCCGGGAAAGAGTGCGCTTTGTTTCATTATTTTCAGTGTTGGATCAAGGGCATTAACGCCTGCTGGTAAATTTTGGTTGGACAAAAATATACATAGCAAATTGATGCGGCAATTTTCGTACACTTGCACCGTAAAAAAGACACTGCCATGACATTCGAAATGCCGTTATGGGGCGCTGCCGGCACCTGGATGGGTTTGCTCACGCTTACGTTCCTTGAGATTGTGTTGGGTATAGATAATATCATCTTTATTTCCATTGCAGCCGACAAACTCCCGCCCCATGAACGGCCCCGGGCCGCCAGGATCGGTTTGCTTCTGGCTATGGTACTGCGCATCGTGCTCTTGTTCGGCATTACCGTACTCATCGCCATGGAAGAACCCTGGATCAAGATCGATACCGACTTGGTGGATGCAGGGTTCTCAGGGCAGAGCCTCATCCTCATCGCCGGAGGTCTTTTCCTCCTGTACAAAAGCACCACCGAAATCCGGCACAAGCTGGAAGGCCCGGATACAGTGCAGGGGCAACCCGCCTCGGGAAAAATCAAAAATACATTGTCACAGGTCATCCTGCAGATCACGATCATCAACATCGTATTTTCCTTCGACTCCATTCTCACCGCAGTGGGCATGACCAACGGGCTTAAAGGCGCCTTACTCATTATGATCATCGCCGTGGTTTCATCGGTGCTTGTCATGATGTTGTTTGCTGTGCCGGTAGGCAATTTCGTCAACCGGCACCCCACTATCCAGATGCTGGGACTTGCCTTTCTCATTCTCATCGGCTTCATGCTCATCACGGAAGGCGCACACCTGGCACACCTCACCATAGGCGAGGCCGAGATCGGGGCAGTACCCAAGGGCTATCTATACTTTGCCATTGCGTTCTCCCTCTTTGTGGAATTCCTGAACATGCGCCTGCGCAAACCACATGAACCGGTACAATTGCATGGGGTTCAGAAGATGAAGGAGGAATGAGTCCTGTTTTTGGAAGTGTCTCAAAAGAAGCCGCAAATGCACCCGTGCTCCGTCAGTCCGGCTTTCCTTCCGGCCACTCTTTTGCGGTGCGATATACAACGCCTTTGAACACGGCCACCGTTTCGCCGGAGCGGTTCTGGACGCGCACCCTGTAGATGCCTATTTTATCGCCGAGATATTCTTCCTCTGCAATCGCCACCAGCGTATCCCCTTCCCGTACGGGCTGGGTATGGGAGATGGAAGTCTCTACGGAGACGGCTTTGCGACCATGCGAATTGGAAGCGAAGGCCAGCGCGCTGTCGGCTAAGGAATAGGTAATACCCCCATGGGCTATGGCAAATCCGTTGAGCATCTCTGCATTTACGGTCATTTGCAATATGCAATGGCCGGCGCTCACTTCCACCACTTCGATGCCCAGCCAGCGACTGAACGCGTCCTCGCGCATCATACGCGCTACAATGTCTTCAGCTAACCTTTTTGTATCCATAATGCAAAATAAATAAAACTCGCCAATAATTAACTTTGCGCCATGTCGTACACGCTCTATCGCTTTGCAGTTTCGCCCGAATGGGCGGAAATATTGATCGCCTGGCTCGGGGAATTGCCGTTCGAGGCATTTGAAGAAACAGAAACGGGCGTAAATGCCTGGGCGCCGGCTCATGCCGCCGGCGCAGGCTTAGATGCCGCCGTAGAGGAACTTCGCGGCCGGTTTGATTTTTCTTTTGAAAAAGAAGCCGTACCCGACCAAAACTGGAACGAAGTTTGGGAAAGCAATTTCCAGCCTGTTTTGGTGGACGACTTCTGCGGGGTGCGCGCCGAGTTTCACGAGCCGCTTACTGGGGTACAATACGAGTTGGTCATTCAGCCGCGTATGGCCTTCGGCACGGGGCACCATGCTACCACCGAGATGATGATGCGGAGCATGAGGGAATTGTCTTTCCAGGGCTTACGGGTGCTGGACTACGGCTGCGGCACAGGCATACTGGCTATCCTGGCTGCCAAACTGGGCGCCGGCCGCATAGATGCCGTTGATATTGAGGAGGAATCCTACGCCAATACCCTGCAAAACGCAGCCCTCAATGGAGCGCCGCAGATCCGGGCGTTTTGCGGAACCCTGGATGCCGTGCCCCCGGGCCCATACGATGTGCTGCTTGCCAACATCAACCGCAATGTGCTGTTAGACACCATGCAATCCATGCGCGAATACCTGGCCCCGAACGGAACCCTGCTCATATCGGGCATACTGCTCCAGGATGTGCCCGCCATCATTCAGGCTTCGGAGGAACACGGGCTCGCGGCTGTGCGCCGGATACACAAAGGAGATTGGGCCTGTTTGACTTTGCGGAGCAGCGAGTAGAGAAGTGTGAAATGCGCGATGGGGCCGGCGGAAGCGGAAATAAAAACCCGGTCAAATTCGTTGTTCATCCATCATCAACTATCGCATATGAACCGGTTTTACTTCTTTTTTCTAACCCTGGCGTTAGGTACTCCCTCCATTATCACTGCACAGCGCCTGGAGCAATTCTCCGACAACCAGGGCGAGTTTTCTGCTCAAATGAAAACCTTCATGACGGAAGGCAAACAAACCGCCATGGAGGAGACCTGGAAGGCCTTTGAATCGGCATTCTCCCAGGGCGCCTTCCCCGAAGAGGAATTCCAGCAAGTGCTGCGCACATCCAATACGATGCTGTCGCAGCGGCTCGGTGCAACGCCATATTTCAAATCCTACCTGGAGGCCTTGCTGGCTGTAAAAAAATCGGAAAATCCGGAGCAGCGTTTCCGGGATATGCACCGCGTATTGGACGCCATGCTGGCGGAACCTGATCGCAGGGTCAACGACGTGCTCGGCTTCCTGGATTTTGTCGCGCCGTTCTTCGAGTTCAGGGCTTTTCGCTTCTCCCATCCGGGCACGTCCTGGTATGCCCTCAGTGATGGGTACCGGTTCAGGTACGAGGATAAGAAGCCCACGGTGGTCATAGAAAAAACCGACCTCATGGCGGCGAGAAAGGAGGACTCCATTTTCATATACCAGACTTCGGGTGTCTTGTATCCGCTGGAAAATCGCTGGAAAGGCGTGGGCGGCAAGGTCACCTGGGAGCGGCGCGGCCTGGGAGCGGAAGTTTTCGTGGAGTTGAACGATTACGAACTCGAGGTCAACAAAGGACTGTATGAAGTGAAACAAGTCAAGTTTTACTACCCCCTGTTTTTCGGCAACCAACCGGTAGAGGGCTCTTTCAGCGACAAATTGATCGCAGGCGACGACGTCACCTCCGGCAGTTATCCCAGGTTTGAATCGACCCGGCCGGTTCAAAAGCTCGGCAACCTCGGCAAAGGACTTTCCTATGCAGGCTGGTTCCGTCTGAACGGGGCAACCGTGTATGGATTTGGCAACCGCGACAACCCGGCCTCCATTTTGCTCAGCAATGAAAACGAGCAGCTTTTGTACCGGGGCCAGGCTGAACTCTTTACCATTCGGAGAGAAGAACTCATCACGGGCGAACGCGTGAACTCCACCATTTTCATGGGAAAGGACTCAATCACACACCCCTCGGTAAACATCAGGTACAACATACCGCAGCGCCAGCTCCAGCTCACCCGCGGCCAACGGGGCAGCGACCGCAACCCCTTCTTCAGCTCTCACCACAACATCAATATCGAGGTGGACAAGATCAGCGCCTACTTCGAAAAGGATTCCATCTACATCGGCGAGAAAAACGTAGCCAATACCTTTAAAAAGGAGGTGACCTTCGAATCCCTGCACTATTTTAAAAAGGCGGATTACCAGCGTATTCAAAGTATAGCCTCCAGGCATCCGCTCGCTGTAATGAAGGCCATCGCCGAAAAAGACGGGCGCACCGTCAATGCCGGCTTCCTCGCCAAAAATATCGACCCCAAATTCAACACCGACAACATCCAAACCTTGCTTTACGACTTAGTGGCTCAAGGATTTATCAACTACGACAGCGACCGGCAGAGCGTCGAGATCAAAGACAAGGTTTTTCACTACGTCAATGCCGATGCCGGAAAAACAGACTATGACCTGCTCAAAATCCAGTCGGCCTACGACGACGGCCCCAACGCCGCCCTCAACATGCGCAACAGCGCCATGACCCTGCGCGGAATAGATAAAATCGAATTCAGCCCGCGGCAAAGAGTGGCGATCAAACCCGACAGCAGCGAGGTAACGCTCCGCGCCGACAGAAATATAGACTTCAACGGCAGGCTCTTCGCCGGTTTCAGCGTCCTCGAAGGAAAAAAATTCCGCTTCGATTACAAG
Organism: uncultured Saprospiraceae bacterium; assembly: GCA_964577215.1. Taxonomy (GTDB): domain Bacteria; phylum Bacteroidota; class Bacteroidia; order Chitinophagales; family Saprospiraceae; genus UBA2329. The sequence goes on from CAZNYK010000059.1 coordinate 20,301, forward strand.
AAATTCATGATCCACTTAGACTCCGTTCGTTTCTTTGATCTTTTCCTCCCCACCGGCGAATACGACGAAAAACGAAATCCTGTTGCCTTCGGAATCGAATCCCGGATAGAGCACCTCAGCGGGGCGCTGCTCATAGACGCCCCCAACAACAAATCCGGCAAAGACAACATCGTCATGTTTCCCTCCCTGGAGAGCAAGGCCAATTCTTATGTGTTCTACGATTTACCCCAAACCCAGGATGGCGCTTATCCGCGCGACTCCTTCTACTTTGAACTGGCGCCTTTCAGCTTTCCCCATTTGGACGTCATTTCGGCCAAGGACCTGGAGTTTAAAGGCAAGCTCATCTCCGCCGACATTTTCCCGCCCATTGAAGAGTCGATCTACTTACAGGAAGACCGCTCGCTGGGCTTTATTTCCAAAACCCCGGAAAACGGCCTGCCTGCCTACAAAGCCAAAGGCCGCTATACCGGCGACGTCGAACTGAGCAATAAAGGATTGCTGGGGAAAGGCGCATTGGTTTACCTGGGGGCCTCCGTCAACGCCAAAGATATCATTTTCAAACCCGTGGAAATGACGGCAAAGGCCGACAGGTTCGATCTGGAAGAAGATCGAAAAAGCGCCGTAAAAACCCCGCAAGTGCGGGGCGAACAGGTCAACATTCTTTGGCGGCCTTACCGCGACAGCATGTACATCAGCTCTGAAACAGCTCCTTTTGATTTGTTTAAAGAAGACAAACACACCCTCGCCGGCACCCTCATCCTCACCCCGGGCGGCCTGAAAGGCAACGGCGCCCTCGACTGGGACAAAGCCGGCCTTCAGTCCAAACTCATCTCTTTCGGGGCATATTCCGCAACAGCCGACACTTCCAATATCAGCATACGGACAATTGGGGTCGAAGGGGTAGCCATCCGCACCCAAAACGTGAACAGCGATATTGATTTCGATAAAAAAGTGGGCAAGTTCCGGGCCAATACGCCCGGCGAATGGACCAATTTCCCCTATAACCAGTATCAAACCTCCCTCAACGAATATACATGGGACATGCAAGAGGAGACGATACGTTTCCATGCGCCCACGGGAGTAATGGGCAAATTCCGGTCGGTGCATCCCGATCAGGACAGCCTCGCATTCGAAGGCAAAATAGCGTATTACGACCTCAAATCCAATGAGTTGAGACTGGGAGGCGTCCCCTACATCATTGCTGCCGACGCTTTTGTTTACCCCGACTCCGGGCTGGTGACCGTTCAGGCAGGCGGAGAAATGGGCGCCCTGGAAAATGCCCGGATCGTGGCCGATACGCTCAACCAGAATCACGTCATCAACCGCGCTACCGTGCGCATTCGCGGCAAGCGTTTCTACCAGGCCGAAGGATACTACGAGTACAACATCGCTTCCCGGGAGCAGGAAATCCACTTCCAGAATATCGTGGGGCAGCCGGTGGGCAAGGGCAAACCTTCCGAAAAACCGGTAGTGACCCGCGCTACCGGCGAAGTGTCGCCGGAAATGGAATTCTACATCGATCACAAAACAAAATTCAAAGGCACCATTACGCTCAATGCAGAATCCAAGGCTTTGAAGTTTGACGGTTATGCGCTCCTGGAGGCAGATAAACTCCCCTATCCCGAGTGGTTCTCCGTCAGCAGCGAGGCCGACAAAAAAGACCTCATCATTCGCTACGACGTGCCCAAAAACGAAAACGGCGACCCTCTGCGCACGGGATTGTACCTGAGCAAAGATACTGCCAACATCTACCCCAGGGTGATGCAGGCGCTTTCATTCCGCAAAGACCGCGACATATTTCCCGCCACGGGCTTTTTCCGCTACAACAAAACCAACGACCAGTTCATATTTGGAGACTCCTCCCGCGTCATAGCCGATGGCCACAGAGGCAACCTCTTTGTCTTCAAAAACAGTGATGGTAGCGTGGAAGCCGACGGCCGCTTCAACATCGGCTCTTCACTCAAGTACATCCAGGTGGACGCCGCCGGATTCGCCCGTACAAAATTCCCTCCCCCGCCTCCGCCCACTGATGTGATGATGGACGACGAACCCGGGCCCGCCGCCGTCCCGGTGGATGAAAACCCTCTCAGAGCTGAATTGATGACCGGTATAAAAATGACCTTGCCCGAACAGTTGGCCAAGATCATTATCACCGATTTCCGTTCCTCCACATTCGATGCCTCACCCATTATTTTCCTCAACGATCTCGATTTCTTTCGCCGTACCACAGCCCAGTTGCTGCCCGACGACAAAGACGCCAAGGAGGCCATCAGCGGCTTGAGTTCAGGATATTTGGACATCCCCAAACGATCCAATCCTTACACCTTTCTCTTCAGCCGGCTCAAGCTCAAATGGGACAGGGAATACCAGTCTTTCATCGGTACAGACCCAACCGTCGGCCTGGTTTCCATTGCCGGGGAAAGCATCAACCGCATGGTCAACTGCTTCATCGAATTCAGGATGCCTTCCAATGACGACGACCGCCTGTACATTTACCTCAAATCGCCGTCAGAGCAGTTCTACTTCTTCGGTTACAAGCAGGGCATCCTCAATATTACTTCCAATAACCCGGCTTTCATGACTGCCCTGGAGAGCATGAAGCCCAAAGACCGGATTTTTAAAATGCCGGACGGGGAAACCTACGAAATCCAACCGCTGGAAGAAACGGAAGCTACCAGGTTCGTGCGGCGCATCCAGGCGGCCAAGAAGTGAGTGGTGGGGTTGAGAAGGTGAGAAGTTGAGAAGTTGAGAAGTTGAGAGGATGAGAGGTGCTTGGCGAGAGCGAAAATCAAAAAAAATCGAGACTGTTCGAGACTGTTCAATAAAGTGTGTCTCTATCAAAGAGCATATTGCGTAAGCTACTGAAAATAAAGACTTAGCGCTCTTCGCCTGACTGCCGTCCGCTACGCCTGCCTGCCGCAGGCAGGGTTTATACACAAGTGTGTCATGTTCGGCAAACTGCCGAAGCACACCGAAGGCGAGGTACGGCATACTCCCCGCCTCCGCTTTGCTATGGCGGGCAAGTCCGCCTCCGCTT
>CAZNYK010000060.1:0-6123 GCA_964577215.1 uncultured Saprospiraceae bacterium
TAGCTTTGGGCGTGAGGCGTTTCACCAAACAGGCCGTCCTGCAATGAGCTGGTAAAGCCCAGGGCCAGAGTAGTGCCCTGGCTGGTGCGCGGGTTTTTGGTGATGGTGTTGATAAGGCCGTTGTGGGCGTTGGGGCCGAACAGGGCAGACGAGGGGCCGAGCACTACTTCGATGCGCTCCACGTCTTCCTTCACCGTGGTGCTGAGCGCGCCTAAGGGAAGGCCGGTGGCGATGAGGGTGGAAAATCGCCCGTCGTTCACTTGCAGGTTTTTGGGGTTGAAGGCGCTGTTGAAGCCGCGGGCGTTCACCCCGATGCCGAGCACGCCGGAGCGCACGTAATCCAGCCCGCGCTGACGGCCAAGCAATTCGGCGACATTGAAGGAAGGCAGCTCGGAAATGGAGCGCGAGTTGATCACAGAAACCGTAGCCGGCGCATTGGTGATTTTTTCAGCCTGGCGGGAAGCGGAAACGATCACTTCCTGGCCGAGGAGGTTGGACACCTCAAGCGTTACATCCACCGTGACGGTCTGGCCGGCAGCGAGGCTCAGGCGTTGCGTCTTGTTGCCGTATCCCACATAGGATACAATGAGCGTATAATCGCCCGGCATTACCGAAAAATCATACATGCCGTTCACATCGGTCACTGTGCCGGTAGTAGTTCCTTCCAGGTACACGTTAGCGCCGATAACCGCTTCTTTGCTTTGCGCATCGGTTACCTTACCGGTGATGGTAGCCCGCTGGGCGTAGCCGGCGCTGATGCCGAGCGTCAAAAGGAAAAGTAGAAATGCCTTTTTCATGTCAGTTGCGTTTTAAATGGAATAAATATTGGGCTGTGAATAAATGCCAGTGCTTTTTAAGTGCATTTCGGCAAAAACCTGAAATTTATTCGGCAAAACGAAAGTAGTACAACGGCAGGCCACGGCAACGCCTCAGGCATACATTTTCGAGGTGGACTTTCGGCGTTAAACCTTGACTTTATTTTTATTTAACACTGATTATCAGGTTTTTAGTTTTAAAAAAAACACTACTGACCAAAGATTTCCATTTTCGACAAAAATCACCGGCCGGCGTGAGATTCTTCATTTCCGGCAATGTTTTTAATGATTTATCTTGCACCGAAATTTTCACCCAATGCAGCCGTTACCCGTTTCCGCTTCTGAAAAAAGTGCCTGCTCCATGCCTTGCGAGCGCTGCCCCCTTCACCGGGAAAAAGACCGCAAAAAGAAATGCTGCAAGAAATTCAAGGAAGGCAAGCGCTGTAAGAAATGCCCGCGGCGGTAAAAGGGCGCCGTCGAAAAAGCCCTTGAGATCATCGTTTTTCCTTGTGCGTTTGCCTGGTTTTTGCGACTTTTGAAGACCTTAAGGATCAAAATAATGATTGCACAAATCGCATGGAGAAATATCTGGCGCAACCCGGTGCGAAGCTTGGTGGTCATAGGCGCTATTGCAGTCGGGGTATGGGCCGCCATTTTTATGAGCGGCTTCGCCACGGGTATGGCTAAAGGCTATATCAATAATGCCATCGTGGATATGGTATCGCATATGCAAGCGCATCACCCCGGCTTCCTGAAAGACAATGAGGCGCAGTACGCCCTGCCCGAGGGCATGGCGCGGGCAGAGGAAATTGCCGGCATGCCTGAAGTCAAAGCCCTGAGTGCCCGCATCATCGTCAATGGGATGGTATCGTCGAGCAAAGGAGCGCGCGGCATTCGCATCAGGGGAGTGGAGCCGGAAGCGGAAGCCTCGGTGAGTGCTGTCAACGCCAGGATCACGGAGGGCGATTATTTTAGCGATGAAAAACGCAACCCCGTGCTCATCAGCGAGGAGCTTGCCGAAAAACTCGGACTGAAACTTCGCTCCCGCCTGGTGCTCACCTTCCAGGATGTCAACGGGGAGATCATTTCGGCAGCTTTCCGGGTGAGCGGCCTGTTCAAAACCAGCAACAAACAATTCGACGGGAGCGTCATCTATGTAAATCGATCGGACATCGCCGGGCTGCTCGCCCCCGGCGCCGAACCCTTTGCGCATGAGTTGGCTATTTTGCTCCACGACCCCGAACAGGTGGACGCCCTGCAATCACGGCTCAGCGCTCTCTTCCCGGACTGGACGATCAGAAACTACGGGGAGATATCTCCCGACCTGCAACTGTACGAGTCGCAGATCAGTTCCGTTTCTCTTATCTACTTGGTGGTCATCATGCTGGCACTCGTTTTCGGCATCATCAACACCATGCTGATGGCAGTGCTGGAGCGTGTGCGCGAATTGGGCATGCTCATGGCTATTGGGATGAACAAGGCAAGGGTTTTCTTGATGATCGTGCTGGAAACCTGCTTCCTCGGGCTGATCGGCGGGCCCGCCGGGTTGGTATTGGGGAGCATTACCATCGCTTACCTGAAAACCAACGGCATTAACCTCTCCGCATTCTCGGAAACCCTGCGCATGTACGGCATGGCGGAGGTCGCTTATTTTGAAGTAGATCCCGTGGTGTATTGGCAGGTGCCGCTGATGGTAGCCATCACCGCCCTGCTGTCATCGCTTTATCCTGCCCGTAAAGCCATTCAACTCCGGCCGGTGGAAGCCATCCGGAAAATATGACCTGTCTCAAGCCAAATACGAAAACATGAAAAAGCTTTTTTTTGCATTGTTCTTGTTCGCTTTGCCGGGCCTGCGGGCCGAAGCTCAAAGCCCTGCCGCGCTCTCCGCCAAAGAAATCGTGGCCAAAGCTGATGAAAAAATGCGCGGCCTGAGCAGTCAGGCCGAGATCAAAATGACCGTCGTGCGCCCCACCTGGAAACGGGAAATGCAAATGAAGTCCTGGAGCAAAGGCGACAATTTCATGCTCATTCTCGTCACCGCTCCCGCCCGCGACAAAGGCACGGCCTTCCTAAAGCGCCAAAAAGAAATCTGGAACTGGCAGCCCACCATTGACCGCGTCATCAAGCTGCCGCCCTCCATGATGATGCAATCATGGATGGGTTCTGATTTCACCAACGACGACCTGGTGCGGCAGGCCTCCGTGGTGGAAGACTACACCCACCGCCTTACCGGCTCGGAAACCATTGAAGGGCGCGACTGCTACAAATTGGAGCTCAAACCCAAAGACAATACCGCAGTGGTATGGGGCAAAGTACTTGTATGGATTGATAAAAAGGACTTCATAGAACTGAAGACAGAGTTCTACGATGAAGACGGCTATTTGGTGAATACCATGATTGGCAAAAATATCAAAAACCTCGGAGGCAAGATGTTGCCCGCCATCATGGAAGTGACGCCTGCCGATAACCCGGGCCAGAAAACCATCGTGGAATACCTGAGTCTGAGCTTCGACAAGCCTATCGCCGATGATTTCTTCTCGGTGCAAAACATGAAAAGAATAAAGTAACATGCTGCTCAAACTCGCCTGGCGAAATATCTGGCGCAACAAACGCCGCACCTACATCACAGCCGCTTCCATACTCTTTGCCGTGCTGCTGGCCGTCTTTATGGAATCCCTCCAAAAAGGCGCCTGGGACAACATGATCGGCAACGTGGTGAGTTACTATGTCGGATATGCCCAGGTCCACCAGCGGGGATACTGGGCCGACCAGTCTATTGACAAGGCCATGGCCTGGAGCGAAGACTTGCAAAAACTGCCCGAAGCTGTGCCGCAGATCAAAGCCGTGCTGCCCCGGTTAGAAACTTTTGCATTGGCCTCTTCGGGCAACCTCACTTCCGGCGTCCTAGTGATAGGTATAGAACCGGCAGTGGAAACCGGCATGACCCGCCTGCACGAACGCATTACCAAAGGCGCATACATTGACGCTTCAGACAAGGCAGTGCTCGTGGCCGACGGAATCGCGGAACAACTGCACTTGGAGGTTGGCGATACGCTTGTATTAGTGAGCCAGGGCTACCGTGGGGCCAATGCGGCAGGCAAATATCCGATCAAGGGCCTGTTGCATTTTCCTTCACCCGAACTGAACAAGCAAATGGTCTATCTTCCTTTGGAAGAAGCTCAATGGCTCTTTGCCGCCGAGGGATTAGTCACTTCCGCCACCCTGCACATCGAGCAGGAACGCGACATCGCGCCGGCTCTCGCCGCCGTGTCCGCCCGCCTGGATCAAGAGGCTTATGAGGTAATGGACTGGAAAGAACTGCTGCCGGAGCTCCTTCAAGCGAAAGCCTTCGACAGCGTGGGCAATTACATGGTGTATTTCATCCTTTACCTCGTCATTGCCTTCGGCATTTTCGGTACCATCCTGATGATGACCAAAGAGCGGCAGTACGAGTTCGGCATACTCACGGCCATAGGCATGAAGCGCAGCCAATTGGCCATTACAGTCTGGTTGGAGACGCTCTTCCTCGGTTTTACCGGCGCTTTGGCGGGCATCATTGCCGGCATCCCGGTGGTGTGGTATTTCATGGTAAAACCGCTCAGATTCACCGGCGAATATGCAGGCATGCTTGAGCAGTACGGGTTCGAGCCCATTTTTCCGGCTACCCTGCGGGCGGGTATTTTTATCGCACAAGCGCTTACGGTGTTGCTGATCACCTCAGTTTTGGCGCTCTACCCGGTGTGGAAAATAAAAAACCTCAAGCCGATGGAGGCCATGAGGGCCTGACAGAGAATTGAAGGGCCTGGGGCGCCATAGTGGAGTTGAGGCTGTAGCCGCACTGATCCAATCCCAACAGGAGAAAGACGTTACCAAGGGGAACAATCTGGATTCATAGGTCTTTTACTGAACATGGCGAGCAAATGAACTCGCATGAGACATATCTTTCTATATTCAACATCAAAAAAAGCTACCGCTTATGCGCCTTTTTACCATTTTAATGTTCTTATCCCTCGCAGCCGGATTGCCGGCCCAGGCCCCTTGTACCGGCGGGCGTTTTGCAGAGCCTGTATTTGATTGTGTGGATACCACGCTGAATGTCCCCTACGGCCAGGGCCGCCAAAACTGGAGCAGCACCAACATACTCTGCCAGCACGGCAACCTGCCTCCCTACAATTCTTTCCAGACGCTCTTGGCTGACGTGTACGAACCCTGCAACGATACCGACACGGAGCGCCCGCTGCTCATCGCCATTCACGGCGGCGCGTTCGCGGCAGGCAACAAAGCCGACCTGGCGCCTTTCTGCACCGAAATGGCCAAACGGGGTTATGTAGTAGCTTCCATCAGCTACCGGCTGGCTCTCACCCAGAATGTTCTTTGCTGGAATGCCGAAGTGGACGAGATCAAATTCACCCGCGCATTTTATCGCGCCATGCAGGACGCCAAAGCCGCCGTGCGCTACTTCAGGGCCAACGCGGCCCAGTACGGGATCGACCCCGACAATATTTTCGTGGCAGGCCACAGCGCAGGGGCTTTCACAGCGCTGGGCGTGGGCTACCTGGCGGATGAATCAGAGCGCCCTTCCGCCGCTGATCAGCGAAACTACTGCGGTTTCTGGTTCGGTCAACCCATCTGTGCCGATCTGGGCGATATCGAAGGCGAGGGCGGCAATCCAGGGGTAAGCTCCGCCATAAAGGGCGTCATCCCCATGGCGGGCGCGCTGCCCAACCTCAACTACCTCAACGGCCCCGGCGATCCGCCTTTACTGCTCGTACACGGCACCGCCGACGATGTGGTGCCTTACAACTCCGGTTGTGTATTGCAGAGCCTGGGGCCGCTGTTTAATACCTGTATAAATGTGTTCGGCCCGGGCGCCATTTTCCCATACGCCGACAGCATCGGCATGGACGTGGAGTTGCTCACCTTTACGCCTCCGGGAGCGGGGCATGGGTTTACCAATGCTGAACTGGACTCCATCTATGTGCGCCTCTCCCGCTTCATGTGCTGCCGCATGGGCGGAACTGACTGCCAGACCGTCTCTGCGCAGCAAGCGTTGAAATCGTCCGTATCCGTAGAGGTATCCCCCAATCCTGCTGCGGAGCGCATCACCTTGAATATTCGCGAATCCGGCCTCTGGGATGTCGTTCTTTTCGACCTGACCGGCCGCCCCTTGCAACGGCACGCCCTCGGTGCAGGCAGCCATGACCTGGACTTGAGCAATTGCCCGGCCGGCATGTATGTACTGCGCGTTCAGGGGCGAGATGGAAGGGGGGAGACGTTGAGGATGGTGAAAAATTAAAACACCTTCAGC
>CAZNYK010000060.1:6223-19592 GCA_964577215.1 uncultured Saprospiraceae bacterium
AAAACACCTTCAGCTTCCGCTGCGTGCGCAGGAAGTGCTCTACCATGGGCTGGTCAACCACGCCGACGATCTCCCCGTTTTCCACAACAGCTAAAAGGCCATCACCCTTGACCTGGAAGGCATAGAGCACGTCTTTCAAGGTGTGGGCCGGACTGATGCGGGATACGCCGGGGGTCATGATGGTTTCGAGGGGTTGGTCCAGGAGGTTTTCGCGGATCGCGTCTAAAATTTCCTGTTCGGAGACCACCCCTGCTGCCTGGTAACCTGGGTCGAAAATGAGAAAATGGCGCTCAAACCCGTGCTGAAGCGCCTGGGCCGCCAACAATGCCGGATCGAATGTAAAAAACCGGGTGAATTGCGTTCGTACGATGTCCGATACTTTGAATTTGGCCAGGAAAGCCTCGGTGCGTACAGAGCGGTACTCTCCGGCGGCGGCAAAAAATACAAAGGCGCCGATCAGCACCGTAATCAGGCTGCCGTTGTAAATGCCGTACAAGGCCAGGGCTACTGCAAGAAACTGGCCTACATACGCTGCAATGCGCGTAGCGAGCGGCCGGCCGAGGCGCACGCTGAGCAAGGCCCGCAGCACCCGCCCGCCGTCCATAGGAAAAGCGGGCAGCATATTGAACACGGCGAGTATGCCGTTGAGGGCGATCATGCCGAGCAAGAAAAAATCGAACAGGGAACCGGCTTCCGGGAAAAAGCTGCTGTCGCGCACAAACACGCCGTACAACAAGTTCTGAAGGTCTTCCCCATCCGCGCCGGCAGACACCACATACACGCCGGAAAGAACCGTGGCGATGGCTACATTCACCAATGGCCCGGCCACCGCTACCATAAACTCCTGGAAAGGGTTTTCTGGCATTCTATCCAAGCGGGCGATCCCGCCAATGGGTGAAATGGTGATGTCGCGCGTGCCCACGCCGTAACGCCGCGCCGTGAGCGCATGGCCGAACTCATGCAGGATGACGCATACAAATAAGGCCATCACGAACAAGCCCAGGTAAGCCGTGTCGCGCAAGTCAAGCCCTTGTGAATAGCCTGTATATAAAATCCAGACCAGCAACAGGCCGAACGACCAATGGACCAGCACCGGGATGCCGAAAATTTTGGCTATGCGCAGGGATGCATTCATCAAAAAATCAAATTGCTCCGTTCAACAGTATCCGGAGTTGAAAAGGAAAACCGGTAATTCGGTGGATTTGTTCGCCGGCAGTACCCGGCCCTGTTTTTACAAATGGCGTTCGGCATGGTAGGAAGAGCGCACCAAAGGGCCGCTCTCCACAAAAGCGAAACCTTTGCTCAAGCCGAGCTCCTTGTAGCGGGCAAACTGATCGGGGTGAACAAACTCCGCTACTTCCAGGTGCATTCTGGTGGGCTGCAGGTACTGGCCTATGGTGAGCACGTCGCAGCCATGGGCCAGCAGGTCGTCCATCACCTGGAACACCTCCTCTTCTGTTTCGCCCAGGCCCACCATGATGCCCGACTTGGTGCGTTTGCCGAAGTCTTTGGTCCGGCGTATCTGCTCGAGGCTTCGCTCGTATTTGGCCTGAGGGCGCACCTTCCGGTACAGGCGTTGTACGGTTTCCATATTGTGAGAAACGACTTCCTGCCCGGCGCTGATCATGCGCTCAAGAGCCGGCCAGGCAGCTTTTACATCGGGTATCAGCGTTTCAATGGTCACTTCAGGAGTGCTATTTTTTACAGCGCGCACGGTTTGATACCAGATTTCAGCGCCGCGGTCGGCCAGTTCGTCGCGGTTCACGGAAGTGATAACGGCGTGTTTTACGCGCATGAGGCGTATGGCCTCGGCTACCCTGCGCGGCTCGTCTTCATCGTATTCGTTGGGGCGGCCGGTTTTTACGGCGCAAAACGAACAGGAGCGGGTACAGGTATTTCCCAGGATCATGAAGGTGGCCGTGCCTGCACCCCAGCACTCGCCCATATTGGGGCAGTTGCCGCTTTGGCAAATGGTGTGAAGCTTGTACTCGTCCACCAGGGTGCGCACATTGCGGTAGTTTTCCCCAATGGGCAATTTGACGCGCAGCCAGTCCGGTTTGCGTTGCCGCGCTGCTGCAGATTCCACTATATCGAGTTCAATCATGTTTTACCGGCGCTTACCGATTTGAAGATTGAGAAAAAGGTTCACAAATACTGACTGGTTTTCCGTGTTGGGCAGCAGAGGCGATTCCACCATGATGGGCATATTTTTGAAGAAAACATCCACCATTACACCGGTTTCCACGGATTTAACGAATTGGTCGAAGGCCCCCCAGTCCAAATGGACGGCAAATTTAGCATGCGCACCCGGTACAATGGAGGTTTCTCCTATGCCTTTTATTAAACCGGATGATCCGTAAATGCTGTTGATGTCTAAAAACTTATCGGCGTTTTCCTCAGAATAGGCTTCGCTGCGGATAAAAAACGAGCCGAAGTCCGGCTCCCGGTAGCGGATGATATCCAAGTGATAAGGTTTGAGCAAGCCGAGCGCAGGCCCGCCGGAGTAGCTGATCCCCACGGCTAAGCCACGGTTGAGGGCTTTTTCGGAAAAGTAGCGCTTTTCACCGATGCCGCCATGCAAGGCGTACAGGTTGTTTTGTTTGCCGAAGATGAAAGAACGGGAGACCCGGTTGGCCGAGGGCACGCGAAAATCGAAACTCTGCCGGAACTCTTTGGGGTGCTTGATCTCCGTAAGCTCGATATTGAAAAAGCGGGTGCGGTAATAGGTTTTCAGCTTGGCGAAATTCACTCCCAGGCCCATACCGGAGGTATGTATCTTGAAATCAAAAGTAAACTCCTTGTTGTACACAATGCCTTTGCCTTCCTCCGGCATCCCCTTGATCCGCGGGGTGGAAGGTTGCTGGGCCGCTGCCGCGCCGAGGCCGGCAACGAAAAGGATGGAAAGCAGTGTTTTTTTCATGCTAGATTTTCCGCTTGGTGTAATACATAAGGAGTTTCCCAATTGTTCAGATAAAATTAAGGTAAAAGATTTGGATTTGCACCTGCCGACCCGCAATTTGTCGCCGCTTTAACCATCAAAGGCCAATTTTTTTCCATAATGAATGAAATGCTGTGCATATATGTGCCTTTTGACGCGCCCAGGTTGCGATACGCGCTCGACCTGGTCTTTCGCCAAATTCTGAACACCGGCTACCGGGTCACGCAGCACCGGGAAACCTTTGCTCATTTTGCCGGTCCGCGATTGTATTACGGCAACGAGCCCATTTCCACGCCATCCGTGTGGATACCCGCCTGCTCGCTGCTGCGCCGGACTTCTATTCAACGCCAGGACATTGAGGTGAAAATGCGCGATGGGATACCCGCTTTTTTCTTTTCTTCATGCACCGGCGCCGACTACGATTTCGACCTGCTGAGCCTCGTCTTCTACATGGCGAGCCGTTATGAGGAGTATCTTCCTTACCGGCGCGACCGGCACGGGCGTTTCCCGGCAAGGGAGAGCCTGGCTTTCCGCGAGAATTTCCTGGAACGGCCGGTCGTCAATCTCTGGGTACGGCACCTGGCAGATGCCCTGGAACGGCGGTTCCCGGGATTTCGCTTGGCCCGGCCGGATTTTCGCTTCCAGCCCACATTCGACGTGGACCAGGCCTGGGCCTGGCGCCACAAATCCCCCTGGTTGCATTGGGCAGGGGTGCTGCGCGATGCGCTGCAAGGCAACAAGTATGCACTCCGACACCGCCGGGAGGTGCTGGCAGGGCGCGCCGAAGACCCGTTTTTTACCTTTGCCGATATCGAAGAATGGCATCGCCTACCCGCGTCCGATCCGATTTTTTTCTTTCACCTCGGCGACTACGGCCGCTTCGACAAAAGCATCTCTTACAAACATCCCATGCTGCGCACCCTCGTCGCCCGCCTGGCAGGAGCACACCGCACAGGACTGCATCCTTCCTGGCGCGCCGCCGCCGCCGATGCCCGCCTATCCGAGGAAATCCGCCGGTTCTGCGACATTACCGGCGCAGCGCCGGCCCGGAGCCGCCAACACTTCCTCCGCATGGAACTGCCCCGCACCTACCGTCAAATCCTCTCTGCCGGGATCAGGGAGGACTACACCATGGGCTATGCCGATGCGCCGGGATTCCGCGCCGGCATCGCAGGACCTTTTCCCTGGTATGACCTCGGGGCAGAATCAGCTACGGAACTGACCCTCCACCCCTTTACCGTGATGGATGTCACCCTCAAGGAATATCTCGGTCTTACTCCGGAGGAGGGACTCGAGCGGGCTACCCGGCTACTGGCCGCCGCCCGCGAGGCCGGCGGCGTATTCTGTACCCTCTGGCACAACAGTTCTTTTTCGGAGATCGGCAACTGGAAGCCCTGGCGCAGCATGTACCTGAGCCTCAAAGCGAGGGCGCAGGGAGAGGAATAGGTTTAATTTTTTTCGCAAACCATTTTTCGTTGGGTGGAACCGCACTTTTTTTTACATTTGGGAATAAATTTTCAAAAACCTCATGGTACACAACCTAAGCGACAAGGCATCCATCGCCAACCAGTTCATGGCCGAACTGCGGGATGTCAACATCCAGAAAGACCGCATGCGCTTCCGGCGCAATTTGGAGCGCATAGGCGAGGTGCTGGCTTATGAGATCAGCAAAACCCTTAAATATGAACAGCAACAGGTAGAAACCCCGCTCGGAACGGCAACCGTAGCGCTGCCCCGGCAGCGCGTAGTCCTGGCCTGTATCCTCAGAGCCGGCATCCCCCTTCATGAAGGCATGGTGCATTATTTCGACAAGGCGGACAATGCCTTCATTTCTGCTTACCGGCTGCATCATAAGGACGGCACGTTCGAGATCAACATGCAGTATATATCATGCCCCAACCTTACTGACGCAGTACTAATTGTGGTAGACCCCATGCTGGCCACGGGCGCATCCATGGCGCTTGCAGCCCAGGAGCTTCAGCAATTCGGCCGGCCTTCCAAGATACATTTCGCTACCGCCATCGCCTCTACATCAGGCATAGAATACGTTAAACGCTTATTTCCCAAAGCCGACATTTGGGCGGCCGCAATAGATGACGAACTCACCGCCAAATCCTTCATCGTTCCCGGGTTGGGCGATGCCGGCGACCTGGCATTCGGAGAGAAATTGCAGGACTGAAAAAAGTGATCCCCCTTTTATTTGGCTGCCCTTACCGTGGTGCGCTCCTGAATCCAGCAGCCTACAAAGAAGGAATCCCCTTCTTTGAGCAGGCGGGAAAAAATCTCTGAGCGATCGGGCATGTACTGCTCATATTGAGATATCCACTTATTGGCTTCCCTGGCGGATGAGGGGTCTATACGTTTGGCATATTCCCATTTGTCAACGGCGGGCCACACCACCACCTGGCTGTCCCAGCCCCGGCCCGGGCCGCACAAGGGGCCGCTGGACGCGTACAGCCGCCCGATCCAGAGGTAAGGCTCACCCCAGCCGGAACGGGCCTCAGCCGCTTGTTGGAACATCTGGCGCGACCGGGAGAAATTCTTGAGGTGCGTATAATATATCTTCCCTGCGGTGAGCAGGTGATTGCCTTTTTGCACGGGGTCGGTTGTTTCGGAAGCAGCCTTGACGAAACCGTCAATGGCGCAGCGATAGTCGGCATTGCGCAGGCACTCGTAGGCTAAGGCGGCAGGCCCGACCTCGCGCTCGACGCAAAGCTCATTGCCCTTGCGGATTACAGCCAACAGCTTGGGATCATCGTCTGCGCATCCTGCCCAACGCAGGTAGCTGTAAACGTTGCGTATCACGTCGCAATCGTCCGGGTTTTCTTCAAACTCCTTGTAATACTTGTTCTTGTAGTAGGTGCAATCGTAAAATCCCTTTACTGTTTCGAAGTACTCCAGGCGAAGCGGGGCATACTCCTGCACTATTTTCCAGCGGTCGCACTCTGTGCCTTTGCATTCGGCAAGCCCTTTGGCCAAAGACTTGCGCACTATCTCGTCGTACTTTTTGGCCTGCTCGTTCGTCACTTTTTCTGCTTCGTGGAGATCGACCATGAGGGCCACGAACGGGTTGATGATGAAATCGCGCATCGAATTGCTATCCAATCGAATGGCATCCTCAAACATGCGGAAAGTTTCTTCTTTTGTCGATCGCTGCGGGTATTTGTAGTACAGGTCGAAAGCTTTGCGCGCCGTGGCAAATCCTCCATCGTAATAACAACTGTCAATGCCGTCGTAAAGCTCAAATATCTTGTCGATGTATTGCTCCTTCTGGAGGGAGTCCGTCGTTTGCGAAATGAAGTGTTCGAAGAACCGGATGCCGTCGGCAAAAATGGTATTGCGCCTGCCGTCGGCAGCGGGAGCTACGGCAAAAACCTGTTTCCAGTAGTCGTAGGCCTGGTCCCAGTCGCCGGCCTTGAGGAAATCGCGATAGAGCACGAAATTCGTCACGGCATCTTCGCTGCGCGCGCCGAGGTCCATAAATTTGGTACAAGGGCTGAGCTTTAAGTCCTCAGCTGCAGGAGCTGCGGGCTTGGGCTCTTCCTTTACCGGTTCAGCGGCAATTTTGGTACCTGTTTTGGGAGAGCAGGCGGCTGTGAGAAGCAGTAAACCGGCCCCGATCCAGATAGTTTTCGCGCGCATGTTTTTGATTTTTGATTGGTACAGTATTTCGGGAAGCAGGGCCGCCTGAGAAAGGCATCCTGCTTCCCGAGTGTTGGGCTGCCAACCGCTAAAGGTTCGGCAGGCGCACGGTTTCGCCGATCCAGCAAGGCACCACATCGGTTTTGCCGGATTTGCCGCGCAGGTGAATATCTTCGCCCGATGGCACGGCGCCGCTGATACGGCCGATGCGGCGGTTTGCCTCGTCGGCCACGCTTGAATCTACGTTGCGGGCCTGGGCATACTTGTCGATGGCAGCCAATACGGCAAGCCCCCTGGTATAGCCGTCGCTGCCGCAGGTGCGCGCCGAGGTGGCGTACATATCGCCGATAAGCATGTAGGGCTGGCCCCAGCCCCTGCGCATATTGGCCGCCCTCAGTGCGTTGTCGCGTGCGGAGGTATATTGCGAGAGTTTGCGGAATTGTATGGATGCAACAGCAAAATAGTACTCTGCCTTTTTGCTGCTATCGGTTTCTTTTTCGGCAGCTTCGCGGTATTTTTCTATGGCTTTGGAGTACTCGCCGCTGTCGTACAGGTCTTTAGCGTGAGCGGAGGGGTTTTCGACGTAGTAAGCCTGGCGCAGACTGTCGTTGATAGCCGAGGCTATCTCCGTGTACTTTGCCTTCAATTCCACCATGACCTCTTCGTCCTCCGGACAGCCTTGCTGACGAAGTTTGTTGTAGATATAGCGGATCACTTCGTGGTCTTCGGGGTTTTCGCGGTATTGAGGCACTAATTTGTCCTTGAAATAAGCACAGTCAAAAATTTCGTCCTCTATGGCGCTAAAGGTAGCTTCGGTGCGTATCTTCATGGTTTCGTAGTAAGTTTTCAGGCGGGCATTATTGGCGATGTTATAGTCGAGCACCTCCATGAGCTTGATATTGAAGCCGCGGGCTTCTTCTTTGCTCATTTCGCCGTTCTGATATTTTTGAACGATCAGTTCGGAGATCGGGTCGAAAATGATGTACTCCGAATTGTTCCCGCTAAGTTCAAGAGATTTTTTCAATGCCTGGAAAGTGCCTTCCGTACGACCGTACTCCGGCATGTAATACATGTCGTAGCCTTTACGCCCAAGCAAAAAACCCTCGTTTTTGTAGCACTGCATCTGCTCGTCATAAAGGCGCATGATCACGGCTGCGTGTTGCTTCCGGGTAGCATCATCCGTAGCCTTGTTGTAAAGCACCCTGTAGAGCGTGCGCCCGTCCTGATAGTGGCTGGGGCGTTGACCATCGGCGGCAGGCGCCAGGGTGTAGGCTTTTTTCCACTCGTTGAAAGCCACCTGGAAGTTCTCCGGGTCCATTTTTTCAAGATCGGGTACATCTTTTCCCTTGAGGTACTGCCTGTAATTAACGTGGGCATTTTCAGCATCCTCTTTTTGCGGAGAATTGTTCCAATTTTCACATTGGCCTAATGCCGGCAAATAAACAATTGCGGCCAGAAGGCTTGTCAGGAGAAGGTTGCGCAGGATTTTCATAGTTTTAATTGAATTTGCGTTTGAAGAACCAAGAGTTGTCATTTAACGTAAAACCTAGCGTCATTCTTACGTAAGTCTCGCGGATCGCCTCAGCGCTTCCGAAGCGGCCGCCTTCCACTGTAAAATTGACAAAAGAAGTTTGTTGCCTCGGCAAAATGAGCGGCATACCAAAGCCGAGAGAAACGCCGAACTCCTTCAACTGGTCGCCGTTGATGGTGCGCGGATCACTTCGGTAAAAGGCGCCTGCCCGGTAACGGACCCGTTGCCAGTAGTTGTTGTACGAAGAAGCGTTGGGAATATATTCAAGCCCGGCTGCAAACCGCCGGGTATCACTCAGGGCTTCCTGCCGGAGGGGGTTGCGATACTTGCTCCAGAAAGCCGCGCCGTACTCTATGCCGAGCTTGAGCTTGTCGCTCTGGTCATAGGTGATCCCTATGGCATACTCGCCGGGCAAAGTGCCGGTGTTGCGGGTGTCCGTTTGCAGTAAAATGGTATCGAGATCATTATATATTCTGTTTTCGCGCACATGGAAACGGCTGTCATTGGTTTGGAAGGAGGTGGCCGAGTTGCCATACACCCCTATGATGAGGTTTTTTTCTTTAATGGTACGACCGCCTGCCTCCGGTTTCTTTTGCAACGGCACCGAAAACTGAGCCCCGGCATTCCACAGGAAGCCGTTGAGGCTCTGCTCGTCCAAGTAGTTGGTAAAGTAAGCATTGGGGCCGACCTCGGTAAACTCCACGGTCCGGTCAAAGGAGGTCTTTCCAAACAAATAGCCCAAATTGACGCCGGCGGAGAAGCGGTGATACCGGAACCCGTTGCCCCACATCAGGCGGTACGAGCCGCCGCTTCCTCTGAAGGTGCTTGAGGCTTTACCTACTTCCGGCAATTCCTGTTCCGTGCGCACGTCATAGCCCACCGTAGTGAAAGGCTGCAATATGAAGCCCATACCGAGACCCACTTTGGACGATTTTTTATCCATGGTGCGGTTGATGGGGTTGAGCAATGGGAACCCGAGGGCTAAGTAATTCAAATTGCCGTTCCACAGGTTCGTGCTGGTGTTGCCGTCATCGAGACGGTTGAACCGGGCAAAAAAGCCGATTTCGAGGTCGGTGGTATTGAGATAGCCAAGCGCAGCCGGATTGACCATATTCATGAAATAGGGGTCGTTATAAGCTGCTCCAAGGCCGCCCATGGCGTTTTGCCCTGCGAACGGAAGACTTGCAGGATCGCCCATGCCGAAGCGGGAATAGGGAGAATTACTCTTGGGCTGCACCCCGGTAGATTGCGCAGAGAGGCTTTGCAGGGCAAATATGCCGAGCAATACGAGAAAAACGACACTATTACGGGTCTCAAACATTGTAGGTTAATATTTTATTTAGCCCCTCAAGTACTAAGTCAGGATTCGCAAAGATGCGGGTTTTCAAATTTTTTACAAAAAAATCCGCGTCTCCGCCGGTTAATAGAACGTTAAGCCCCGGCCAACGCTGCCGTATGGCGCTTATGGCGCCTTCCATTTCCCACACCGCGCCAAGCTGCACCCCCCGGCGAATAGCGCTCTCCGTACTGTTGCCGAGCATCTCTTCGGTTTCGCCCGGCACCACTAAGGGCAGATTGGCTGTAAAAGCAGGCAAAGCCCTGAATCTCAACCCGATGCCTGGCGAAATGTTGCCGCCTATGTAGGCGCCTTCCGCGGTGAGGACGTCGTAGGTGATGCAGGTGCCGGCATCTATCACCAAGCAATTCTGCCCCGGAAACAGGGCATAAGCGCCTGCCACAGCCGCTATCCGGTCTTTACCGAGGGTGTGCGGCGTGGCGTACAGGTTGCGAAAGGGCAGCGCCGTAGCCGCTGTCAATTCCACGAAGCGGAATCGGGAAGCAATCATGGCTTTGTCCTCATCGCTAAGGGGAGTACCCACCACGGATAAGATGACATTTTCTACCCGATGGTTGGTTGCCCAGTCAAAGATTGTCTCAAACGACCAGGTTTCCCAGGCTCTGCGCTCCTCCAGCCGGCTGTTGTCAAACACCGCCGCCTTTGCACGCGTATTGCCGATGTCGATCGTCAGGTTTCTCAAAGTTACGGGCGACTCAATTTCATTGTGATTTGGATTCCGGTATCGCTTTCGATCCCGAATTATGACGTGCCGGTCGATCGCGGTATCTTAATGCGATGTTAAATATTATTTCTTTTTTTGTACAGGTAACGGGCGGCCGCGGGTCATTCCTGCACAAAACGCCAAATGTTTAGTGCCTGAAATGGCGGATGCCGGTTAGCGCCATCGCCATGTGATGGGCATTGCAATAATCGATACTTTCCTGGTCCTTAATGGACCCGCCCGGTTGCACTACTGCGGTAATACCGGCCTGATCTGCAATTTCCACACAATCGGGGAAAGGGAAAAAAGCGTCGGAAGCCATCACTGCTCCTTTTAAGTCAAAACCGAAAGCCCGGGCCTTGGCAATGGCTTGCCTGAGGGCGTCCACCCTTGAGGGCTGCCCGCAGCCCATGCCGATGAGTTGCTTGTCTTTCACCAAAGCAATGGCGTTGGACTTGAGGTGCTTGACGGCCACTATGGCGAAAACCATATCTTCTACTTCAGCGGAGCTGGGCGCTTTATGGGTAACCATTTGAAAATTATCTTCCGACTCGATGAGCAGGTCGGAATCTTGCTCTACCACGCCGTTGAGCAAGCTGCGGAAACTCCGCGGCCGCACGTAGAAATCCTTCACAAGCAACAGTATGCGGTTTTTCCTGGCTTGCAGCAATTCGAGCGCGTCGGCGTCAAAACCAGGAGCAATGAGCACTTCGTAGAAGAGCTTGTCTATTTCGGAGGCGGTTTCCAGGTCCACCGGGCGGTTGCACACGAAAATGCCACCGAACGCGGATACGGGGTCGCAGGCCAGTGCGGCGTGCCAGGCTTCAGAGAGCGTGGAGCGCGCGGCCAATCCGCAGGTGTTGGTGTGCTTGAGAATGGCAAAAGCCGGCTCTCCGTTGCGCAATTCGCGCATCACCTGCACGGCGGCGTCTATGTCCACCAGGTTATTGTAGGAAATGGCTTTGCCGGCGAGCTTGTCGAACATTTGTTCAAAATCGCCGAAAAACACGCCGTTCTGGTGCGGGTTTTCGCCGTAGCGGAGTATATCTGAGCGGTGGATGCTGTGCTTGAATGCGATATCGGTGCTGCCCTCGTTGAAGTAGTTGAAAATGGCGATATCGTAGTTGGATGATACTTTGAAGGCGCGGCGTGCCAGTTCGCGGCGGTGTTCGATGGTGAGGGCGCCTTTCGACTCCCGGAGTATTTCCAGGAAGAGCGCGTACTCCTGCCGGGAGGGCACAACGGCTACATCGCGGAAGTTCTTGGCTGCTGCCCGAATCAGGGAAATGCCGCCGATATCGATTTTTTCAATGATCTCCGGTTCGGAGGCGCTGCCTGCCACGGTTTCTTCAAAGGGATACAAATCCACGATCACCAAGTCTATTTCGGGCAGGCGGTAATTTTCCAGTTGAGCCAAATGCTCCGGGTCGCGCCGGGCCAGGATGCCGCCAAACACGGCGGGGTGCAGGGTTTTTACGCGGCCGTCGAGGATGGAGGGATAGCCGGTAATGTCTTCCACCGCAATAGCGGGAAGGCCCAACGACTGAATATACTGGTAAGTGCCGCCTGTAGAGTATAGCGTTACCCCGATGTGATGCAGCTCCCGGAGAATAGGTTCGAGACCTTCTTTATAAAAGACCGAGACTAAAGCAGAGCGAATCAACTTGGAATCCATGGATGGTCTTGGACAGGTTTTTAAAAACAGAGCGCAAAGGTAGGCATATCCGGGTTAATACTCAATAAAAAATAAGGCCGGCTGACAAAAGTCACCGCGCAGCAATGACAAAAGACATTTCTGTGTAAGCCGGATCGCCGGTACCTTACACCCGACAACAAAATCATACACCCATGTGGAGAGCAGAAATCAAGAACCATGCGTTTGAGCGCTTCGGCGAAGAATTTCACCCTGTTTTGGATTCGAGTCACTTTCTGGGCCGCAGCGCTTTTGACGTGCCATACCAGCAGCGCACCCCTCCGGCCAATATCCGGCGGGAGGAGGCTTTGTTTGAGCTGGAACTGGCCATTCCCGGCTTTACCAAGGAAGAGCTCGAGATCGTATTGAAAGACGACATACTAACCGTGCGCGGTGAAAAAACCAAGTCGGAGCGCATGGGCGGCGCTGAATTTATCCTTGAAGAGTTTGACTTTGACACCTTCGAGCGTTCCTTCAAATTGGCGCCCGGAATCGCCCGCGAAAAGATCTCGGCCTTTTGCGAGAATGGCATCTTAAAACTCACTTTTGTGAATGTACCCACTGAGGATGAACGCCCTTACCAAAAGGTCAAAATCGAATAATTTGCAAAACTTCCAATTATGAGAAAGATCCTCGTTCCCACTGATTTTTCCCCATGCGCCGACACGGCAGCGCGAGTCGGGAAATGGATCGCCAAAAAGACCAATGCGGAGATGCTCTTTCTCCACGGCATGAAAACGCCGGTTGACTGGGTCAATCTGCCCAAACGCCTTGAAGACAGTTATCCCGAGATCAAAGCGCAGATAGGCGCGGCCAATCAACACCTCGACGAACTGGTCAAAGACGCCGAGCACATGGGCATCAAGGCTGAAAAAAGCCTCGCCTTCCTCGAAGGCTTTGAGACCGTGGCAAATACGGTGCTGGATACCGTCAACGACCTTATTGTGATGGGATCCCACGGCCATACCGGCATCAAAAAATTTGCCCTCGGCTCGCACACCGAAAAGATCATGCGCACTGCGCAGGCGCCGGTGCTGGCCTGTAAAAACCCGGGGGAGGAGATACACTTCGATACCATTGTGTTTGCCTCCGGACTGGAAGAAGACACGCATACGGCATTTGATCATCTCATCCGGTTTGCCGAAGATATCGGCGCGGAAAATCTCTACTTCGTGGAGGTCACCACGCCGTACAACTTCAAGCCTACAGGTGAAGTCATGGGCCAGATCAGGGCATTTGTGGATGCGCACGATTTCAAGGCTATCACCTTGCACAGTTATGCCCACTACACCATCGAGGCCGGCATCCTGGAGTTCGCTCAATCCGTAGGCGCCGACCTCATCGGCATCGCCAACCATGGGCGCACCGGCCTGGGAGGTATCTTCGTGGAGAGCATCCCCGAAAACCTGCTCCGCTACGGCAACCTGCCGGTGCTGAGTATAAGGGTTTGAAGGTTAAAGGGGGAAGGTTAAAGGTTAAAGGGGGAAGGTTAAAGGTTAAAGGGG
>CAZNYK010000060.1:19692-22856 GCA_964577215.1 uncultured Saprospiraceae bacterium
AAGGTTAAAGGGGGAAGGTTAAAGGTTAAAGGGGGAAGGTTAAAGGTTAAAGGGGCAGGTTATTTGCCGCTGTGGGAAGGGCCCGCGAGAGGTTGTCGTGTGCAGTATATTTTGCCATGCCGAACCTTATTCCGACCTTTGCACCCGCATCGACATCTCTACAACATGAAATTTCTCATTGCAGGTTTGGGTAATCCGGGGCCGGAGTACGCCGGTACGCGACACAACATCGGCTTTATGGTGGTGGATGCCCTGGCGCAGGCTGCCGAGGCAAAATGGGAAACCGAACACCTCGGGGACGTGGCGCGCGTCAAACACAAGGGCCGCATGTTCGTGCTGCTCAAGCCTTCCACCTATATGAACCGGAGCGGAAAAGCCGTGCGCTACTGGCTCCAAAAGGAAAAAATAGAGCAAAACCACCTCCTCGTCATCCTCGACGACCTGAACCTTCCCTTCGGCAAACAGCGCCTGCGCGGCCAAGGCAGCGACGGGGGCCACAACGGCCTCAAAGACATAGACGCCCTGCTCGGCAACAACAACTACGCCCGCCTGCGCGTCGGCATCGGCGATGAATTCCCCAAAGGGCGGCAAGCCGATTTCGTACTCAGCGAATGGAGCGGGGAGGAAAAAACGCAACTGCCCGATATACTCAAATTTGCCGCCGATACGGTGAAAAGCTTCGGCGCCATCGGCCTGGGGCAGACGATGAATTTGTATAACAACAGGCAAAAGGAGATTTGACAAATCCGCGAGATTTGTCAAATCTACCGGCAAAAACACCTAAGTTAGCGCCCTGAAAAGCAACAACTATGACGCCGCTGGCCTACATCACCTGGAATGCATCCCCTGAAATAGCCGAGATCGGCCCCCTTACCCTGCGCTGGTACGGGCTGCTTTTCGCTCTCGGTTTTTTGATCGGCCTGTTTATTGTGCGCCGCATGTTCCTGGTCGAAAAAGCGCCGGAAGCATGGCTCGACAAATGTTTCCTGTACGTAGTGGGCGGCGCGGTGCTGGGCGCGCGCCTGGGGCACGTGTTTTTCTACGACTGGCCCTATTACTCCCAACACCCCGGGGAGATACTCAAAATCTGGGAAGGAGGCTTAGCCAGCCACGGCGGCGCCATTGGCATCATCTTAGCCATGTGGATATTTTCGCGCACCGTTTCCAAAAAATCCATCCTCTGGATATTGGACAAGATCGTGGTGCCCACAGCCCTCGCCGGCGGATTCATCCGCCTCGGCAACCTGATGAACTCCGAAATAGTAGGCAAACCTACCGACAGCGGCATTGGCTTTCTGTTCAAGAATGCGGCCAGTGACACCTGGGTGAAATGCGAGGAATGCGTAAACATGGCTCTCAACTGCGTCAAAACCGGCGTTTTCGACCTCGGCTCCGAAATGTGCATGGTACCCCGCCACCCCGTGCAGTTGTACGAGTCCCTGAGCTACTTCGCCATTTTCGGCATCCTGTTCTACACCTACTGGCGCACGGATAAGCGGCACAAATTGGGTTATCTCTTCGGGCTGTTCTTGGTGTTGATCTGGGGCGTTCGCTTCGTGTGGGAGTACCTCAAGATGAGCCAGGGCGGCTTCGAGAGCGCCTTCGGCAATGTGTTGAGCACCGGGCAGTTGCTCAGCATTCCGTTTGTGCTGGCGGGGTTGTACTTCATGTTCAGAAAAACGAAATGATCCTGCCGCCGCACAGCGCTTCCGGCAAGAAAAAAAACCGCCGGCGGCTGCGCTATGGGGTCATTGCTCTCCTGATATTGCCCATCGGGTTGCTCCTCTTCGGCGCCTCCATGTCTTTGCGCACTTCCGATGTCCAAACGAAGCGGTATTTTGCCAAAAGAAACACTCCCGCGCACATCCGCCGCGTGCCCTTTGCCGGCGGCGAACTGCGCTACGTGGAGACCGGCCTCAGCGCCGATACCGCACCGGTAGTGCTTTTCGTGCATGGCGCACCGGGATCAGGCAATAATTTTTATCAATATTTAGCTGACAGCATACTCTGCGCAAAAGCCCGCCTGGTCTCGATGGACCGCCCGGGATATGGATACTCCAACTACGGGATAAGCGAGCCCCGTTTTGCCGGGCAGGCCGCTGCCTTAAAAGCTGTGCTTGACCAATACAGGCCCACTCGTACTATCCTCGTGGGACATTCCTTCGGCGGACCGGTCATTGCCCAAACCGCCCTCGATTACCCCAATCAGGTGCATGCCTTGCTTATGCTTGCACCGGTGAACGACCCCGACAGCGAGCCGGTGCCCTGGTACGCCGGCTTCGCCCGTTGGCGCGCCACGCGTTGGATGTTGTCGAAAGCCTGGCAGGTGTCGGGCGACGAGAAGTTTGCCCATGTCGAAGAACTCCGCAAGCTGCAACCCCGCTGGAAAGACCTGCGCATACCGGTAGCGCACCTGCACGGCGGGTCGGATTTCCTGGCGCCGCCGGAAGAGAACATCGCCTTCAGCCGGCAACACATCCCGGCGGCATATCTCAGGATGAAAGTCCTGCCCGAATCCAGTCATTTTATTCCCTGGACGGATTATGAGGCGGTAAGGGAGGAGTTGGACTACCTCGTCAACTATGACATCAAGTAACTGACTGGGAGAGGGGGTGACTGGGAGAGGGGGTGACTGGGAGAGGGGGTGACTGGGAGAGTAGACGGAAGTGCAAGCTTTAGCGGAAGTGCAAGCCTTGGGAGGCCGTTCATAAATGTAGAGACTGTTCATTGAAGTGTGTCTCTATCAAAGAGCATATTGCATAAGCTACTGAAAATAAAGACTTAGCGCTCTTCGCGACCTTTGCGGGATACAGAAAAATGAATAGTGCCCTTAGCGCTTGAAATGAGCACGTCGCATCCATACATTGCCCATATGCAATACACATTTGCAATCAGTCCGCTGCGGCAAAGCCATATATTTGGAATTTTCCGATGAGCAGCCATTTGAACGGGCAATGACCCTTCTGGAGACCGCGCTTCCAGGCGCCCAGGTCAGCAGTTCCCAGGCTCATCGCGAGGCGCCATCGTCCGGTAAGGCGCTCTATGCCCAGGTTGATGGCGGTCATCTTCATTCCGATGGTAAACTTTCTCCTACGGCAGCTTGACTTTTCCCCCCAAAGGCATTAGTTTTGCATGCAAGTAGAAAGCTGTGAGAGGAGCTGAAC
>CAZNYK010000061.1:0-4954 GCA_964577215.1 uncultured Saprospiraceae bacterium
CCTTTGGCCTGCCGGGCCTTGGGGGCCATGCGTATCCATTCCAATTCGCGTTCCAAGGTCTTGCGGCGTTTGGATTCGGCTTTTTCCTCCTGCTCCAGGCGTTTGGCCTTTTGCTCCAACCAGGAGGAATAGTTGCCTTGCCAGGGAATGCCTTCGCCGCGGTCGAGTTCGAGTATCCATCCGGCTACGTTGTCTAAGAAATAGCGGTCGTGGGTAACGGCGATGACGGTACCGGGGAAGCTCTGGAGGTATTGTTCGAGCCAGTCCACCGACTCGGCATCCAAGTGGTTGGTGGGTTCGTCCAGGAGGAGGATGTCAGGATTGCTGAGCAGGAGGCGGCAGAGGGCCACGCGGCGGCGTTCGCCTCCGGAGAGTACTTTGACGGGCACATCGCCTTCGGGGCAGCGCAGGGCGTCCATGGCGGTTTCGAGGCGGTAGTCGAGTTCCCAGGCGTTGTGGTGGTCGAGTTGCTCCATGAGCTGGCTCTGGCGGTCGATGACCTTCATCATCTGGTTATCGTCCATGGGTTCGGCGAGTTTGAGGTTGATCTCGTCGTACTCGCGCATGAGATCCACGATATGCTGCACGCCTTCTTCCACCACCTGGCGCACGGTCTTGGTGTCGTCGAGGGTAGGCTCCTGCTCCAGGAAACCGATCTTGTAGCTGCCGTCAAATTCGATTTTGCCCTGGTAGTTGTTATCCAACCCGGCAATGATCTTGAGCAAGGTGGATTTGCCGGAACCATTGAGGCCGAGCACGCCTATCTTGGCGCCGTAGAAAAAGGAGAGCCAGATATCCTTGAGTACCTGTTTGTTGGGCGGAAATACTTTGCTCACGCCCGCCATAGAGAAGATTATTTTTTCGCCGGCCATAGTTTGGTTGGTTTTTATACTCGATTGCCGGTGGTTTGCGGTTTTTTTTTTGCAAACCACTGGCAATCAGTTATGCCGATGAAAAATGGTTTGTATTTTTTTTGAAAACCATTTTTCGTCGGGCATAAGGGGGGCAAATATCGGGATTTTTTTTCAAAAGTGGGTGTATGCTGAGCGAAGTTGAAGCATCGGTGTTGTGATCGGGGCCGTATGCGCATTCTCGAATTTGCAGTACCTTTGCCATCGCCGCAGGACAAAACCTGCGCCCCCAATGCAAATCGCCTATATTCTCTTTGACAATATCACCTTGCTGGACTTAGCCGGCATCTACGACCCCGTAAGCCGCTTGCGCCCATTGGGGTTTATGCCGCAGTTGAAGTGGGACCTCTGCGCGCTGGACGAAACCGTCATGGACAGCTACCACCTTGCCCTGCAAGTGGACAAAGTAGCGCCTGATCTTTCTGCTTACGACATGATCATCGTACCGGGCGGCCTCGGCACCCGGGCAATGATGAAGGATAAACAATTCCTCAAATGGCTGGGCACCGCCGCCGGCGTACGATGGAAAGTGTCGGTCTGCACCGGCGCCTTGCTGCTTGGCGCTGCGGGTTTCCTGAAAGGGCGCCGGGCCACCACCCACTTCGAACAGTACGAAACCCTTAAGCCTTTTTGCAAAGAGGTGCTCCAGGAGCGCATCGTGGAAGATTTCGACGTGATCACTGCCGGCGCGGTGGCTTCTTCGCTCGACCTGGGCCTGTATCTTTGCGAAAAATTTGCCGGCCCCAAGGCACGAGAGGCCGTGAGACAGCGAATGGATTACCATTAATGAAAAAAATTTCCGTCATCCTCACCACCTACAACGCAGAAGCCTTCCTGCAACGCACCCTGGATTCCATCTTCGGGCAAGTAGGCTTGGGCGAAGTCTTTGATATCGAACTCATTGTGGTGGACGACTATTCCACCGACAACACTGCTGAAATCTTACGGCAAAACGGGATCGAATTGCTGCGCCCGCCCTCGAAAGCAGGAGGACCTAATGCCGGACGGAATATAGGCCTGCGCCGCGCTACCGGCGATTATATCTGTATCATGGACCACGACGACGAATGGCATCCCCGCAAAACGCTCGTACAACTGCCCCTGTTGGAACTCGCGCCCATTGCGAGTTGCGGTTACACCATCATCGACTCCAATACCGGAAGAACGCTGCACCGCATCAACCCACCCGCGCCCGGGCAAAACTACATTCAATACCCGGCCAATACCACCTTCATTCAAAAGCTAACCAAGGCGCTTACCGGCCAACAGGCCTATCTTGCCGGCATCCTATACAGCGCAGAACTGAAGCATATAGAGTTTGAGGAGTGCTTCAGGCTGTCGGATTACGACTGGTTCCTGGAGCTGTTCCACCAAAGACATAGCATAGAAGCCTGCGAGAGCCTGTACAACCGCTACGTGGCCGGCGGGAATCTCTCTCTTAACAGCAAATACGTAATCCGGGATTTTTACTACTCGCTGTTCACCTTAGAGGAATACGCGAAAAGCTACCCCCGCGAAACGAAGATAGCTTTCCGGAAAATTCACGGCACCCGGGCGCGGTTTCACTACATCCGCGGAGAGATGAAAGAGGCGCGGTTGTATTTCCTCCGTTCAGGACTCAACTGGAAGAGCGCGCTTTACTACCTGACCACCTATTTCGGTTCGGAATGGGTGAAACGGCGCTTCAATGTGTTTGGGTAGCGGTCAATGCGGCAGCTTGTCCTTGATCACACCATAAGTGTAAGTGCCGAGTATGGCGCTCAGCATCACCAGTATGATGATCCAGTACCCCTGCCCGATAAGCACGTACATGGGGCCGGGGCAACAACCCGTGATGGCCCAGCCCAACCCGAAAATGCTGCCCGCCAGGAGGTGGCGGGGAATCCGCAGTTCCATGGGCGTATAGCTCACCAAGGTACCCGCGAGGGTTTTGATCTTGAGTTTTTTCATGGCGAAGATAATAGCGGCGCCGATGATCACCGCCGTGCCGATGATACCGTACATGTGGATGCTCTCAAAGCGGAACATCTCGTGGATGCGGAACCAGGAAATGGCTTCCGACTTGGTCATTACGATGCCGAAGAAGATGCCTACGGCGAAGAAGGATATATTTTTCATTTGAAGTGATCGTTTTGTATGAGCGGAACCTGGTTCCGCAGATTTGGTTTGAAGGCAACCGGAACAGAGTTCCGCAATACGTTAAAACAGCAGCGGCATCAGGATATGCGTCATGAGCAGGCCGCCGATGAAAAACCCTATGACGGTAATAAGCGAGGGCAGTTGCAGGTGCGACAACCCGCTGATGGCGTGGCCGGAGGTGCAGCCATCGGCATAACGCGCGCCGAAACCTACCAGGAACCCGCCCACGATGGCGAGGATCAAACCCTTGATATTGCCGAAGTTGAACAATTCGGTGGGCACGAAGCCCAACTGTTTGGCGTCAGCTTCGGGATAGTTCAGGCCCCAGTCGGCTAAGTGGCTGATGGTAGATGCCGAGATAGCCGCAGGTTCCGGGCTGCGCAGGAAAGTAACGGCGATGAAGCCGCCTGCCAAGCCTCCGAGAACAAAGGCCATGCGCCACCATTCTTCTTTCATGTCAATATTGAAAAAGGGGGTCTTTTTGCCTGCGCCCGCCAGTGTACAGGCATTGCGAAAGGTCATAGATACCCCAAAGCTGCGCCCCATCCAGGTGAGGAGGAAGAGGGTGAGCGCGATCATAGCCCCCGACACAGCCCAGTGCCAGGGTTGGCTGATGAATTCGATCAAATTTCCCATAAGTGATGATTGTCAATTAGGTAAATGAAATTAAAGCACATAACAAAAGCGCCCTGTCGCGTAAAGTGGCAGGGCGCTTTTGCCCGGGTGTAAAAATAAGAATAATTGTTATGCAAATTGCTCGATGACGCCGGTCAGGCGGTGGGCAGACTGCATGCCCGACTGACGCCACTTCACCTGTCCGTTCTTGAACAGGATAAAAGTGGGTACGCCCTGTATCTGCATTTGCTGCGCCAGCGCGCGGTTTTGGTCAACGTCTATCTTCACGATGGAAGCCTTGTCGCCAATGGTACCGGCTACTTCTTTGAGTATGGGCGCCATGGCCTTACAGGGGCCGCACCATTCGGCGGAAAAATCTACTAATACCGGTTTTTCGCCGTTGATCAATTCGTTGAAGGATACTTTCTTTTTCATCGTGTTGAGTTAATTGCCACAAATAATGACGCAAAGATGATACTGCCGCCGGCTGGAAAGCTGTGATTTGCGTCACACAGCGCGTTTAATTTGTTTAATTTTGCCCGACAAACAAAAAACTGTCGCACATGGAACCCATCAACTGGCGCTTCTTCTTCAAGGCGCTTCGCAAGCGTTTGCCGCTCAGAGATATCGTGGACGAACTCCGGGATTTCGACGAGCGCTTCGTACTCATCCTGCACAAGCACGTGGCCGTACTGGGTTGGTGGTGTTTTATCAACGCCGCTGTGGGCATTCCCGCTATACTTTTCAGCAAAGGCTTCTGGCAGTACTTCATGCTGATGAACCTGAGTTGGGCCGCCATCAATTTTTTCATTGCGCTGCGCATGTACGAGCACGTGTACATGGGCCGGTTCCAGCGGGGCAATGTGTACAAGCGCTTCGAGGTGCAACGGCATGTGGAGAAGATGCTGCTCTTCAACGTAGGCTTGGATTCGGCCTATTGCTTCGCCGGCATGTACCTGCTTGCCCTTTCACGCATACCCGATATATCCCGCCCCGAACTATGGGCAGGGTTTGGCTGGTCTGTGCTGGTACAGGGTCTGTTCTTATTCATACACGACAATGTCTTCCATTGGATGCACTTAGTCAACTTCCGCAAGTGCAAGCCCTATCTGGAAAACCTCATCGAAACACAGTATGTATTGAGCAGGTTTGGTTTGTGAGGCCCACGGCAGTACCGTCGACTTCAGGAGCCGGCGCAAAATTCGATGCCGGCGAAAGAAGTCGACGGTAATACAACACCAACAACAACCAATACACCAGAGATAATGTTATTCTCCATACTACTCACC